>CAJPNZ010000001.1 GCA_905372155.1 Propionibacteriaceae bacterium
GTAGGGGGGAGCCGGGGGTGTGGTGGCGTTGCCACCAGTCTGTGGTGTTTTCGGCAGTGGTGCCGGCGGCCCAGTGGGTGGGGGTTTGGCAGGAGGGTTCGTCGCAGAGGTGGCGGATGACGTCGGCGGCTAGGAGTGCGTCGAGTCCGTAGGTGATGGCGTAGCCGAAGCGGTGGGCGATCATGACTAGGTCGCGGCCATCGGTTCGTTGTCCGACCCAGAATCGTCCATGACCCTTGCTGGAGATTGCTCCGGTCCAGATGCGGCATCCGGAGTCGAGTGTTGTGGTGGAGATCAGGTTCCGCCACCGTTCGATGACTGCCGGGTCTTCGAGGAAGGGCCGGAGTTCATCGACTGAAGCCATCGCTGGGCTTTTCTTCTTCGGTCGGTTCCTGTTCGGCGTCGGTTTCCTCGGGGGACTCCGGGGTGGGGGAGGTCTCGACCGAAGATGCTTCCTCAGCTGCGGTCGGGGTTTCCGGCGGGACGGTGACGCGGAGGAGGCGGCGTACTTCTGTGAGTTCGAGCTGGCACAGCTTGGCGACCTCGGTGTGGTCGTCGACCAGGGCGGCGAGGGTTTGGACGGTTTTGGCTTGCGTCTGCTCAGCAGACACAACCTTCGCGCGTGCTGCTTCCAGCCGGGTGGTGGAGCGGTAGAAGGCGGACAGGGCCTTCTCGATCTTCTTCTCCTTCTCCAGCAGCTTCCGTCGTCTCTCTGCTTGTGCTTTTCTCGCCTGTTCTCTAGCAGCCACCGCCATGACAACCTCCGAACTCGTCAATGTTCCAGTGTTCCAGTCCTAACATCCTACCTCACCCTCACTCTCTGCCCTCCTAACACCGCCCCCACAAATTTTTCTGTTTTCATCCGACACACCTCTTGCACTTCGGACATGTATGCTGGAGTCCCTGGTCAGGGAAGGGGACGGGAGGGAGGTGGGTCCTGGTGACTGCTTCGCTACATAAGATCTCGGCGGGGGATGGGTATGAGTATCTGACGAAGCAGGTAGCGGCGTTCGATGACACGAACCTTGGCCGCCAGAAGCTGGCTGAGTATTACGCAGAGAAGGGGGAGTCGCCGGGTCGCTGGCTGGGTAAAGGTTTGGAGGGGTTGGGGGAGTTTGGTGACGAGTTCGCTGTCGCTGTTGGGTCGGTGGTGCGTGAGGATCAGATGCGCGCCTTGTTCGGGTCTGGTCGCCACCCGGAGGCTGATGCTATCGAGAAGCAAGCACTCGAAGCAGGGCTGAAACCGGAGAAGGCGTTGAAGGCGTCGCAGCTGGGGCGGGTGTTCAAGGACGGCACCAGTGGCCAGTTCCACGACTTGTTGCGGCGTGCGTACACCGCGTGGAATGAGGAGCATGGGCGACGTCGGGGGGCGCGGATCCCTGATGAGGTTCGGGCGGGGATCCGCACGGTGCTTGCGGAGAAAACGTTCGTCAAGCGGTATGGGCGGAAACCGTTGAGCAGGCAGGAACTCGACGGGCATCTGAAGCAGGAGTTGCGGGGCGATGGGGGTCGATCCTGTGCCGGGTTCGATGTGACCTTCAGCCCAGTGAAGTCGGTTTCGGCGTTGTGGGCGATCGCGGGTCGTGAGGTCGCTGGGGTGATTGAGCAGGCCCAGGACGAGGCTGTGCAGGATGCTGTTGCGTGGTTGGAGCAGCAGGCTGCCTATACGCGGCGGGGGGTTCGTGGGGCACGTCAGGTTGAGACGAAGGGGTTGTTGGCGGCGCAGTTCGTGCATCGGGATTCCCGGGCGGGGGATCCTGATCTCCACACCCATGTTGCGATCTCCAACAAGGTTCAGGACGCAGCGGATGGGGCCTGGCTTGCGTTGGATGGTCGTGTGATCTACCAGCTGATGGTTGCGGCATCGGAGCGGTACAACTCCAGTATGGAGCGGATCCTGACCGACAAGTTGGGGGTTGGGTTTCGGGTTCGGGAATCGGATTCTGGGCGGCGACCGATCCGTGAGATCGACGGGATCCCGCAGGAGTTGATCGAAGCATGGTCAACCCGTCGTGATGCAATCACTGCACGTCAGGAAGAGTTGGTGGCCGCTTTCGAGCAGCGTCACTTGCGGCCACCCACACCGGTGGAGACGCTCGCGTTGGCGCAGCAAGCAACTCTGGAAACTAGGGAAGCGAAACACGAACCCCGTTCCTTGGCTGAGCAGCGCGCTACCTGGCGCAGCCAAGCAGCTGAGATCCTGGGTGGCGAATCCCTGGTCGATGACATGGCGGTTGGGGTGTTGAACCGGCGAACCAGGACCCGAATGGTTGATACGGTCCTGGTGGATCGGGTGGCTGAGCGGGTCGTGGGGGCACTCGAAGAACGGCGTGCGACTTGGCAGATCCAGCACGTCACCGCGGAGGTAGAACGGCAGGTTCGTGGCCTCAACGTGGCGGCCGGGCAGCATCACGACCTGGTGGCGCGTGTCATCGATGCTGTTGTTGAGCAGCAGTCGATTCCGGTTGTGACAGATCCCGAAGCGGCGATCGAAGTGCCGGCCGAGTTGCGGCGTAGTGATGGCGCGTCCATGTATGAGCGGGTCCACCAGCTGCGCTACACCAGCCGTCGGATCCTCGAAGCTGAGGAGTTCATTCGGGAGACCGCCCGCAGCCAAGATGGCGCCACCGTTGGGGAAGAAGCCGTCACTGTTGCGCTACTGGAATCAGTTGCCAACGGCGTTGAGTTGAATCCGCAGCAAACCCGCCTGGTACGGGAGTTCGCGACTTCTGGTAGCCGGGTGCAGCTCGCTTTGGCGCCGGCTGGCACAGGGAAAACTACGGCCATGCGGGTCCTTGCCAGGGCGTGGGAGAACGGTGGCGGCACCGTGGTCGCGGCTGCTCCCACTCACGTTGCTGTTGATGGATTGCAGACAGCCATGGACGCCCCGGGCGGCACGATCGCGTCGTTGACAGCCGCTCTCACCCATGGAACCGCGTTGCCGGCATGGGCAGAGAACATCAACGCCGGCAGTCTCGTCGTGGTTGACGAGGCCGGCATGGCCGGCACCTTCGAACTTGCCGAACTCATCAGCTTCGCGACCTCGCGTGGCGCATCCATACGACTCATCGGTGATCACCAACAACTCGCCGCCGTCACCGCCGGCGGGGTGCTCCGCGACATCGCCGCCGACGACACCGTCGCTACCGTCACCCTCGATGAAGTCATGCGTTTCGTCGATCCCGACGAAGCCGCCGCATCCCTGTCGCTACGCGAAGGCAACACCGACGCGCTTGGCTACTACCTCGACCACGACCGGATCCACACCGTCGCCGACGATGTCGCCAGCGAAGTCATCACCGCCGCATGGCAGGCAGACATCGATCGCGGCTGGGAAACCGTGATGATCACCGCCACCAACGAAGACGCCACCCGGCTGAATCGTCTCGCCCGCCAACACCTCATCACCACCGGTGTCGTCGACGACGGGGCATCGGTGGCGTTGCGTGATGGAAACCACGCCAGCACCGGAGACATCATCGTCACCCGCACCAACGACCGTAACCTCACCGTGTCGGCCACCGACTATGTGAAGAACCGGCAACGCTGGCGCGTCGTCCACGTCAACGATGACGGCTCCCTACAGGTACAAGGCACCGAACACGGCCTAGCAGCCACCCTGCCCGCCAGGTACGTCACCGAATCCTGCGAACTGGGCTACGCCGGCACCAGCCACTCCGCCCAAGGCATCACCGTCGACTCCACCCACACCCTCATCACCGGCGTGGAAAGCCGCCAGAACCTGTACGTGGCAATGTCACGCGGCCGCCACGAAAACCACACCTGGGTGACCACCGGAGCCGCCGAGGAATCCGGCATCTTCATGGAAACCCTCGAACCCCCCACCCCCGTTGAAGTTCTCGAAGCGCTCTTCAGCCGGGATGGTCAAGCCGTCTCGGCAACCACCCAAACCCGACTCGCCGAAGATCCACAACTCCTCCTGCAACACCACGCCACGATCTGGCAAGACAGCATCGCCAGTGGCCTCGCCGCCGTCGCCGGCGAAGAAACCTGTGCCCGGATCGATGAACACATCGAGGAACGTATCCCAGGCGCCCAGGACATGCGAGGCTACACCGAGCTGCGTACCCAGATGCTCGCTCTCGAACTCACCAGCCGCGACGCATGCTCCATCTTCGACGTCGCGTTGGCGTCACGTCCCATGGGAGATGCCCGTAACCCCGTAGCCGTCATGACCTGGCGTCTCGCCAAAAACCACATCGACCTACGCGGTGGCGGACCCCTACCAAGCCTGTGGCACATCCCCGACCCCGTAGCCGGTCTCCTGCCACCCGAATGGCAGGAATACCTCCACCACCGCCACGACCTGGTCACCGACACCGCCACCAGAATGCGTGACCTGGTCACCGAGTGGCTCAACCAACCCGAGACCGCACCGGCGTGGAGTCGCCCCTACCTGGACGCCCCCGACCTGGTCAGCGACATGGCCCTCTTCCGCGCCAGTGTTGGTGTCCCCGACTCCGACCTCACCCCCCTCGGCCCGAAAGCACAATTCGTCAACGAACGCCAATGGCAATACCAGCTGCGGGATCGTGCCGCCCACCACACCGGCACCCACACCAACCGCTGGCAGCTGCCACAAGCCGTCATCAACGATCCCTACTGGCCCGTGCTCCACGCCCGCCTCAACGCACGCGCACAAGCAGGCATCAACGTCGACGACAACCTCCACGAAGCCCTACAACAAGGCCCCCTCCCCACCGAACACCCCGCAGCCGCCCTGTGGTACCGGCTCCGGAACCCCGATCACGTCGTCCAGCAGGATCCTGACTGGGTCAAGATGCTGGCAGAACACGTTCCCGGGGACGTCGTGGATCAAGCTCGTGTCCTGCCCGAGTGGACCCAGCTTGTCGTCGCCATCAACGCTGCCATCGAGGAAGGCCATGACCCTCGTGTCCTGGTCGCCACCGCTGCGTCTCTCATTCCTGACGGCATCGAGGCTGAAGGTCTCGCACCGTTGCTGACCCAACGCATTCATGACGTTCTTGAGCCACCAGAGCCGAATCCCGTGGACGCGCTGCACGATCCTGAAACCGGTGTTGACTTCCAGTCCCTGCCGGCAGAGCATTCCGGGCCAGCCATCGACGAGGGGTTCGATGATCCAGTTCCGGAACCCGACAACGAGGCCATAGACCACCTCCACAACCCCGAAACCAACCTCGATTTCACCACGCTGCCATCAACCCGGCCCCACCAAGATCACGAAGAAACCGTTCCGGAAGCAGAGCCCGGTAGTAGCGACCAGCCGCCGGTGAGGACAAGCCATCCCACACAAGTGGAGGAAGGAACCTCCCGGGAAAGGATCATCGCCCTCCACCAGGTCGCTGCCGATTTCTACCGCAGCCACTACACCGGGTCGGGGGCCGCCACCTACATGACAAACCGACTCGGCACCGACCTCACCGACCAGGAAGGCGTGATCGTCGGCTACGCACCCCCCAGGAATGTGCTTCTCCGGCACCTCCGTCAACAAGGCGCCACCGACCAAGAACTCCTCGACGCCGGTTTGGTGAAATGGGGCCGTGGCCAGCAACTGATCGACGTGTTCCGTGACCGTCTCATTCTCGGGATCCACGACCGCGGCGGTGACCTCGTCGGATTCGTGGGGCGAGCCGCACCAGGTGCTGGCCCTCAAGTACCGAAGTACATCAACACCCCCACCACCCGGGTCTTCCACAAAGGCGATGTCCTCTTCGGGCTGGCCGAGTACCAACACCTGGTCGACGACGGCGCCGAACTGGTCCGTGTCGAAGGTCCCCTCGACGCCCTCGCGATCACCCTCGCCACCGAAGGCAAAGCCGTTGGTATCGCCCCCCTCGGCACCGCCCTCACCCAATCCCAAGCCAACCAGATCGCCACCCACACCCGAACAGTGTGGGAAGCCACCGACAGCGATACCGCTGGGATGAAAGCTGCCGCGAAAGACTTCGAACGGTACACGGCAGCTGGGATCACCGCCCGCGAATTCCCGCTCATCCCCCCAACAGATGACCCGCGGCCCGTCAAAGACCCCGCCGAGCTCTTCCAACGCCCAGGCGGGGCAGCCCGACTCCAAGCCCCACTCGCTCTTGGTGAATCCGCCCCCACCCTGGCCGGACGCCTCATCACCCGACTCGTCAACGCCCGCACCGATCAACTTGCAGACCACGACGCCAACGCCACCGTCGCCGTCGCTCGTCAAGCCGCGACTCTTATCGCAGCCCTGCCCCACGATCAGTGGCCAGAACACATCCACCACGCCACAGCATGCATCACCGACGCCGAGCACCGCAGCGACCAAAACGAGTGGATCCGCGAACTCGTCACCCGCGAAACCCACGAAGCCGCAGCCCGGCAGCAACGACCTGCACCCGTCAACAACCCCCACCACACCCCAACAGTCAGGACGCACTCCACACCCGGCGAGGCCATCCAACAAGCCCAACACGTCCTTGACCGCGTCAAAAACCGTTCCGGTGCTGCCACCCGCACCCAACCCGAGCCCGCGGCCACACCGGAACCGTCCGTGCCGGTCAAAGCCGCCACCCTGAAGAAAACCCCAGTAGCAGCATCCAGGACACAACCCGCTGCGCCGGCGCAAGCATCCCGGCAACCCAGCAAACAGGTTGATGCCCTCCGGGACCGCCACGTCGAGGCCACGATCACCGCGTCCCGTATCAAACGTCGACTCCGGGACCTCGCCGACCGGGCCGTGACCGCACCGAAACGTCAGCGACTCACCCGCCGGATCGCCGCCGCCCGCAAACAGCAGAAAGCCCTACACACTACCGCCCTGCAACCCGGCCAGAACATCATCGACCGTATCCACGCTGCCCAGCGACTCGACGCAGAAATCCAAGAACTTACCACCCAGCTGCGCACCTGGAACCTACCGAAGGCCGAACGCACCCAAGTGCTCGCCCAACAACAGGCCCACGCGGCCGCGATCGCCCGGATCGACCATCAGATCCAGCGCATCACCCAAGCCAACAAGGGCGGCCCCACCATCAACACGCTGCGCGAGATCACAACCCTCACCCAACGCAAACAACAACTCCAAAAGAACAAGGAGAAGACACGACCCGAACCGGCACGAAACCGCCACCAAGACCACGGCCGGGATCTCTAGACAACCAACCCCCACCGCACCCCGACGGCCGCCGCAGGATCAGTAGTCAACTACCTACACTAGACCCACTAGCTGAACTATCCGCACTAGCCGGGACAGCTGCACTAGCAGAACCGCCCGCACTAGCTGCACTGACTTCGCTGGTTTTACTATCAGATGCCGGGGGAGTAGGGAGAAAGGTGCGATCAGTGACCATGGCTGCCGGATCAGGTTGATGCTCATGTCGGCACCGACCGAAGCCCTCTTCGACACGAGCCAGGAACGGCCACCACAGATAGGTGTACCAATCTGCCAAATCCCGAGACGGCTTGTCCTCGTGCCGTGCCATCGCAGCCACCCACCCCGACCGCAACGCCTCGAGCTCAAGAACCAGGCCCTCATGAGCAAACCAGCACCGTGGAATAACAGTGACCGCGTGAGCCGAACACATCTCATCAACCCACAACACCAACTGATCCCAACACTCCGGCCCCCGCAGCCGAGACCTAGTCCACGGCCGCAACCCCCCATCACCACACCCCGCCGACGAAGACGACCCATCCTGACCCTGCTCCTGATCCTGGGCCTCGAGGAGCCGCTCCTGCACAATCCGCAGCGACTCAACCTCACCTGCAAGCTCAACCGTCACCGAACCGAGGTTCCCCAAAGTCTCCCCATACTCAGCAACCGTCTCCGCCAGCCGAGAAACCCGATCCTCAACATCCTCAGACATCCCACTCACCCCTTTCCGCTATCGACGATGAGTCTGTCTGCGGGGCAGGTCTGCATCTATGTACGATAGCCTCCCTGCCCCGCAGCTGTTCGTTCAGTAGTTCCTTGAATGGGCTGCTGTGACGGTGGTCTTCTTGTTGGGGGAGCAGGTGCACCAGCCGTCAGCCTCGAGTTGTGCATAGGCCCAGAGCGTGGTGCTCACCGGTACCCGCAGATCACGGGCGAGTTCTCGCGCAGGCGGAAGGACCTCCCCGATGTGAAGATTCCCGCAGGCAATTGCTGCTTGAATCTGTTCCGCAATCTGCACACGAGTTGGGGCGAGATTTTTCTTCAATACAATGTCCATGCTCACTGGTTTTCTCCTTTCTTTCTATCCAGTGTTTTATTTATCGGAGATGGGGGAGAGTTTCTTCGCCCGGAGGGGTGGAATACCGCGGATCATGACGATCGCCTGATTTCCGGGCAGGCGTCCGATCTCATCGGCGCTCATCAGTTCCCGGCCGATCGTTTTACGCTGCCACGATCCGCCGCCACGGCCCTGCGAGGTTGAGGTGTCCACAGTGCGGATTGTTTCCTTGCCCAGTCGTTCCGATACCCACTTCCTTGTGTCGCTGTCACCGCTGCCGAGGAACAGGACTGTGTCGCAGTTACCCACAATGCTGGTCCAGCCGTCCTTGTAGAGACGTTTGCCCTGGCCTATGTCCTGCACGCATGCGATGAAGCTGATGCCGCGGGACCGGATTGTTGCCGCCAGCACCTCGAAGTCCGGGATTCTTCCGATGTTGGCGAACTCATCCATCCAACACATGACGGGGGTCGGCAATTGACGGTCGGGTTGCTGGTCTGCCAGCCAGATTGAGCGCTGGAAGAATGTGGTGAACACCGTGGCAGCCAGCCAGCTGAACTGCTTGTCAGCATCCGAGATCACCAAGTACAGCATCGTCGGAGTGAAACCAACTTCATCGATACCGAGGCCGTCAGCAGCCAGCAGCTGGCGGACCGCTGGGATGTGCAGCGGGGCGAGCCGGGCAGCCGCAGTCACAATGATCGATGCTGCCGTCTTTTCTGCCGCCTGGCCATAGACGCGATACTGATTGATCGCGAATCCCAGCAACTCATTGGCCGCGGCATGATTCTCGGCGGCCGCAAACATCGCATCCACAGGGGAAGGGCCATGATGATCACCGGTGGCGCGCATCTGCCCCAACAGATCCATCACCGACCCTAGATGCCTTTCGGGTTTCGGGTAAGTGGCCACCACGAACCCGATCAACGCCGTCATCAAAGCAGACTCCGCGCGTTCCCAGAACGGATCCCCACCCGTCCGGTCCTCGACCGTCGTGTTGGTGATGATGTTACGAACCAGCAGCGCAACATCTTCTGGCGCATGCCCAGGTCTGAGATAGCTCAGCGGGTTGAAGCCATCGCTGGCGGCGAAGTCCACCAGATTCAGCACCCGGATCCGATACCCGGCCTTTCCCAGGGCCGCGCCGGTCATGGCCAACAACTCGCCTTTTGGATCCACCACCAATCCTGATGCCAGCCCACGGATCAGGTTCGGAGCCAAGAAGTACCGTGACTTGCCCGAACCCGAAGCCCCGAGCGCCAGCACATTCAGATTTCGTTGATGCTCCGGCCGTTTGGCGCGGTCAAGGCTCAACCCCACCTGCCGGGCGAACCACAGATTCCTTTCCGGATTCTTGTTCAGCAATGGCCGCAGATCCCGGGGCCGCCCCCAGCGGGCCGAGCCGTGCTCCTCACCGGAGCGCTGCGGCCGACCCAGCAGGTAATACCACCAACCCAAGACAGCAACCAGCACCGCGACTGCACCCGACAGCAGATCCGCTGAATCCCACGACAAACCTTGCAGCGTCTGCACCGCCGAGAGGCCCGCGTTGACAGCCACGAACAGATTCGCTACTCCACTAGCGGCACGGAAACCGCAGCTGAACACATCAACAGCCCAGAACACCAGGCCCGCAACCAGCAGGCCGGTGATCCATGTCACTGTTCGGCGGACTCGGTTCTGTATCACCGTTCCAGTCCTTCCTCGCCGCGGTTCCGTGCTGGTTCGGGTCGTGTTTTCAAGCTACGGCGTTGTCGTGTGGCGGTTTCTCGGATCACGTCGATCAGTGGGCGTGGTTGCTGTAGCTTGCGCCGCTGCTCGAGGTTGCGTCGTAGCCGCGCCACCAGGTCTTTGGGGGCGGCTCGCTGTAACTCCACCGCCAACTGCGACATCGAAGCGGTCTGCGTGGTCACGGGCTGCTGGGGGTCGCCGCGCAGCTTGGTGAGGGCCGCTCGCTCGAGCTTCGCCACCGACTTGGCCGAAATCCCCAGCTCACATCCGACGCTTGCTTGTGTCGCCGGCGCTTGACCCTCCAGGCCGAAACGTGCGGTCAGGATACGCTGCTCGAGTTCCGGCAGCTGCCGTATATGAGTAATGAGCCGGGTCATCTCCACGGACCTGATGGCTTCGGTTTCAGCAGATCGTGTCTTCCCGGACGCCAAGGCTTCACCATCACGCACCTGCTCGTCGCTCACAAAACCTTCCAGGGCTGGTTCACGACCCAAGGTTTTGAGGTGATGCATCACGGCCCACCGGGCCTGTTGATACATGTATGTCGACAGCCCCGCCTTGGCTGGGTCGAAGTTGTGGGCTGCCTTGGTTATTGCCTCCATCACATCCTGCCGGATGTCCTGGTTGCGGTAACCGATCCGAGCGATGGCGGCTTCTGCCAAGGGCTGCGACCAGGTCACCAGCTGCGCGATCGCCGCCTGTCCTTGGGCGACGAGCTGCTCCAGCCGTTCGGAAGGAACTTCTGCCGTCAATCGGCTGGCGGCGGGATCACCGGCCAGGGCGGCGGCAGCGATCACCCCGGCATCCCGCATCGCCGCCATCTCCCGCCATCCCTCCGGGCCGCTACCTTCACGCGACACCTCCACTATTGCGTCCTCACGTCGCGGCTCACTCCTCGCCGATCGTGAAGGAACCTCTCGGGCCACGGAGAGGGAAGGAGACGGGGGTGGGGTAGTTGCAGCGCCTGCTTGCTTTGCTGGTAGTTCAGCGTGCGGGTGGGGAATGTCGTGGAGGGTGATGCCGTGCAGAGGGTCGGCCAGGATCTCCAGCTCTGTGCCCACCCTGGTCAGCAGTGATTCCAGTTCTGAGGGTGCCCGTATCGCAAGGGCTGCGGTCAGTGACCCGGCGAACCCGGAGTCAATCATTGCTGCCATCCACACCGCGGGGGACTTCTCGCGCCGCAATGCGGCTACAACCCCTGCCCAGGCCTGATTCATCACCGCCTCGCCGGCACCAATACCGGGCGCCAGGACACGAGCGGAAGCCCAAGCTTTCTGGGCTGTTCGCCACGCGGTTTCGGCATTCCATACCCCGACAGCAAGCCGTTCCAGGTCCACACCAGGCGACGTCTCCACCTGCCGAAGCCACCGACTAGTGCGAGCCAGCAGAGTTGACTGCACCATCGCCAGCCATGCTGCACCCTGAGGAGACACGCCGTCATGAAACGACGCGACCGCGTGCTGCCACTCCCGCAACGCCACCCGCGGAACCGTCAACTCCACCCCAGGGGTGGGCAGCAATTCCCGCATCACTGCGTCGAGGACACGTTCTTGCCATTCCAACGTCACCGACCTGGAGGCGACATGAGTGGCCAGCAACAAAGCCGTCCGAACCTCCTCCGCAGCAGGGCGATCCACCCCCGGCGGCGCGGCAACAGTTCGGCGAACAGCATCAACCACGACATCGTCTCCACCCAGCGGGGCGCCGGCCACGGTATCCCTGGCGGCGGCCGCCACCTGCGCCACGTACCGCAGTACGGGATCATTCAGTCCTTGACGGGCCAGGTTATTGACCGCGGCCGCAACAACCGCCCGCCACGTCCGAAACGAAACCGGTTTCCCTGTGGCCAGTCGCTCCGACATGATTTGTCGAACCCGGCCCCACCCAGAAGTCACGACGCACTCCCCGACGTGGCCGCTCGGCGCAGGTTATCCATCCGAATCGCAAACGCCGCCTTCGCGGTCGTGTCAGCAGACCAGGCGGCCACGACCTCGAACGCCTGCAGGATCGCATCACGCCACCCCAGATCAGCCGTGATATCGGTCTCGGCATTGACGTTGGCGGCGGCGATGAACTGCTGAACTTCGAACCCAGCAGAAATCACGTCCAATACCAGATCGTCGGCCCAAGCCTCACCTGCCTTCTCAAGCTGCGATGCCGCGTGCAGCAGCAACCGATGAACCAGAACCGCATCCTTCATTTCCTCAAACCTCCTCACAGCCCCCGGGGGCTTTGTCTTCGCTGTAGCTATAGGTATGAGCCACCCGGGCCGGGAAGTTACCCACACCCCAGCCGCGAGCCTGCCCGTGTTCTAGTCGCTCTGATCCGGTTCGAAAGCAACCACCAGGCCATCGCGGACCGTTACAACCCAGATGTGGGTTTTCACCCCCTGGCGAGGGGCACGGCCGACGGCATGAGAGGTGCGGGTGAACATCACCTCCAGCTGCACTTCTTGGCCCGGAGTGATGGTTGGTTCTGGGCTTCCCGGAGGCGGCGCGGCTTGAGGCTCATCACCAGTGACGTTGCTGATCTCGATTGAGACGTAGCCATCTGTGGTGAGTAGCCTCCGCCACCATCCGGGAACATCTGCTGTGGTGTCCGCGGTGGTGATTTGCTGGGCGAGTTCTGGGGTTACGTGCGCGGTGGCGCGAGTCGTGGCGTGTTGGGGAGCCGGATCCAGTCTGGCATCCGGGGTTGCCGCAGCGATCACGAATTCTGCCGCTGCCAGCCGGTTGGGGTTGTTGGCGGCTTCTGGGATCGGGCTGTCCGCCACCCCCCGAGATGCTGTCGGCATCGAGGAGGCCGCATCCGGGGACGGGTCACCACAACCGGCTAGGAAACCAGTGAACACAACAACAACTGCTAGATTCGTTAAGGTTTTCATCATGATGGTGGCGGATTCTCGAAGTGAATGAATTTGCTGAATTGATCGGATTGCTCGCCGAAACGTGCGGTACGGGAAGAAAACCCGAGGGTATTAACGTGATTGTATTCATTGATCACGAAACTACCGTCACTGTTCACGGCGACCACAAAAGCGACATGTCCATAGTCGCCACTCGTGCGCTCAGCAACCGATCCTACAGTGGGAACTTCATCGACATGTATGGACAAACTTTCGGCGGCAACATGCCAATGCTTGGCATCGCCGAATGATGATCCCTTCCAGTCGTTACGGAAGTCAGCATGGGGGGTGTATTTCCGAACCGCAAATGCCGCATAGGAAGTGCAGTTCTGCCACGCGAATCCCAGCGGATCATACGGCTCCGTTGGTATTTTATTGCCTTTCTCGTCGGTTGTTTTAGGTTGTGCATCGTACCAGGGGGCGTAGTCGTCGACGCCGGCTAGGCTGCTGCCTGCGGGGCCCCTAGGGCAGGGTTTCGGCTGATAGTTTTCCTGGATTTCGTGGAGATAATCCATCACGCCGCCCGTGATGTTCGGGTACGCCTTCAGGGTGCCTTCCCCGGCGTTGTGTGCGATCACCAAAGCATCCAGATCGGATAGCTTCGCGAACTCCTTATCGGGATGATCAAACTTTAGCTTCTGAACCGTCTCCAAACGGTTCTTGAAATATATTCCCGCATAACGGGAATGAATCATGGGGTCCGTGATCCCCGGGGGAGGAGAGGATTTCCAATTCTCAAAAGAAACCTTCTCCCCATCATAGACCTTGTTCCACTCCTCCCAGTTGAGCTGGAACAGGCCCCAGGTTCCGCCGTTTCGGTCATCAGAAAATATTCCGGGACGGAAATCGGATTCCCGATCAGCGATGGCAGTGAACCAAGCCGCCGGGATCCCGGAACTCTTCTCGGCCTCGGCCATCCATGCGATGGCTTCTTCTGGCGGGTTAATACGGGTCGTGCCACCGCAAATTCCGGCAGGCCCTTCCGCTAGTTTCTGAGTTGAATTGTAGTGTCCTGCGCCGGTAATGAACGATGGCAGGATCGCACACAATGCTGAAATGATGGCGAGACATCCGAATAGCACCGGCAAAAGGGCACCGGCTGCCCCGTAAGCTGCTACGAGAGCTTTTGTGACGATCACGCCGCCCCGCCACATCGCCATTGCCATCCGTCCCGGATAACTTACGGCCTTCCGCCATACCGCCTGCGTGACCTTCACCGAGGCGCGATCAACATCGAGACTGCCACCGTCCCGAATCGAAGAGCCCATCGCCCCCATCGTCCTGACCCCGGATCGGCCAGCCGATACTACCGCCCTGGCCCCCGCCCTGACTCCGCGTCGGGCCGCGCCGCGAGTCAATTGGGACAGCAAGCTGGGTTTTTTCTTGGTTGCTGTGTAATCCATTGCGTGCGGTCGAAATCGCTTAGCGACCACTACTGCTGCATGCACGCTACCCTTGGTTATCGATTTACTGGCATGTCTCGCGTGAGCTGCACCTTGGCGGACAAGGCCTGCGGTCTGTGCGTCAGTGTCCTCCTGTCCCATTCCGTCGGTTTGCCGGAGCTGACTCAGCCCAAGTCTCACCGCTCCCTTGGCAGCAGACTTTCCTGCCCGACCAGCATGCTTTCCCGCAATCTTCGCAGTTGTGCGGGCGTCTTCTCCGATCTGTTGCGCAGCCTCTGCTCGTCGTTGCTGGGGTGTGGTGGTTTCGGTGACCCGATTTCCCCTGATTTCGGTGATGACGCCGCCAAAACGAGGTTTGATCTGATTCGGGGGAGTTCCCGGATCAATTCGGTAGGAGATCTGCCGAGTGACGCGGATCTCCCCGAGTCGGCGGGGTCGTTCGTTAACCATGGCCGGCTCTTGTTTCTTCGGTGAAGGTGGTATCGAACAAGGCGGCGAGAGGGCCGTCTTGGGGTTTGCGGGCATCGAACGCAAGGATCGTTGGTCCTACCCGGATCAGCCCGCACCCGGGCTGGGCTGCGGCAATGGTGCGAACCTGCTGATCGCTCAGCCCGAGTAGCTCCTCGAGGGCTTCGGCGTCATTCTCGGACTGACCCATCAACACCAGGACTTCCGCGTTGTTCAGCATCCTCCTGCCTTCCTCGACTTGGAGAAGGGCGGTGATGTTTTGCAGCACACCGGTCGGCACACCACCGTATTTCCGGAAGCGCGTGTAGAACGCCATTAGCTGTTCCATCGCGTGCCGGTTGCTGAACATCGAAGCAAACTCGTCGATGTAGAGCCAGGTTCGCACGCCCCGGCCGTAGTTACGCACCACGCGCTGCCACACCGCGTCCAGGACGACCATCAGACCGAAATTCTGCAGGGAGTGTCCCAGCTGGGAAGTGTCGTAGACCACGAATCTGTGATTCACATCCACGTTCGTCTGTCTCGCGAACCCGGAGAAACTGCCGGTGGCATACAGCTCCAAGGTGCCGGCAATGCCGACCGCGGCTTCATCCGGCTGGACCTGCAACTCTGTCAGCAGATCCACGAACGTTGGTGCCGGAGTTCCGGGATTTTGGGTCCAGCGGCCATACAGGTTGCTGATGCACCGGTCCAGCACCGATCGTTCGGGACCGGTCAAGCCTTCGCTGCCGCCCAGCAGCACCTGCAACATGCCCAAGACGGCAGCGGACTTCAGCTTGACCGGATCCCCCTCGAGATTCGACAACGTGAGGTCGAACGGGTTGATCGTTTGCTGCGAGCCGGCGTGTACCTCCACGATCGTGGCGCCGAACGCTTCCCCGAGAGGCCGGTACTCACGCTCCGGATCAATGATGATGACCTCATCGTGGGGGCGTCCAATCAACACCTGCGAAATCTCCCCCTTCGCGAGATGCGACTTTCCTGAACCCGACGTACCCAAAATGAACGCATTGCCGTTCCGTTTGGTCAACCGATCAAGAATGATCGGATTCCGGGTTGTTGCGTTCAACCCGTAGAACAACCCCTGCTCATTGAGAATTTCCTCAGAGGAGAACGGCATCAACGCCGCAGTGGCGGCGGTGGTCAACGTCCTGTGGAACGGCAGCCGAGACGGACCCAGCGGCAGTACGGTATTGAATCCGGCTTCCTGCCAGTACTTCAGGCCTGTCAGTTCACACGACCTTCCCGATACGACCTTACGGACCTGGTCGACTCGCTCAGCCAGTTCCTCCTTCGAGGATGCGCGGACCGCCACCACCAGCGTGGTGGTGAACAAACGCTGATCTTCCCGGTCCATGGCATCGAGGAGGTCCTTCACCTCCTCGGTGGCCTTCGTCAGCCGCATTGGCAAATCAACCTCAGGATCCATCTGAGCCTTGATCAACCGGCGCCTGGCGGACTGGCGTTCCATGTCCAGAGCAGCCTTGCGCTTCATCACCAGGTCATGCGATTCCGACCGGTCGATCGGATGGACAGCAAGAGAGATCAACAGGTCCGTCTGCACCGCCGACAGTTTCGCGAGCAAATCATCACTCAACCAGGTCGCATAGTCGCGGACCATCAACACCTGGTAGTGCAGCTCCTCACCGTCACCCGTCAACACCAGTTTGGAGAGGTCGCTCAGCTCCACTGCTTGTGGGGCAAGCTCATCATGGGTAGACGCACCCGAGGCGGCCATCGCAGCGTAGTCGAATCCCTTCTTGTAGCATCCCCTGGTCCACTCTCGCAGGAACTCGATACGCTTCGGCCCGTCTAGGACCTCTGCGCGGCATTGCAACATCGTGAGCATGTCACTACATACAGAGGCCGCCAGACGCTCCAACGTCGCTTTCGCTGTTTCCAGATCCGGTGCGGACACGGTCAACGTCAGATACTTCTCGTTCACCAACGCATAATCGCGTCCGCCGATCATGTCCACAATCATTCGATTGTGGTCGCGACGATACAGCGCCAAGTCGTCTTCGAATCGTGGTTCGGTGAACATGACCCGACCCACCAATTCATCACGAGACACCCGTCGTGATGCGATCGTGATCGTCAACTGCTCCCCAGCGCCGTACTGATTGAAAAACCGTGCATACGCCTCCAGCAGGCGGCGTTTCGTCTCCGGTGTCGCCAGCTGGTAGCTGATATCCGACAAACGCAAAGACACTGAATACAACCCGCCCCCCAGGACGCAGACACCGCTTTCCAGCAGCGACTCGTACCACAAGAAGTCTTGGGCACGCCTCACTGCGCCGCGTCGCCGCTTCCGCCGTGACTTCCTTCCGCGGCCACGAGCATTCTTATGCTCAGTGGAATCCGTGCTCTCTATGGCGGGATCGTTACTGTCCGGCTTCGGGGCGCCGTTTTGCTTCTTTCCAAGAAACATTTTTTCTCCCAACGATAGCGTTCGCGAATAGTTTTTCCTGATCTTCCCCCCAGACGGGTTCGTTCACATACAGCAAGCGTCGGGGAGCAGCGAGTACCTTCAATGCATGGGGAAGCCACACCTCCAGGCGAAGCCCCATCGGTTTGAACCATGCCCAAGCGGCGAGCGGAAGACCAATTACTGCACTCACGTTGGCCACTTGTTCAGCTCGTCCTGTTACGACCAGCCACGTGGTCGCCCCAGCGATCAGTACTACGCTCGCGGCAACGGCGATGAGTTGACGAAACGTCATTCCCCACATGACTTTTGGGTCAACATCAGTGACCTCGTCATACACCCGAATCTCTAGTGCCATATCAAATCACTCTTTCTTGGGGACGAATCCCTTGCCGTCTGCCAAAAGCAGTCCAGGATTCTTTCCGATCTCCACCGTTGCTTTCTGCTGCTCCGTCGCGCCATTTGTAGTGGTCACCGACAAAGTGAACGGCAGGCTACACGCCTTCGGACCCGACACCGACGGTGTGGAATCACCGATCCACTGCCGGTTCGACACCAACTCTTTGGCATTGTTATTCCACCCCGTCACCGTGCCGATACGGTCAGTCACCCACGCATCTCCAGCAGACGGCGTCAGCGTTGCTCTGAGGGTGTTCACAGAACGGTGCAACTCCACTAGGGAAGCCGTGCCATCGGCATTCAACTGCAACTGCACACTTATCGACTCCTGGCCGTCTGGGGACGTAGCCGACGAGGTCCACACCGTCGATCCCTCCAGCGCCTCCGCCGCATGAGCAGCGCAGGACCAGTACTTGTCCGCGGTCTTCTGGTTGTCTCGTTCAGCGGCCTCGATCAGTGCCTCGACCTTCTCCTTCGAGTCCGCGACCTCCAGCTCACGGCGGAACTTGGCCTGATCGGTGTAGACCATGCCGTCCAGACGATCCAGAGCCTCCTGGCGCACCTGACTGACCGAGGTGCCGCACCCGGCCAGACCGATCGCCAGCACAGCAACGCCGCTACACAACAGTTTCTTCATGTCAGCCTCCCAGCATCTCTGACGCGATCTTCCCCGACCCCATCAGCAACATGCCCAAGACTAATCCCATGAACATGTACATCGAGCCAAGCTGGAACGCCGCGGCAACACCACCACTATCCAGAGACGGAACTGCTTGTTCTGTCCACTTCAACGACAGCAGTCGGTAAATTCCGAGGGCCATGATGATCACAAACGCCTGCAAAGCGGCGGATGCGTAATTGTGTAGAAACTTGATGCCGTACGAGCGAGTATGGTCAGAGATCAGGAAGGACATCGGTACTGGAGCGAATGCGCCATACATGTACAGTTTGACGAATCGCATCACAATCAATGCCAACCCACCTAGGCAGGCTCCCTTGTAGATGAGCCAGGCAAGTAGCATCAAAACAACAAGAAGAGTTTGCCCCAGCCAGTCCAGATCGTTTACCGCCTGAAAAAGCGGGTTTAAGTCCGCGTTCTTGGAAGTTTGGCTTTGAAACAATAAATTAGTTTTGATTGCCAAATCATTGCAGAACTCATAGACACCCTTCAAAATAGCCGGAGTCTGTTTGAAGAGTGCCCATACCAAACCGAACTTGACGCCGGCCATGATGGTCAACCGCAAACGAGCCTCACCGTCACCCTCAATCGTCAACAATGACTTCTGCAAATCCAGCATCGTCAAAATCAACAAAATGATTAGGGCACTCGACTGAATCAGGGCCGTTGATACGGTGTCAACGATCTTCCAGGTGTCATTGGAAAACACGTCCGGTGTCGATGTCGCCGACAACAAGGACAAGCCGAACAGCTCCCCGATCCCACCTTGGATATCCTCCAAGATGGGTTTGAGGATTGTTATCGTCCAAGATTCTAGCAGCACCGGCATCAGATCAGAACCTCACACGATCGTCTTCAGGTATGCGCCAATCGCAATTACCCCGATGCCGCCAACGATTGCCAAGATTCCGTTGCGCATTCCGGGGCCCTCGTGATTCGAGAACCCGAAATACAGAATGATCGCGCCAATTGCAACCGCGATCTTTCCGGCGTAGTCCAGCAGCTGGCCCATGCCGTCCAAGATGTCGTGCAATACCTTCGTATCAAGTTGCATCTCAACCTCCAATGAATAAGCGAAACAATTTACATATAGACGGGAATCCCAACAATCAGGACCCCGACGTACCCTCTGCCGCCTTCTTGTCGGCATTCAATTCGCGCATCAGCCACCAGGCCCGGGACCGGCCAGCGTCAGGCGATCCCGTTCGGATTGCCTCCGCCCGGGCGGCCTCCGCCCGCACCGCCACCGGAGAACGCTCCTCCGGCCGCAACGGAGTCGATGGTGGATCCGGTATCCGCCGCCTGGATGACGACGACTTCGGAGCTCCCTCCGGTGGAAGCTTCCCCAGGCGATGCGCCACCAGTCCCGCGAGATGCCGGACCCGATCCGGTACCGGATTCGCCGCCAGATGCGCCCGCAGATCGGCCGCGGTCCAGCCTGCATCTAGGCGTTTCCGCAGCAGCGGCGCCACCACAGCGACGCCGTCGTCGTCGAGGACCTGCATCGGCTCCGGCAGCGCGTGCCGGATCAAGGCCCAGTCAGCCGCCACATCACGCCCCACCGGCACAACACCGCCGTCAGGGTTGGGGGAGACGGCCCGGCCACCGGCCGGAGCCGACCCAGCCGCCGGCAGGCCAACACCACCTCGGGAATCTTCGACGTCGGGGTCGGATTCAGGTCCTGACCCGACCCCACCAGACCCGTCCACCAGCATCGACGGCGGCGGCGTGGGGGGTAGGGGGGTTAGGTCTGATGGTTCTACTGATGGTTCTTCCTTATATAGAGGTGTCACCAGTGTCACCACGGTGGTGTCACCAGTGTCACTACGGTCGACCGTGGTGACATCCATGTCACCACGGACCTGACTAGGGGTTTCACTGTCAGCTTCCACCGTGGTGTCACCAGTGTCACTACGGACTTGACTAGGGGTTTCACGGAGTTGCCCGGGACGGTCGGCCCCATGCCCACACCGCCGAGTCACCGTCTCCGGCAAGTTCAACCGGTAGACGGAGTTCACCTTCACCAGGCCCCCGCGGGGCCCATCAGCGAAGCCCTGCAAACGTGAAATCCATCCCCCATCACACAACTCACGCAGCCCCCGCAGCACGGTCCTCTTCGACACTCCCACCATCGACTCCAACGTCTCCAGGTGCGGCCAGGCCTCATCCTCATCGTTCGCGAAGTTCGCCAAGGCAACCAACAAGAGCTTGCTCGTCGGCGACGGCAACTGCTCATTCAGCGCCCAGTTCACCGCCCAGATACTCATGACCTCACGGCTCCTCAACTAAGGGATCCATGCCGACCCGCTCATCGGGATCATCCGGCGGGGCCGAGTGGGGGGATACCCCGACCCCATCGGACGACCCCGCAGCAGCGGCCGGCGCAGGCGGTGCGAAAGGATCCCCGCCATGCTCCAGCAGCTCACGCACCCACGCTGCCGGGATCACCCACCGCCCATTGGGAAGCTTCCTCGCCCCCGGGATGCGGCGCTTCTTACACCATCGCGACACCGATCTTGCCGACTCGTTCGGGAAGAGGGCGGCTACCTCCTCCGGAGACAGGAATGGCCTGCCATAGCTAGAAGTGGCGTCGTGTGATCCTTGCACGTGGCAAGTATCGCCTGAAGACACTTGCAAGGTCAAGAGATATTTTGGTTGTTTCGTTGCGCTAGGTGGCCTCAAGTGCCTATGATTGCATCATGTCGCAGGATTGGGAGGCCGCGCGTGAGCGAGGCCTGATAGATAGCTACTCGATCTACGAGTCGATCGGGATCGCCGTGCAGTCGGCCATGTTCCGGCGACGGCTCCGCAACAAGGATCTTGCCGTCGCCCTCGGGGTAACGCCATCGGTGGCTGGCAAGAAGCTGCGTGGAGCGATTGCGTGGTCAGTGCAGGATGTCTTCGCCGCCGCTCAGATGCTCGGCGTCGACCCGGGGCGCCTGCTCCCGCGGCAGAAAACGAACGATCCCGGCCAGATCTCTCTGGCCGGGATTCCGGATGTGGTAGCGGGGACAGGATTTGAACCTGTGGCCTCCGGGTTATGAGCCCGGCGAGCTACCGAACTGCTCCACCCCGCGGTGCTTGATCAAGTGTACACGGAGTGCGATGGAACGCCAAATCGGTTGGTCGGCGCAGCATTAACGTTGGAGGGGGTGTGGCGGGTTAGGATTGCCGAGGTCTTCATCGCCGTCCATCACGGGAGAAAACGTAGACATGAGAACCAACCGGCCCTTCCGCCGTCTGACGGCCCTGCTGGTCATGTTGCTAGGAATCAGCCTGACGTTGGTGGCCTGCGGTGGGCCCAGCGGGGCAGGGTCGAGGCCCATCGTCCTCAACGTTGGGGCAACAACCGAACCCACGGGCATGGATCCGGCCACTGACACGGGAGCAGGTACGCCGTTCGCGCTGCTGTACAACGTCTACGAGACGCTGGTGCGCATCGATGAGAATGGTGAGATCAAGCCACTGTTGGCTCGTTCCTGGAGTGTCAGTTCCGATGGCAGCGTCTATACCTTCAAGCTGGAACCCAATGCCACCTTCGCTTCTGGGAAGCCGGTCGATGCGGCTGCGGTCATCGCTTCCTTCGAACGCACGCGGGATGGTGAGAGCACAACTGAGGTGCTCAAGAAACAGATGAGTCACGTCAAGGAGATGCGCGCTGTCGATGAGCACACGGTGGAGGTTTCCCTAACTGGTCCCAGCCGACGTTGGCTCTACGACATCACGTCCACGGCCGGGATCATCTACGATCTTTCCTCCGGGCAGAACCTGAGCGAGCAACCTGCCGGTTCCGGCCCCTATGTTTTCTCGCGTCATGACATCGGTTCCATGGTTTCATTGGTGCGAAACAAGGAATACTGGGGGACCGGGCCGCGTGTGGACGAGGTGAACTTCAGGTACTATTCCGACGCGAACTCGATGGTCGCGGCCATGCTTTCGGGGGAATTGGACATCGTCTCCAATCTGACGGTACCGCAGTCGGTGGGGCAATTCTCCGACGCCTCCCGCTTCAAGGTGCTCGAGGGTACCACGAACGGAGAAGTGGTACTTGGGTTCAACCACAGCAATCCCGCTCTCTCCAATCTCAAGGTCAGGCAGGCCATCAACCACGCCATTGACCGCAAGGCCATCCTGGATAGCGCCTGGGGTGGAAAGGGTACGCTGATCGGCTCCATGGTTCCCCCAACCGACCCGTGGTACGAAGACCTCTCCAACACCTATCCGCACGATCCTGCCAAGGCGAAGCAACTTCTCGAGGAGGCTGGTTACGCCAGCGGCCTGACGTTGCGTTTGAGGGTGCCAACCCTGCCGTATGGTCCTCCTGTCGCAAAACTTGTTGCAGCTCAGTTGCGTGAGGTCGGAATTGATGTGAGCATTGACGAACTGGACTTCTCCACTTGGCTGAAACAGGTTTATAGTCAACATGACTATGACATGACAGTCGTGGCTCATGTCGAGCCTTGGGATATTTCCCAGTTCGCCAACCCGAATTATTACTGGCAGTACAACAATTCTCAGTTCGCTGAGTTGATCAGCAAAGCGGATAGTTCTGCAACCGAGGAGGAACAGGAGACTATTTTGAGACAAGCAGCCAAGGTGCTGGCGGATGACGCGGCAGCCGACTGGTTGTTCCTGCTCCCCAATCTGGTCATCACCACGACCGAGATCTCGGGGATATCGACGAACACCACGGGGCTGTCTTTCGACATGACCCACGTAGCAACCAGCCGCTGAGGTGTTTCGGAGAGACCTCGGCCGACGGTTGCTCGGTCTAGTGGTGAGTCTGCTGGTGGCCTCGCTCCTGATATTCCTGGTCACCAACGCGCTGCCCGGGAGCATCGCCAACGTGGTGCTCGGCACTCAAGCGAGTGCCGGGGAGATCGCCGCGTTCGAGGAACGACATGGGTTGAACCGTCCGTTGCTGCTTCGGTACGTCGAATGGATCGGCGGGATCTTGGGCGGCGACTTCGGCACCACCTTCGTCGGTGGGCGCAGTGTTCTGGAAGAGATTCTTTCGCGACTCGGTGTTTCCGTTTGGCTGGTGGCTCTTGGAATGTTTTTTGCGTTGCTGATTGCGGTTCCGCTCGGTTCGTTCGCGGCCCTGAGGCGACGACATGCGAGCGGGTTCGTTGCTTCCATGCTCTCCCAGATAGGTTTGTCAATTCCTGCTTTTTGGGCCGGTATGTGGCTGGTCATCTTTTTTGCGGTGAATCTTCGATGGCTGCCTGCCGGGGGATATGTCCCCTTGAGTCGTGACCCGGTTGGGTGGGCAACGCATCTGGTGCTTCCCGTGGCCTCCTTGGCGCTTGTTCAGGGCAGCCTGCTGGCGAGGTATGTTCGAAGTGCCGTAATCGAGGTGATCAGTGAGGACTGGTTTCGGACCGCCCGTGCGGTCGGGTGGTCCAGGCTGGGAGCGCTGTTCCGTCACGGGACCCGAAACATTGCGATATCGCTTCTCACCGTCATCGGACTTCAAGTGGCCACATTGTTGGTGGGGGCGATCATCATCGAACAGGTGTTCGCCATCCAAGGATTGGGGTCACGGCTGTTGCTGGCGGTTTCTCAACGTGATCTGGTGCTGGTCCAAGGGATCATCCTGATTCTCGTATGGGCGGTTCTTGTGATCAATTTCGTGGTGGATGTGGTGTACCAAGCGATCGATCCGAGGCTTAGGGAAACGGGGGCGACGTCATGATGCGTCGCTCGAATCTGGTTTTTGGGACACTGCTGCTTGCTTTCGTGTTTCTGCTCGCCCTGGTGGGGACGTTCTGGACCCCCTACGATCCGGTGACCGTCACCGGCAGCATCCGTGAAATGCCATCTGCAGCACATTGGCTTGGTACTGACGGCGGCGGTTTTGACATCGCCAGCCGTCTTGTCGCCGGGGCGAAGCTGGTGCTCCTGGTCGGGCTGGGGTCGGTGGCCGGAGCCGCCCTGATCGGCATCCCCGCCGGAATGATCGCGGGGATGTCGCGCGGCTGGGGAGCTGCCCTGATCGCCCGGGGAGCCGATGTACTCTACGGTTTCCCCGCCCTGTTGCTGGCCATCCTTTTCGCGGCTGCGCTCGGCGGATCCGTGTGGACCGCCTTGATGGCCATAGCCCTGTCGGCGATCCCGGCATTCGTGCGGATCGCCCGCGCCGCGACCATCCAGGTGATGGGGCTGGCCTTCGTCGAGGCCGCCCGGCTGTCCGGTACTCCGCGCAGGCAGATCGCGCTCAGGCACGTGCTGCCCAATATCGCCCCGGTGCTGGGCGTGCAGGCCAGCGTCAGCGTCGGAATCGCCATCCTTGCGGAATCTGGGCTTTCCTATCTGGGACTGGGGTCGGGAACGGACGTACCGACGTGGGGACGGATGCTGCAGGAGGCGCAGAAGGAGATCTTCGTGGCCCCTGTGATCGCCTTGTGGCCCGGATTGGCCATAGCTGCGGCGACCATGGGGTGCAACCTGCTCGGAGACGGCCTTCGTGACCTTCTCGACCCCAAGCTGCGGGAGCTGACGTGAATCTTCTGGAGATCGAGGATTTGCGGGTCACCTTCGGACGGCGTCGGAAGGTGGCGGTCGACGGGGTCTCGTTCGCCCTCGGGGATCGGGAGCGTCTCGGCATAATCGGGCAGTCTGGTTCCGGGAAAACCGTGATAGCGCTGTCCATCATGGGATTGCTTCCCGAGAACGCTCAGGTCAGCGGGTCGATCCGGTTGGCAGGCAGAGAACTCGTGGGACGCCCCGAGAAGGAGCTTCGGAAACTGCGTGGAGACGCGGTTTCGATGGTATTTCAAGAACCCATGACGGCGCTGGATCCGACCATGCGGGTCGGCCGTCAAGTTGGTGAGGTGGTGGCCCTGCACCACGGCGAACGCAGGGGAGGAATCCGAGCCCTCGTCCTGGAATGGCTGGAGCGTGTAGGGCTGCCGGATCCTGAACGTATCGCAGATTCCTTCCCACATCAGCTGTCCGGCGGGCAGCGGCAACGCGCTCTGATCGCCATGGCCCTGGCCAACCGGCCGGACCTGGTGATCTGCGATGAACCGACCACCGCGCTCGATGTGATCGTGCAGAAACAGATTCTCGATCTGCTCGATGCTGAGTTCGCAGGCCGGGCCGCGCTGTTCGTCAGCCACGATCTGGCGGTGGTGCGGCAGGTCTGCCAACGAGTGATGGTTGTTCTCGACGGGAGGATCGTTGAGCACGGTCCCATCGAAGAAGTGATCGGTTCGCCGCAGCATCCCTACACCCATGGCTTGGTTGCCTCCGCGCGATTGTCCGACGTGGCTCCTGGGGAGCGACTCCCGACAGTGGCCGATTACTGGCAGGGGGTGGAGAAATGAATGCGCTGCTCGAACTGGACGGCGTCGATGTGATCTTCCGCCGCGACCGCAGAACCTTCCAGGCCCTCCACAAGGTGAGCGTGGCCCTCTTCGCGGGGGAGCGGGTGGGGCTGGTCGGCGGTTCCGGGTCAGGCAAAACCACCATGTTGAGGACCCTGCTGGGCCTGATCCGTCCGACAGCAGGCGAGGTACGTTTCGAGGGTCGCCGGATCGATGGGCTGTCCGACAAGGACCTCGCCGATGTTCGAAGCAGGGTGTCCCTGGTCTCTCAGGATCCGAACGCATCCTTGAACCCGCGTATGAAACTACGGGAAATCGTTGCCGAGCCACTTCGTTCGCCGTGGCTGAAAGCCCAGAAAGGAAGGGAAAACGTCGTGGCGGAAGCCATCAGGGGAGTTGGGCTGGACGTTGCGATGCTGGAGCGGTTTCCTCACGAACTGTCCGGGGGACAACGCCAGCGGGTCGCCATTGCCCGGGCCCTTGTGAGCTCGCCGGACCTGCTGATCGCCGATGAACCCGTCTCCGCTCTCGATGTCTCCGTTCGCGCCCAGGTGCTGAATCTGCTCGTGGAAGCCGTTCGGGAAAGAAATCTCGCGATGTTGTTCGTCAGCCACGATCTGGCCGTCGTGCGGCATCTGTGCGAACGGGTCGTGGTGGTGGATGGCGGGCAAGTCGTTGAGGAAGGTCCTGTGGAGAAAGTCTTCAAGGAACCGCAACACAAGTACACGCAGAGACTACTGGAGGCCACTCTGTCCTTGTGACCGTGAGACTCGGTTGTAACATGACCTGCCGTGAAGGTCCTGCTTCTAGAGAACATCCATTCCGAGGCCGTCCGTGCGCTTGAGAGCCGCGGCCACGAGGTCGAAGTGCGTTCCAGCGCACTCGATGAAGCCGAACTGATCGACGCCCTCGACGGTGTTGAGCTTCTCGGCATTCGCTCCCGGACATACATCACCGAGCGGGTATTGAAAGCTCATCCACAGTTGGTCGCGGTCGGTGCTTTCTGCATCGGGACGAACCAGATCGATCTTCTAGCTGCCGCAGCCACGGGGGTTGCCGTGTTCAACGCCCCCTACTCCAACACGCGCTCCGTGGTGGAACTGGCCCTCGGTGAGATCATCACCATGGCTCGGCGTTTGGGGGACAGGAACGCCAGCATGCACGCGGGCATCTGGGACAAATCGGCGACGGGTTCTCATGAGGTACGTGGCAGGACCCTCGGAATCGTCGGCTACGGCAACATCGGGTCTCAGCTGTCGGTGCTGGCCGAAGGTCTCGGTATGAGGGTCTACTTCTACGACATCGTGGATCGCCTGGCACTGGGAAACGCGACGCGCGTGTACAGCCTGCAAGAGTTGTTCGAACGCTGTGAGACCATCACGCTGCACGTAGATGGTAGAGCCTCGAACGCCAACATGATCGGGGAGAAGGAGTTCTCCCAAATGCGGCCACGAACCCTTTTCCTGAACCTGTGCAGAGGCAACGTCGTTGATGTCGATGCCTTGGCGGTAGCCCTGAAGTCGGGGCACATCGCGGGTGCAGCGGTCGATGTGTTCCCGGGCGAACCCGCGAGCAGGGATGAGCCCTTCGTGTCACCTCTGCAGGGAATTCCGAACGTCATCCTCACCCCGCACGTTGGCGGGTCGACCCAGGAGGCTCAGGTCGACATCGGTCGCTACGTGGCCGGCAAACTTTCGGATTACGAGGCCTACGGCAACACATCCATGGCGGTAAACCTTCCCGAAGTCTCCGTCTCGGCACCGGGAGCGGGGCGCATCCTGCACCTGCACCGGAATGTCCCCGGGGTACTGGCTCGGCTCAACCACGCGCTCGCCTCCCACAACATGAACATTCGTTCCCAGACCCTGGCCACCTCGGGAGAGTACGGCTATGTCGTCACAGACGTTTCCGGGGAACACTACGAGGGTCTGCTGGCCGAGCTCCAAGGCCTCGAGGAGAGCATCCGGGTGCGGATGATCTAGGAGACCCACATCATCCGGCCTCGGAGGGGCGCAACCTTTCGAGGACGATGTCGTGGAGCAGACCGTTGGTCGCCAAGGCGTTTCCGTGATATGGGCCCGGTTCACCATCGATGCTGGTGAACCGGCCGCCGGCCTCGCGGACGATGACGTCGAGTGCAGCCATGTCGTAGAGTGCGAGTTCCGGTTCGCAGGCGATGTCCACGGCACCCTCGGCCACCAGCATGTAGCTCCAGAAATCACCGTAGCCGCGGGAACGCCAGCATTCGCGCATCAGGTCCACGAAACCCTGGCCACGCCCCGACTCCACCCAGCCGTTGATGCTCGCATAGGACAGGGAAGCGTCGGAAAGCCGCGACACCCTGCTCGTGTGGATCTGGGTGGCGCTCAGGATCGAACGACCCGTGTAGGCGCCACCGCCCAGGCTGGCCCACCAACGGCGCCCGAGCGCGGGAGCGGAGACCACGGAAGCGGCGATCTGCCCGTCGATCTCGAGGGCGATCAGCGTCGCCCACACCGGAACTCCGCGCAGGTAATTCGCGGTTCCGTCGATCGGGTCGATGATCCAGCGGCGATTGGACTCCCCCGTGTCCTGCATCTCCTCGCCGTGAACGGCGTCGCGCGGCCGGGTGCGTGACAGGGTGCGCCGGATCGACTCCTCAACGGCGGTGTCGGTCTCCGTGACCGGGGTGGAATCCGGTTTGGTCTTGGTCCTCAGGTCCTGGGCCTTGAAACGGCTCATGGAGATGGAGTCGGCATCGTCGGCCATCACATGAGCCAGGCGGACATCGTCGGTGAGTTCTTTGCTGGCGACCATGTTCCTAAGGTAGCCGAGACCTCAGCCGTCAGGCGAAGGCCCGCTCCATCCTACGGAAGGAGAGCAATCTTTCTGTGCTGAGTCTGCCGCGGCGAACGGCTTCGTCAAGAGCGCATTCCGGAGCGGAGGAGTCGTGCCGGCAGCCGCGCGGACAGTCAGTGACGATGTCCTCGAGATCAGGGAATGCCCCGATGAAGGCCTCGGCACGAACATGGCTGATTCCGAAGGAACGCACACCGGGGGTGTCAATGATCCAGCCGCCGTCGGGCAGGGCGATGGCGGCCGCGGATGTGGAGGTGTGGCGGCCCTTGCCGGTTACGTCGCTGACCGCTCCGGTGGCTCTGCCGGTTCCGGGAACCAGCGCGTTGACCAGTGTCGATTTTCCCACTCCGGAATGTCCGATCAACACTGTCATGTGGTGTTCCAGGAGGCTTTTGACAGGAGAGAGATCGCTGCCGGGGCGGATCGCGACGATGGGGATCGCCAAAGGGGCATACGCGGTGCGGAGCTCATCGGGGGAAGCGAGATCAGCCTTGGTCAAGCACAGGATCGGGGAAACCTGGGCATCGTAGGCGGCGACCAGGATGCGGTCGATCATTCCCGTTCTCGGTTCCGGGTCCGCCAGAGCGGTAACGATCATCAGCTGATCAGCATTGGCGACGATGG
This sequence comes from Propionibacteriaceae bacterium, assembly GCA_905372155.1. Lineage (GTDB taxonomy): Bacteria > Actinomycetota > Actinomycetes > Propionibacteriales > Propionibacteriaceae > Arachnia. The sequence continues at coordinate 28,990 of CAJPNZ010000001.1, forward strand.
GACGTTCGAACGTGTCCATGTCATCGGCGGAACGGCGCAACCATGTGCGACGCCCTTCGACCTCGACGATGCGAGCGAGGGAACCGCCAACGCCGGAGACGTCACCGTCCAACTTGACCCGGTCCCCGACAATGACGCCCTTGCGTCCCAGGATGCGCGCCTTGGTCGCGGTGACCGCGGTGCCGTTGTCGAGGAAACAGCGATATCGGCCTCGATCGATGGAAACAACCAGGGCAGCCGGGGCGTTCGAGTAGTCGGGTCGATCCTTGGTGCGGGGACGACTGCGTTTCCGGGGACGCTCGAAGGCCGCGTGGTCGTCCTGCCAGCGTGCCATCAGGCGGCCACCAAGCAGTTCCAGAGTCTCGGAAAATCCGGCATGGTCTTCGAGACACAGGATGTGTCGTCGACGGTGGTGCCCGGCCTGTTCAAGGCGATGATCGCGGCGAAGTGCACCATGCGGTGATCAGCGTAGGAGGACAACGCGACGGGATCTCGTGTCCCCGGCCTGCCCATGATCTCCAAACCGTCGTGATGCTCGACGACCGTGACATCCATCTTCCGGAGCTCGGTCGTGAGTGCGGTCAGGCGGTCGGTCTCATGGCCGCGGATGTGCGCGACCCCCGTGATCCGGGTGATTCCTTCCGCCTGCACGGCAAGGGCGGCCACGACAGGGGTCAGCTCCGAGGCGCTGTGCAGGTCGACGTCAATTCCCCTCAACCGGTCGGGGCCGGTGACGGTCACGCTTTCCTGGCCACGTGCCGTGGCGCAGCCCATCCGTTCCACCACATTCAAGAAATGTTCCCCTGGCTGAAGGGTGGATTTGGGCCAGCCCGATACCGTGACGGAGCCGCCCGTGGTGGCACCAGCCGCGAGGAAGACCGCGGCATTGGTCAGGTCGGGTTCCACACGCAGATCGAGTGGCATGATTGGGCCGGCGTGGACTCGCCACGAGAGGGCATCCGTTTCATCTTCATCGACGAGCACACCGCGGCTGCGCAGCATCGCCAAGGTCATCTCTATGTGGGGTCGGGAAGGTACGGATTCTCCGATGTGGCGTAGCCTGAGGCCTGATGGTAGGCGTGCTCCGACCAGCAGAAGCGCGGAGAGGAACTGACTGGATGCGGAAGAATCCACCGCCACGTCGGGGTTGCTCACAAACGGTCCCGGGGACACAACGAAGGGCAGCGAATCGGCGTCGATTCTTGCGCCCAACTGACGCAGACCGTCCAGAAGTCCGGACATCGGGCGGGTACTGGCCTGCGGGTCGCCGAAGAAACGGGTGGGGGCATCGGCCAAGGCCGCCAATGGGGGTACGAAACGCATCACCGTGCCGGCCAGGCCGCAGTCGATGCCATCCGGGGCCCCGTGAAAACGGTCCGGAGGGGTGACGTGCAATTCACCCGGGCCGAGCTCCTTGACGACTGTTCCGAGCGCGCGCAACGCATCGACCATGAGGTTGCAGTCTCGCGACTCCAGTGCTCCTGTCAGCGTCGACGGGCCACACGCGAGCGAGGACAACACCAGTGCCCGGTTCGTCTCCGACTTGGAACCGGGCACCTCGACGTTTCCCCGGACCGCTGTTTCAGCCGTCGCGAGGAGATCAGCAGTCAGGACGCCACCGCCTGCCGCGCCTTCTTGGCGGCCCGGGCCTTCATCCGGCGAAGTTTGTGGGAAGCGTTCCTGCGACGCCAAGAGGCACTGGGACGGCCTTGAAGATCCTGGGTTGCCAACAGGGAGGCGCCGAGGAGCGCCACATTTTTCAGCACCTCGGGGCGTCGTGCCTGTTTTTCGTCGGGATCGGCATCCTTCTCGGGGAGGGCCACGGCGATGTTCAGGATGCTGGCTTTGGCCAGTAGGCACGCCCCGATGCGGCGGCCGATCCCGGTGGCGAACATTGCACCGCCGACGACCTCCACGGCGCCGCAGATGCGCACCCAGGACTCTGCTCGGTCGGGCACGTGCGAGGAATAGCCGGAGGGAACAACCCGCTGCACGAAAGGAGTGACGCGGGCCGTGAACGCCTCGGCTTCTGGCGCCAGCTCGGCTGGCGAGGTTACCTTGCGCACGCCATCGGCGACGAAGGCGCTGGCGAAAAGGCTACGGGCTAGGAAGCGCAACAGACTCATGTCCTCAAATTTACCCATGTCAACGTCTGGTTGGAACGACCGGGGGGTGATTTCATGGACATGGACGGGTGGGGCCGGGAATATTTCCCCGGTTCCGGTGTGTTCCCTCTGCATGACATCTGCTGCCTTGTCGACGGCTCCTCCTTTGGCGTGGAGCCGGACACCGGTATGTTCTTCCGTGATGGAAGAAACGGACATCACCCTCCTGGACGCAGCAGAGCTCGGGTTGGCGTTCGAGAACGAGGCCTTGACCCATCTCGATCGCCTCTACTCGGCTGCCCTGCGCATGACCCGGAATCCTGCTGACGCCGAAGATCTGGTGCAGGAGACCTACGTGAAGGCTCTAAGAGGCCGCGACTCGTTCAGGCCGGGTACGAACATGAAGGCCTGGTTGTACCGGATCCTCACCAACGCCTACATCAACTCCTACCGGAAGGCCACCCGCTCGCCGCAGACGAGCGGTGACGAGGAGGTCACGGACTGGCAACTGGCGAAAGCCGCCTCCCACGACTCCCAGGGTTTGCGGTCGGCCGAGATGGAGGCCCTTGACAACACCCCCGACACCGTCGTGGCGGAGGCGATGGCTGGGCTTGCCGAGAATTACCGGTTGGCGGTGTATCTCTCCGATGTCGAGGGATTCAGTTACAAGGAGATAGCCGCCATCATGGGAACCCCGATAGGCACAGTCATGTCGCGCCTGAACCGTGGCCGGGCACAGCTGCGCAAGGTTCTCGCAGCTTATGCCGCTGAACGTGGTATCGGAGGTGCCAGGGCATGACTGATCCTGACATGTCGGGACATGAACACGAGGGAATGGACGAATGCGTGCAGGCTCTGGAGGCGGTGCACGCTTTCCTGCACGGAGAACTGCCCGAATCGGATGCCGATCATCTGCGGCACCACCTTCACGCCTGCGAGCGATGTATGGAGAGCTTCGAGATTGAATCCGTCATCACCGAGATGATTCGTCGAAGCCAGCCGGCCACCGCCGCTCCGGCAGCGCTGCGCGACAAACTCACGGCCCTCTGCCTCTCCCTCTGATGTTTCCTTTGGAAAACGACGCCCCGCTCCTGTGATCAGGAACGGGGGCGAGTCGCTTCACACGTCAGGCGTTGGGACGCTTGCCGTGGTTGGCCTTGCTCTTGCGACGTGCGCGACGTTTACGACCGGTCTTGCCCATCGGGGCCTCCTTCTTCGAGTTGCGACGGACCATTGTGCCAGATGCTTCGTGGCGCCACCAGTCAGGACGATGGCAGAGTAGGGCCATGGCGAGGAAACATCTCCCCGACGAACTTTCCGATTCCGAATGGATTCTGGCCTTCCAGGGCCAGTGGCACCTTTTGAGTGACCTATCGTTCTCGGACCTGTTGCTGTGGGTTCCCGAGGACGACAGCCCCGGTTGTGAGGTATTCACGTGCATTGCCCAGATTCGTCCGGTGACCGGACCGACGGCGTTGGAGGACGACGTGATAGGGGAACAGATCGCCTATGAACTTGACCACCAGGTAGTGGTGGCCTACATGAGCCACGAGATCAGCGAAACCAGCGACAACGCGCTGTCCGCCGGCATCCCCGTGGACGTGTGGGCCATACCGATTCTCCGAGGAGGCCGTTGCATAGCGGTGCTGGAGCGTCACACCAATCAGATGGGTATGCGTGCCACCGGTCTTCTGGAGGAGAACTACCTCGAGGCCGCGGACATCCTGACCAGCATGATCCTCGAGGGGGACTTCCCCTTGGCGCCGGTCTCCGACAAGGCCTTCGCCCCCCGGGTGTGTGACGGGGTTCTCCGGGTCCAGCCCGGTGGCCGGATCAGCTACGCGTCACCGAACGCGATCACCGCCTTCCGGCGGCTCGGCGCTCAGGGCGACATCGCGGATGAGGATTTCACCACCCTGATCCGAAGCGTCATGCGGGGGGTCGAGTCCATGGGGCAGACCGTGCAGGCCGATCTGGCGGAACAGCGCAGCGTCGTTTTCGACGTGGAGCAGCCACGTGCATCCATGCGTGTGGTGGTGCTTCCGCTCGTGGTGCAGGACGAGCCGATGGGTTCCCTGATTCTATGCCGCGACACCACGGACCTGCGGAGCCGCGATCGCATGCTCGTGACCAAGGACGCCACCATCCGGGAGATTCACCACCGGGTCAAAAACAACCTCCAGACAGTGGCTGCCCTGCTGCGGATGCAGGCCCGGCGGATCAGATCCGAAGAGGGCCGGGAGGCGTTGCAGGATGCTATGCGCAGGGTTTCATCCATAGCCGTCGTTCACGACATGTTGAGCCACAACTTGGACGAGGACGTGATCTTCGATGGTGTGTGTGATCGCATTCTTCGTATGATCGGCGATCTTGCCGCCACTTCGGGAGCCGTCGAAGCAGTTCGTGTGGGTAGTTTCGGGGAAATCAGGGCCGAGACCGCCACGTCCCTGGCCATGATTATCACAGAGCTCTGCCAGAACGCTGTTGAACACGGTATGGACGGTGGGACGGGGCGCATCGAGGTAAGGCCCAAGGCGTCTGAGGACGAACTGGTCATCGACGTGGTCGACGACGGAGCGGGCCTGCCCGAAGGATTCACCCTCGGGCGTCAGACAAGCCTTGGCCTGGCAATCATCTCAACACTCGTCGGCGACCTGGGCGGGACGGTGGAGCTCGGGGATCGGGAAGACGGGCCCGGGGCGTGTGCCCATCTGGTGCTGCCCCCGATGTCGTGAGTTCATCCCCGAAAATGAGGGCTGCAGAAACCTCATGACCTGCCCCGGTGAGGGACTGGCCCGCTCCGTGTCTTTCCGAGGAGAATCACTGCGGTGCGACGACCCACCCGTGTGAGGGTCTTTCTGGGCTCATTGCCGTGAAGATCCTCGCGCTTCTCAGCCGGCACGCACCCGGGAACGGGCAGCGCGGCGTTTCATGGCTCGTCGCTCGTCCTCGCTCATGCCACCCCAAACACCATGGTCCTGGCCGGCATCCAGCGCCCAGTTGAGGCACTGGTCCTTGACCGCACAGCTCTGGCAGATCTTCTTGGCATCCTCGATCTGCTGGAGTGCAGGGCCGGTATTGCCGACAGGGAAGAACAGCTCCGGGTCCTCTGTCAGGCAGGCTGCCCTGTGGCGCCAGTCCATGAATGGCACTCCTTTTTCGGCTAGGTGATCTTTCGAGCGGATAGAACTTACTCCGGTCTACAGCAATAAACAACCCTGCCGCTCCGTGACAGTGCATGAGACCGAGGGAATTCAGACTTCAGCTCAAACGGCCGGCTCCCCCGGAGGGAGCCGCTGTGAACCATGAAGGTTTCTGAAGGCCGGCCTTCTCGAAGGCGTCGTGAATGGCTGAGCCGATGTGCTCGGCCTGCCCTGTGGGGCACCACGCGATGATGCAGCCACCGAAGCCGCCACCCGTCATCCGGGCTCCAAGTGCTCCGTGCGCCAAGGCCGTCTCCACGGCGAGGTCGACAGTCGGCACCGTGATCTCGTAGTCCTCGCGCATGGACGCGTGGGATTCGTTCAGCAGGGGAGGAATCTCGGCAAGGAGCCCCTTCCTGGCCAGATCCAGGGCAGCACAGGTCCGATCATTCTCACTGACCACATGTCGAACCCGCTTGCGCATTCGTGCGTCGGGGAGTTTTGACAGGGCCGCATCCAGATCTGTGACATCGCGCAGAGCCCTGACTCCGAGAATTGCGGCAGCCCGTTCGCAGGTGGCGCGACGTTCTCCGTACTCACCGTCGACGTGGCTGTGCGGGGTATGGGTGTCGAGAACCAGGATTTCAAACCCCTGTCCACGCAACGGCAGAGGCACATCAGTGGTTTCAAGAGTGCGGCAGTCGAGGAAGAGCCCGTGGCCGGTCCTGCAGAGAGTGCTGGCTGCTTGGTCCAAGATGCCAGTGGGAGCGCCAACGTAGGCGTTTTCCGCCCGCTGTGCAAGCCGGGCGCGTTCCATTGGGGCGATGTCGAGACCGAAGAGATCGCAGGCCGCGGCCATGACCGCGCACTCGATCGCTGCGGAACTGGACAGACCCGCCCCGAGAGGCACATCCGAGGTGAGCACCAGGTTGACCGCGCCCACCCGGTGTCCCGCCTCGCGCAGTGCCCACAGCACCCCGGCCAGATAGGCCGCCCAGCCCCCGCCGCCGGGATTGAGACCCGACAGCGGAAGTTCCACGGTTTCCGAGAGATCCATGGCGTGCATGACGATCAAGTCGTCGTCGCGACGCCCCGCTGCGACGAGGGCGCGCTGTTCCAGCGCGAAGGGCAGGACGAAACCGTCGTTGTAGTCGGTGTGTTCGCCGATCAGGTTCACCCGCCCGGGGGCGAACCAGATTCCCTCCGGTACGGAGCCCACCAATTTCCGGTAGCAGGTGGTCAGTTTCTCAGCGATGTCCATGGTTCACCATCTTCCTCGAGTCCCGGGTCTTGCTGGTTGGGTGGGGGTTTTCCCGGCGGAGGAGACGTGCCTGCCACCGGAAAACATCGTCCTCACGCCCCGAAGGCGCTGTTCATCAGATCCGTGGTCTGCTGCTGGTGAACCTTCATGGAACCGACCGACGGGGCGGAGGACCACGGTCGTGCCACCCGGTGCATGCGCAGTGGAAGGTCGGTGTGGTTCGCCACGGAATTCGGCAGGTGCACAGAGATGAACGGCCATGGCCCCTGGTTGGCGGGCTCGTCCTGGACGAACCGGATGTCGGTGACGTGGCGGTAGCGTTCCAGCACCTTGGCCATCTCGGCTCCGGGCAGCGGATAGAGACGCTCCAAGGAGATGATTGCCACCTTGCCGTCGAGACCGAACTTCTCCCGATTGGTCACGAGTTCCCAGCGGATCTTGCCGGAGCAGATCAGCAGGCGGGTGACCTCGGACGGATCCGTGATCGTCGGGTCGTCCAGCACCGGATGCCAGGCCCCCGATGTGAACTCCTCCGGCAGAGAGGCTGCTGCCTTGCTGCGCAGCATCGACTTCGGGGTCGCCACCACGACCGGGCGGTGGTAGTTCACGTAGGCGTGCTGGCGCAGCAGGTGGAAATAGCTTGCCGCCGTCGACGGCTGGCTGACGGCGAGGGCGTTCTCGGCGCACAGCTGCAGCCAGCGTTCGATGCGTGCGGAGCTGTGGTCCGGGCCCTGCCCCTCGAAACCGTGCGGCAGCAGCAGCACCACGCCGGACTTCTGGTCCCACTTCGCCTGCCCGGACACGACGAACTCGTCGGCGATGATCTGGGCGCCGTTGGCGAAGTCTCCGAACTGCGCCTCCCACAACACCAGGGCGTCCGGCCGGGCCACCGAGTAGCCGTATTCGAAACCCATGGCCGCGTACTCGCTGAGCAGCGAGTCGTAGACATCGAAGGTGGCTTGGTCGTCGCTCAGGTGTTTCAGGGGCACCCAGGCCTCGTTGGTGACGCGGTCGACGATGGCCGCGAACCGTTGCGAGAAGGTCCCACGGCGCGAATCCTGCCCGGTCAGCCGGACGGGCCGCCCCTCCATCAGCAGCGAACCGATGGCGAGCAGCTCGGCCGTCGCCCAGTCGATGGGGCCGTTGAGGATCTGATCGGCCCGGCGTTTCAGCTGGGGCAACACCTTCGGATGTGGGGTGAAACCCTCCGGGAGGGCGGTGTGCACCTCGCTGATCCGGTGCAGCATCTCCGGTGTGATCTCGGTGAGCCGGTGCCCCTGCTTCGTCGGATAGTAGGGCACCCTCGTGTACTCCTCGATCACCGCGTCGGTGTTCTTGGCGTCACGGGCCTCCTTGAACACGTTCTCCAGACGGGCCCTGAACTTGTCCATCACGTCCTCGGCGTCGGACACGGAGATGTCGCCGCGCCCGATCAGGGCCTCGGTGTACAGGCGCCTGACGGAGCGTTTCTGTTCGATCAGGTCGTACATCTTGGGCTGCGTGAAACTCGGATCATCACCCTCGTTGTGGCCGCGGCGCCTGTAGCAGACCAGATCGATCACGACGTCCTTGTGGAACTGCTGCCGATAGGCGAAGGCCAGCCGGGCAGCCCGGATGCAGGAATCTGGATCGTCGCCGTTGATGTGCAGCACCGGGGCGGAGATGGCCTTGGCGACGTCCGTGCAGTAGGTGGAGGTGCGCGATTCGATGGGGGCCGTTGTGAATCCCACCTGGTTGTTGACCACGATGTGGATGGTGCCGCCGGTCTTGTAACCACGCAGCTGGCTCATCTGCAAGGTCTCGAAGATGACCCCCTGTCCGCAGAAGGCCGCGTCGCCGTGCAGAAGGAGCGGTAGGACCGGGAAGTCGTCCCTCCCTATCATGTCCTGTTTCGCCCGGGCGATTCCCTGGAGAACCGGATTGACCGCCTCAAGGTGAGAAGGGTTGGCTGCAACGGAGGTCTTGATGGTGGCCCCGTTGCTGGCGACGAACTCGCCTTCCGAGCCCAGGTGATACTTGACATCGCCGGTTCCGGAGACATCAATGGTGCCCGCGAATTCGTGGAAAATCTGGGCGTAGTCCTTGCCGACGATGTTTGACAGCACGTTGAGGCGGCCACGGTGCGGCATACCGATGCACACCTCGTCGAGTTGCTCGTTCGCTGCTTGCTGGCAGATCTCGTCCAGCAGGACGATGACGGATTCACTGCCCTCCAGGGAGAAGCGTTTCTGTCCGACGAACTTGGTTTGCAGGAAGGTTTCGAAGACCTCGGCCTCGTTCAGCTTGTCGAGCGCGTGCATGTGTTCTTGATGCGTGAGGGCTTGGCGTGGTATCTCGATGCGATCCTGGAACCACTTGCGCTGCTGGGGATCCGCGATGTGCATGTACTCGACGGCCACGGTTCGGCAGTAGGAGTCCTGCAAAATTGCGCGGATATCTCGCAGCGAGCGGTAGACCCTCTCCTGTCCGCCGAAGGTACCGACGGCGAACTCGCGGTCCAGGTCCCAGATGGACAGGCCATGGGTTTCCAGTCGCAGGTCCTCGTGCGAGCGTTGCCGGTATTCCAGAGGGTCGGTGTCGGCCACCAGGTGTCCCACCGAACGGTAGGCGTTGATGAGTTCCAGCACACGTCCCTGTTTCGCAACCTGGTTCTCGCGGTGGGTGGAGACGTCGACGCTCCACCTCAATGGTTCATAGGGTATGCGCAGGGCCTCGAAGATCTTGTCGTAGAAGCCCTGTTCCCCGAGCAACAGCTGGTGGATGATCTTCAGGAACTCACCTGATTGGGCACCTTGGATCACGCGGTGATCATAGGTGGATGTGAGCGTCGTGACCTTGGAGATTCCGAAGTCGTCGACATGAAACAAGGAAGTTCCTTGGAACTCCGCTGGATAGTCGATGCTCCCAACCCCCAGGATCATTCCCTGCCCGTTCATCAGGCGGGGTACGGAATGATTCGTCCCGATGCCCCCGGGATTGGTGATGGTGGCTGTGGTTCCGGCGAAGTCCGCCACCATGAGTTTCCCGGAGCGCGCCTTGGCAATGATCTTTTCGTAGTCGGCCCAGAACTGGGCGAAATTGAGTTTCTCGCATCCCTTGATGTTGGGAACGAGGAGCTGGCGGGTGCCGTCCGATTTCTTGAGGTCGATGGCGATCCCCAGGTTGATCGCGGGATTCTCGATCAACGTCGGCTTGCCGTTGATCACGTCGTAGGAGTTGTTCATCGCAGGCACTGCCTTCAGCGCTTGGATCATCGCGTAGGCGATCAGGTGGGTGAAGCTGACCTTGCCGCCCTTGGACGTTTTCAGGAAGTTGTTGATCCCGGTGCGCTGGTCGATCACGAGTTTCATGGGCACGGAACGCACGGAGGTGGCGGTGGGCACGCTCAACGAAGCATCCATGTTCTTCGCGGTGCGCATCGGGGCCCCGCGAAGCACGGTCAGGCGGGGCGCCACGGCGGAAGGCTCAGGACGTAGGGAAGGATTCGGGGCATTTGCTGACAGACCGGCCCCGGTGCCCGGGGTGGAGGGGGATTCCCTGGTGGGCTTGACCGATTCCACCCTCGGCTGGTTTCCCTCTTGCCGAGAGGCGCGTTCCTGCGGGGGAGAGGAGGGATGGTCGCTCTGCGCCAAGGGGGCGGGGACCGTGTTCGTGGGGGTGGTTTTGTCCTTGAAGAAGGCCTGCCATGATTCGTCCACGGACGAGGGGTCCTTCTCCCAGGCCTCCCGCATCTCGTCGATCAACCAGGAATTCGCGCCAAATGCATTATGTGAGTCAGGTGTCGACATCTTCGCCAGTGGCCGTTGCCACGATCCCCTTACTTGAGACTACTGCTTGGGCGTCAGGCTTCTTCGCCCAGTGGTCAGCTTAGCGAACTTCGGTCGGGGTGGCCGGGGTTTGGACGGGAGGTGGCGCGCCATGCGAGTCCTGCCGAGAAACCTGCCAGGAGCACGAGAAGCGTGTTGCGCATCACCAGGGTGGAGGATTCAAAGCCGGAGCCGTTGGGGATTGCCATGATGCCCAAGGTCCCCCAAGGATAGGTGTACTGGGTGAGCACTGCCACGATCACCAGACCGGTCGCCAGTATCCGGCGAGGGCGTCGTAACCATGGACTGGTGCCAAGGGCGAGCAGAGCGGCCAACGGTCCTGCCAGCCACTGGACGTACTGCGTGGACAGGGTTTTGTTCGCGATCACGGTGGCGAGCACCACGGCCAGTACTGACAGCAGGATGGCCTGGGTCAGATTCTCGTTGTTTGAGCGGAAATTGCGGAGCAACCTCCACGTGAGCGCCGCGGTGAGCAGGATCGATCCCGCTGTGAGGAAGGTCGACAACCCGAGAAGGACATCGACGGCCGGTCCTTGAAATTCGATGGCGTTGTATTTGCTGAGCGCTACCTGCCAAGTCGGGTTGGTGGTGAACGTGCGTAGGAACACGAGTGCCGTTGCGGGTACCGACTCCATCTGGAGCCCTCGGTTCGACTGCCAGACCATGGGGGATGCGGATCGGGACCAGCCACCGATCAGGAGCGAGGCGAGACCCAGTGAGAACCCAGCGACGATGAAACCGATCAGTCGGAATCGCCCTTTTCCTGTACGCAGGGGTACAGGGGCTGACATCGGGGCGATCAGCAGGGCCGGCCAGAGCTTTATCGCCGCTCCGAGGCCGATCAGACCCCCCGAGACCGCAGGATGACGATTCAACCAGAGGCAGGCCAGTGCAACGGCTGCGGCTGTCAGCATGTCGAAGCGGAACCACACGATGGGGCCGCAGGCGCCTATGAACAGGATCCAGAAAACCGTGGCACTCACTGAGCCGTACCTGAAGAGCATCGCCGCCACGACTCCGTCGAGCAGGAGCATCGCTGAGGCGAAGACTGGAAGCCAGGAATTGAAGGCGGTGGCGCGATAGGGCAGGGAAGCGGTGAACCAGACCGCGACGAGCAGGACGACAAGGGCGAGTCCCCCGACGAGAGCAGGTTTCCTGTGCCCACGGCTCCACAGTACGGTGATGGGAACGATGCCGATCAGAGCTCCCCCGAGCAGGAGGAAGGGCAACCACCACGGGTGGCCTCCCCCGAGGGTGTAGAGAAACTCAAGGAACCAGACAGCGGGAAGCGGGTATTCCGTCATCACACCGGCCCCCGCCATGGCCGCGGCGCACTGCGAATTTTGGCCCCCGTCCCCGAGCAGGCACCAGAGCCAGTACCCGTAGTAACTGACGTCGTTCTGGACGAAGGACACGTGAGGGATCTTCCACAGCAAGACGTTGAACGCACGGGTCGCTGCGAAAACAAGCGTGAGCGCCACGGCCCATTTGATGCGGTAGGAGCGCTTGATGGATGTTGTTGTTGTGGCCTCGGTCAAGCGCGGACCCCCTGGAATTCTGGGCTCGCCGGTCACGCCGGCCGTCAAGCGCCCCCGCGAGGATTCGAACCTCGGCACCCGCCTCCGGAGGGCGGTGCTCTATCCCCTGAGCTACGGGGGCTTCGACGTGCGAAAGGCTAGCACGAACCCGGAGGCCCGGGACAACTTGGAGGTTCTGGGGTGGCGTTGAACCGATCAAGCACGGTTGTGCACCGGGCCAGGTGAGCCGGGTTCCTGGCGAAACAGTAATCGCAGGGTGCTGCCGGCCCAGGGCGTTCTCGCCACCAATGGCGTCCCGAGGTGTGGGTCAGGCCACGGTGAAGTTTCGGATGCTGATACCAGCAGGAGGCATCACCAGTTTCGCGCGTTCCGCATCGGGCTCCCGGATCCTACGGATCATCAGTTCCCCGGCGAGGGTTCCTTGGCGTTCGGTCTTGAGGCCCACCGAGGTCAGGGAGATGGCACGGTTGTGGGCCAGAAAGGCGTCGTCGATGGTCGCGATGGCCAGTTCCCCCGGGACCGCGATCCGCCAGGACCGCACCAGTGCCAGAGCTCCGAGCGCGGCCAGGTCGTTGCCCGCGAAGAGCGCGGTTGGGCGAGGCCCGGGACCGGTCAGGAGACGCTCGGCGGCCGCGAAGCCCCCGTCGTCGGTAGTGTCGCACGACTCCGCCATGATGTGCCCGGACAGCTCGTGGGAACGCATGCGTTCCTCGTAGGCCCGGCGCCGGATCGGGAAGGCGCCCGTTCCGGGGCCGCTGATGTGGGCGATCCTCCGGTGACCGAGCCCCAGTAGGTGATCCATGGTCAGGGTGGCGGCTGCGTGATCGTCGGGGACCACCACGTCCAGGTCCGAGAGGTCGAATTCGTGGTTTCCGGCGACCACCGTCGGTATGCACCGCATGGCGCTGGCGAGGGCCGGGGTCACGTGCATGGTCCCGGCCAGAACCAGCCCGTCAACCTGGCCCTCGGTGAAGGCCTTCACCGGGCGTTCGCGGAGTCCCTGCTCGGCCCGGATGCCGCCCACGAGCATGAAATACCCGTGGCGGTCCAGGACGCCGGCCAGCCCCGTCAGGAACTCTCCGTGCCATGGCCGCCTGACGTCGTTGCCGAGCACCCCGATGACCTGCTGTGGTTGCGGGTCAGGTTCCTGACCGCGGTGTTCGGGCGGTAGTCGAGTTCGCGGATGGCCTGCGCGATCGCGTCGCAGGTGCGGTCGGTGATCCGGTCCGGCAGGTATCGCGAAACGGTGGATTTGAAACCCTTGCTCGCAAGGCCGCGTCGCGGATCGTGGCCCTGTCGGCGGGACGTTGTGAACTGGGATGATCCCGGTCGGAGGGTTGACAACGGAGTTGAGATTAGCAAGGTATTGGGACCGGTCCCAGATTTGTGCGAACAAACTTCGGAGGTCTGAGAAGGCCCTACGGGGAAACCCGAGAGCAGCGACGATAGCCCAGCCAGGCAAGTGCTCATTCAGGGAGTGCCTACCACCCCACCCTGCCTCCGAACGAACCCGGTCCCCATGGCCACAGGCTTGGTTTGATCGCGGTGGTGGCCACCTTCGGTGGTGTGCTGTTCGGTTACGACACCGGGGTCATCAACGGTGCCCTGGGCTCCATGAAACCCGATTTAGGGTTGACCGACTGGACCACCAGTTTCGTCACCTCAATCCTGATATTCGGGGCTGCGATCGGCGGTGTGTGCGAGGGGAGCGTCTCCACTCGTTTCAGCCGGAAGCGCGGCATCCAGTCCCTGGGCCTGATCTTCATGGTGGGAACCCTCGGCTGTGTTCTTTCCCCCGAGCTGGGTGGTGCTGGCGGTCTTCCGGTTCATCCTGGGGCTGGCGGTCGGTGGGGCGTCCGCGGTGGTGCCGTCTTCCTGGCCGAGATCGTGCCCTCCGAGACGCGGGGCCGGATGGTCACGCGCAATGAGTTCGGGATCGTCTTCGGCCAGTTCCTGGCTTTCGTCATCAATGCGGTCATCCACAACTACTGGGTGAGGCATCAACGGGATCTGGCGCGTGATGCTGCTGGTCGCGGTGCTGTCCGCGTTCGGCCCGTTCTTCGGGATGCTGCGGGTTCCCGAGTCGCCGTGCTGGCTGGTGGCCAAGGGGCGGGCGAGGAGGATCACGAGGTGCTGAAGCTGATCCGCTCCCCGAAACGGACCGACGCCGAATTGGAGGAGGTCCGGCTCCTGGTGGAGGAGGACCGTGAGGCGGTCCGGATGGGCTGGTCGGTGATCCTGCACACTGGGTGGATCCGCAGGGCCGTGCTGATCGGGGCGTTCTCCCAGTTCAGCGGCATCAACGTGATCATGTACTACGGGACTGAGCTGTTGAAGACCTCGGGATTCTCCGCCGATTCCGCTATCCTCGCGAACACCCTCAACGGCGTGGCCTCCATGATCGGTGTGACTCTCGCGGCGATGACCACCAACTGTTTCCGCAGGCGCACGATGATCATCCTGGACTTTTGCCTGATGACCTTCTTCCACGTCCTGGTCGGGCTCTCCGCCCAGCTCGTTCCCGACGAGTTCGGCGGCAAGCCCTACCTGATCCTCGTGCTCGTCGCGCTGTTCGTGTTCTCCATGCAGGCCTTCACCGGCCCGCTCAGCTGGCTGTTGCTGTCCGAGATGTTCCCGCTGAGGACGCGTTCCTTCGCGATGGGATCCTCCGTGTTCATGCTGTGGCTCGCGAACGGCCTGGTCACGCTGGGATTCCTGCCGATGGTGACCGCGGTCGGGGTCGGGCCGACCTTCGGGATCTTCGCCCTGCTCAGTGCGATCGCGATCTGGTTCATGGTGCGTTACGTGCCCGAGAGCTCCGGCAAGGCACTCGAAGCCGTCGAGGCCGAGTCCCGCGCCCACGGGGTATAGACAACCCAGAATCCTGCCCATCACGCCCGTTTTGTGGGGCGTGCCGGAGTTTCATCGGCCCCGGCACGCCCCTTCTGGCAAGCTTTGACCTCATGACCCACGCTCACATCGCCGGCTCGATCCATGCCGACGTCGCCAAAACGGGGCCGCAGTGGCTCACGTTGCCCGAGAACCTCAACCAGCTACGTGCGGAACTGTGGCCCGCAGGAACCGGGCGGGATGGGTTGGGCCGCATCGTGATCGGTGGGGTCCCCCTGACGCGGGTCGCGGCCGAGCAGGGCACACCCGCCTACGTGATCGATGAACAGGACTTCCGCACCAGGGCGCGGTCCTTCCGCGACAACTTCGCCGGATGGCGGGTCTACTACGCGGGAAAGGCCCTGCTGACCCGGGCGGTGGCGCGCTGGGTGGCCGAGGAGGGGCTCCACATGGACGTGACGACCATGGGGGAGATGCGGATCGCTCTGGCCGGGGGGATGCCGGCGGAGCGGCTCGGGTTCCACGGCAACAACAAGTCGGCGGAGGAGATCCGTTTCGCCCTGGAGCGGGGGGTCGGGCGCATCATCGTCGACTCCTTCCACGAAATAGACCGCATCGAGACCGCCTGCCGGGAGCTCGGGAGGAGGGCCCATGCGCTGGTGCGGGTCACCACCGGGGTGGAGGCACACACGCACGAGTACATCGCCACGGCCCACGAGGACCAGAAATTCGGTCTGTCCATTCTCGGGGGCCACGCCCTCGCGGCGCTGGTGCGGTGCCATTCGTCGCCCTTCATCGAGCTGCGTGGCATCCACAGCCACATCGGTTCCCAGATCTTCGAGACCCACGGTTTCGAGGTGGCGATCCGTCGCACGCTGCGGCTGGCGGAGCAGTTCCGTGTCGCCACCGGGGTGGAGCTGGCGGAACTGGACCTCGGGGGCGGATTCGGAATCGCCTACACGGAGGCCGATTCACCCATGCCGACCGACGTCCTCGCCCAAGCCTTCGAGGACATCCTCGACCACGAGTGCCGGGGTTTCGGATTGAAACGCCCCGAGCTCAGCATCGAACCGGGCCGCGCCATCTGTGGTCCGGCAGGAGTAGCCCTGTACGAGGTCGGGACCGTGAAGGTCGTGGAGCTGGAGAACGGGCGTTCGCGCACCTACGTCTCGGTTGACGGGGGCATGAGCGACAACATCCGCCCCGCCCTGTATGCCGCCGAGTATTCCTGTGCCCTGGCGAACCGGGTCTCGGAGGCCGAGCCCGTGCTGGCACGGGTCGTGGGGAAGCACTGCGAGGGTGGCGACATCCTGATCCGGGACGTTTTCCTGCCCCGGGACATCCGCCCCGGCGACCTGATCGCTGTCCCCGGGTCCGGGGCGTATTGCCGATCGATGGCCAATAACTACAATCAGGTTCCGAAACCGCCCCTGCTGGCGGTGTGCCAGGGGGAGACACGAACGCTTCTCAGGCGGGAGACCCTGGAAGACCTGATGCGACTTGACGTAGGGGAGTGAGCATGGTTGAGGAGACTTCGCCATTGAAAGTGGCACTGCTCGGTGCCGGTGTGGTTGGTTCCCAGGTGGCCCGAATCCTGAGTCAGGAGGCGGACTCCTTGCGTCAGCGCATCGGCCGGCCCTTGGAACTCGTCGGTATCGGGGTGCGCAGGCTGGACGTGGAACGTCCCGGTATCGACCCCGGCCTGTTCACCACGGACGTGCACGGACTGGTCACGCGCGGCGACCTGGATCTCGTCATCGAGGTGATCGGCGGTATCGAGCCCGCGCGAACCCTGCTCACCGAGGCCATGAACGCGGGTGCCTCCGTGGTCACCGCCAACAAGGCGTTGCTGGCCGAGGACCTGGCGCAACTGGGCGCAACAGCCAAGAATAACGGCGTCGATCTCTACTACGAGGCAGCGGTGGCGGGGGCGATTCCGATCATCCGACCCCTGCGGGAGTCCTTGGTCGGGGATGAAATCCGTGCGGTCATGGGGATCGTCAACGGCACCACCAACTACATTCTCGACCAGATGACCACGAATCACCTGAGCTTCGAGGTGGCGCTGCGCCAAGCCCAGGAGCTCGGTTTCGCGGAGGCCGATCCCACCGCCGACGTCGAGGGCAAAGACGCGGCTGCGAAGGCAGCGATCCTCGCGGGGCTGGCGTTCCACACCGAAGTACACAGCTCCGAGGTCTTCTGTGAGGGCATCGCGTCGGTGACGGAAACCGACATCCGGGCCGCCGACCGGATGGGTTGTGTGGTGAAACTGCTCGCTGTGGCCAAGCTGGCAGACGATGACCGGGTCATCGTCAAGGTTCATCCCACCATGGTTCCGAAGACCCACCCGCTGGCCTCCGTCTCTGGTGCCTACAACGCGATTTTCGTTGAGTCGGTCGAGGCGGGGCAGCTGATGTTTCTCGGACAGGGAGCTGGTGGCGCCCCCACGGCTTCCGCAGTCATGGGGGATGTGGTGACTGTGGCGCGCAACCGGGTGCGGGGAGCCGCTGGCCACCTCGGAACCGGATACACCAAGCGCGGGGTCGCCCCCATCGGGGACGCGACCAGCCGCTACTACATTCGTTTCCAGGTGGAGGACAAACCAGGTGTGCTGGCCAAGTGTGCCACCATCTTTGGAGCCCACCGGGTTTCCCTGCAAACCTGTCAGCAGTCCTACCTGGAAGGTTTGGGGCGCACGGACGGGTTCACCGCGGAGCTGAACTTCATGACCCACGATGCGCGTGAACAGGACCTCCAGGACGTCGTCGCGGCGCTGCGGGAGGCTCCTTTCATCGGGAACGCCATCGACTACATGCGCATCGAGGGCAAGTGAGGCTCGCCGTACGCGTCCCGGCGAGCACCGCCAACCTGGGGTCGGGGTTCGACTGTGTGGGATTGGCCGTGGACTGGTTCGACGAACTGACCCTGGAAGTCTCGAGGGCCGGGGGGATCAACGTCGAGGTGACTGGTGAGGGTGCCCATCAGGTGCCTCGCGACGAGTCCCATCTCGTGGTGGCCACGCTGCTACACGCTCTGCAGCAGTGGGGAACGACTCCGCCCGGTGGTTTGCGGCTCACAGCGCACAACACGATTCCACACTCGCGCGGGCTCGGTTCTTCCGCGGCGGCCATAGTGGCTGGTTGCGCCTTGGCTCACGGCATCGCCTTTCCCGGTGAGGATCTGGATCGGGTCGAATTGACCCGGGTCTCCAGTTTTCTGGAGGGGCATCCCGACAATGCGGGTGCGGCTGTCTGGGGCGGTGCGATCCTGGCCTGGCTGGATGGTGAACGGGTGGAACTGATCCGGTTGCGACCCGTGGAGGGTTTGCGGTGCCTTGCGTTCGTCCCCGATCTGGAAGTCCGCACCGAGGGGGCCAGAGCTGTCCTGCCCGACATGGTTCCCCGGAGAGACGCCGTGGCCCAGGCCGTGGCTGCCGCATCCCTTCCCCTGGCTCTTGAACAGCGTCCCGATCTGTTGTTGTCCGCAACCAGGGACCGCTTGCACCAGTTCCAGAGAGCCGAGTTGATGCCGGCCTCCTGGTCGTTGCTGCGACGATTGCGGCGGGTAGGAGCTCCCGCGACCATCTCCGGGGCGGGGCCGACCGTTTTCGCGGTCGGGCTGGAGGACCAACTGGCGGAAGCGGAGTCTGTTGAACACGAAGGATTCCAACGCCATGATCTCGTGCCGGGCGGGGGAGTGCAGCTCTTGGATTGAGCGATACGGGTGTCTCAGTGCCCGAGTGGTGTGCAACCAGGCACGTGAGCACTGCGGTCAGCCTCTGGGCGCGGGCACAACGATTTCAATGAAGTCCTGCGGGTGGAGGCCGGGCCCTGTGATCGCCCCGGTTGAGACCTGATCGTGTTGCTTCGTGAGCGTGGATGACGTGAAGGGGATCCGCGGTTGCGCGTGAGCTTGTGCGCAGAGCTCCACGGCAACGCCCCGGAACCGCCTCGAACCCCTTTCCGTAACGCCAGCTGGGGAGAAGGACAGGTTTCGTGTTACTATTTCGGCAGTCAACTGAACGGCGTCGGTGGCGGTTTCTTTTACCACCGTGAAATGAGCGCTTTGACTAGACACTTCACCGGCTGGGCATTTTTCAGTGCCACCGGTTTCCTGAGTTAAGGAAGGCATTCCGTGACCGAATCCGGTTCCAGCTCCCTGGCAGACCTGAAGCTCCCCGAGCTTAAGAAGATGGCAGCAGGGATGGGTATCAAGGGCACTTCCGCGATGCGCAAGGGTGATCTGATCGCCGCGATTTCCGGCGGGGTCAACGTCCCTACCAAGCCTGAACACAAAGCCCGCACCTCACGTCCTAGGAAGAGGGCCGAGGTCGAACCGCAACTTCCTGTGGAGGCGCCGGAACACGTCGGTCCCGAGCAGCCGAAAGAGGAGAAAGCGGAACCCGAATCCCCCACTCAACAGTCCCAGCCACGGGTGGACGGCGAAGGCATCAGTCGCAACCGACGCCGCCGCGAACGCAACAAGGAGCGTGACCGCGCGGCTCAGGAAGCGACGAACGAAGAGGTCGGAGAGCGTTTGGCCGCGGCACTCGGGCAGGCCGGTACCTCCACCACAGCACCTGTCCTCGCTCCGGCAAGCGCAGGCGCGGGTCGTTTCGAGGAGGAGAACGAGGGTGGACGTCGTGGACGACGCCGTCGCAACCGCGACCGCCAGAACCGTCGCAACCGCGGCTCCGGCGGCATGGACCGTTTCGAGAACGAACCCACAGTTTCCGAGGACGACGTGCTCGCAGCCGTTTCCGGGATCGTGGACATCCTCGACAACTACGCCTTCGTTCGCACCACCGGGTACCTTCCCGGACCCAACGACGCCTACCTGCCGTTGGCAATGGTGCGTAGATTCGGGTTGCGTAGAGGCGATGTGATCGTCGGCGCCATCCGCACCCCCCGGGAAGGTGAGCGCAGGGAGAAGTACAATCCGCTGGTGCGGATCGACTCCATCAATGGCGACGATCCCGAGAAGGCGAAGCAGCGTCCCGAGTTTGCGAAACTGACACCCCTCTACCCCCAGGAGAAGCTCCGTCTCGAAACGGTCAACACGCACCTGACGGGTCGCGTCATCGACCTGGTTGCCCCGATCGGCAAGGGACAGCGTGGCCTCATCGTTTCCCCACCCAAGGCCGGCAAGACGATGGTGATGCAGGCCATCGCGAACGCGATCGCCGCGAACAACCCCGAGGTCCACCTCATGGTGGTCCTCGTCGACGAGCGTCCCGAGGAGGTCACGGACTTCCAGCGGACCGTCTCCGGCGAAGTGATCGCATCCACCTTCGACCGTCCCGCCGAGGACCACACCGTGGTCGCCGAACTGGCCATCGAACGTGCCAAGCGTCTCGTCGAACTCGGTCATGACGTGGTGGTCCTGCTCGACGGCATCACTCGCTTGGGCCGGGCGTACAACCTGGCGGCCCCGGCCTCCGGGCGTATCCTTTCCGGCGGCGTCGATTCCGCGGCCCTCTACCCACCCAAGAAGTTTTTCGGCGCGGCCCGCAACATAGAGAACGGCGGTTCCCTGACGATCCTGGCGACTGCTCTCATCGAGACCGGGTCCCGGATGGACGAGGTCATCTTCGAGGAGTTCAAGGGCACGGGCAACATGGAGCTCAGGCTCGCCAGGCAGCTCGCCGACAAGCGGATCTTCCCCGCGATCGACGTGGACGCCTCCGGGACCCGCCGTGAAGACCTGTTGCTCGGCCGCGACGAGCTGAACATCATCTGGAAGCTGCGTCGCGCGCTCTCCGGGCTCGACGACCAGGCCGCCCTGGAGACCCTGCTGGCAAGGATGCGCAAGACGCAGAACAACCACGAGTTCCTGCTCAGCGTCCTGAAGACCACTCCGGCCCAGGATGGCTGAGCCGATCGCGCCGAAGCTGCCGGGATTGTTTTGATTCGGCGGCATCGGCTGGCACAATTGCAGGCCGTGCCGGTTCACGCCCACCGACGGTATGGCGACCCGGGAAGAACACACCTAGGAGAAAATCATGAAGCAGGGTATCCACCCCGATTACGTTGAGACGAAGGTCCACTGCACCTGTGGCAACACCTTCACCACCCGCAGCACATCGAAGAAGGGGGCTCTGAACGCCGACGTGTGTTCCGAGTGCCATCCCTTCTACACCGGCAAGCAGAAGATTCTCGACACCGGTGGTCGCGTCGCTCGTTTCGAGCGCATGTACGCCAAGAACAAGAAGAAGTGAGTTCGCGGAGCCTGCGAAATTGTTCGAGAACGCGGATCCCCTGATCGCCGAGCACGATCGGCTCGAGGCCCAGCTGGCCGACCCGGCGACGCACGCCGACCCGGCGCTGATGCGCCGGGTCGGTCGTCGTTATGCGGCCCTGCGGCCCGTGGTCGAGGCCCTGGCCCTGTACCGCGGGCTGGCCGCCGATCGGGAGGCTGCACTCGAACTCGCCGAGCAGGACCCCGTTTTTGCGGAGGAGGCCGGGGCGATCGAGGCGCGGCTGGAGGAGACCGCGGCGCGACTCACCCGGCTGCTGGCGCCGAGGGATCCGAACGACGACGCCGATGCGATCCTCGAGATCAAGTCCGGGGAGGGCGGCGAGGAGTCCGCGCTGTTCGTGGCCGACCTGCTGCGCATGTACCAGCGGTACGCAGAACAGGTCGGCTGGCATCTCGAGGTGCTGGACTCCCAGGCAACGGATCTCGGCGGGTTCAAGTCGGTGACGGTAGCCGTCAAGGGAACCGGCATCGACGGGGTCGGTCCCTACGGACGGCTCAAGTTCGAGGGCGGGGTGCACAGGGTCCAACGCGTTCCCGTCACCGAGGCCCAAGGACGCATCCACACCTCCGCTGCTGGTGTACTGGTCTCACCTGACATCGAGCCGGAGGAGTTGGAGATCAGCGAATCCGATCTCAGGATCGACGTGTTCCGCGCATCTGGGCCCGGCGGTCAGGGGGTGAACACCACGGACTCGGCGGTCAGGATCACTCACATTCCGACGGGGGTGGTGGTGAGCTGTCAGAACGAACGCTCCCAACTGCAGAATCGTGAACAAGCGATGCGGCTGCTGCGCTCCAGGCTGGCCGCCATCCGGGAGGCGAAAGCCGCGGAGGCGGCGTCCGCCGCCCGCAGGTCGCAGGTGCGCACGGTGGACCGCTCCGAACGGATCCGCACCTACAACTTCCCGGAGAACCGATTCGCCGACCACAGGATCGGTTTCAAGGCCCACAACCTGGACCTGGTCCTGGCGGGGGCCCTGGCGCCCGTGCTCGACGCGCTGGCCGAGGCCGACCTGGCCGAACGGCTGTCCGGACCAGACCGATGAGGGCCTGGGACTTGGTCCTGGAGGTCTCGGAGCAGCTGGCGGAGGCGGGTGTCACCACCCCGGCGGCTGATGCTCGCTGGCTCGTCTGTCACGCCCTGGGATGCGACTCAGCGACGCTGGTCCTTCGAGACGCGTCATCCGGGGACCGCGATAGAGTGGCGGGTTTCGTTGCGCGACGGAGAACCGGGGAGCCGGTCCAGTACATCACGGGATGGGCCCCGTTCCGCTACGAAACCCTCGCGGTCGGGCCGGGGGTCTTCATACCGCGTCCCGAGACGGAACTGCTGGTGGACGAGGTGCTCGGGCATCTGGCGGGCCTGCCCGCCGGGAAACGCCGCGTGGTTGAACTGTGTGCCGGGTCGGGGGCCATCACCCGGAGCCTCGCGAGGGAGCGTGGTGGCCTGGAACTGCACGCAGTGGAGTGTTCCTCCGACGCGTGGCCCTGGCTGCTGCGAAACCTCGAGGGCCTCGGGGTGGACTCCCGCCGGGAGGACATGTCCGAGGCCTTCCACGATCTCGATGCCCGGGCCGACGTCGTGGTGGCGAACCCGCCCTATGTTCCCGCCGGCCTGCGCGGCCGGCTCCCGGTGGAGGTGGGCCACGAACCGGCCGAGGCGCTGTTCGGTGGCGAGGACGGACTGAAGGCCATTCGGGTCGTCCACTCGGTGGCGCGCAGGCTCCTGGTACCGGGAGGCCTGGTTGCCATGGAACACGACCAGTCGCACGCCGAACAGGTCCGGGGAATCTTCTCCGACGGTTTCTCCAATATCCGAACGGTGCGCGACCTGACGGGCCACCCCCGGCACCTCGTAGCCAGACGTGGCAGGATTGGCGGGTGAACGAAACCGGGTCCAGGACGCTGTCCCTCGAGTTTGAAGCCGATGCCGCCCTTGAGGCCGCCCGGGAAGCGGTCGCGGCGGGGCGGTGCGTCGTCTTCCCAACCGACACCGTCTACGGGATCGGGTGCGCCGCATTCGACGCCAAAGCGGTCACGGGGCTGCTGGATGCCAAAAAGCGGGGACGCGACATGCCGCCGCCGGTGCTGATGGCGGAGACGTCGATGCTGCGGGCCCTCGCCGGTCAGGTCCCGGAGGCGGCCAGGAAGCTGGTGGCACGGTTCTGGCCAGGGGCGCTGACCATCATCGTCAAGGCACAACGATCGCTTCCCCTGGACCTGGGGGAAACCCGGGGAACGGTTGCCGTCCGGGTTCCTGACCACGACCAGGCCCGCGCCCTGCTGCGCCGTACGGGCCCCATGGCCGTGAGCTCGGCGAACGTCTCCGGACAGCCGGCCGCCACCACCGCTGGGGAGGCCCGCCACATGCTGGCCGACGCCGTGGCGGTCTACCTGGACGGCGGGAGAGCCCCCGGGGGGGAGGCCTCCACTATCATCGACTTCACCAGCGACGAAAACGGACGGATTCTCCGCCAAGGGGCGATCGATCTCGAGGAGCTCCGTCAGGTGGTGCCGGAGCTGCGGGCTGGCTGATGCGCGAATACCTTCTCGTGCTGCTGGTCGCCACCGCCGCCACCTACCTGTTCGCGGCGGTGTGTCGTCAGCTCGCCCTGCGCTGGAACGCGGTGGCGAAGGTGAGGGCGCGCGACGTGCACACCAGTCCCAAACCCTATTTCGGCGGGCTCGCGATGTTCGGTGGGCTGGTCGTGTGCCTGATACTCGCCGTGAACATGCCGTTCCTGTCGCGATTCGCCACCGTCGGACACGACGCCCTGGTGGTGCTCCTGGCGAGCGGTCTGATCTGCGCCGTCGGGCTGGTCGATGACGTGGTCGAGCTGAGTCCGGTCGTGAAATTCGGCGGCCAGGTGCTGGCCGCGGGGGCGGCCGTGCTGGGAGGGGTCCGCATCTACTGGATTCCCCTGCCGAACGCAGTGCTGGCCCTCGACGACGCCAGCAGCATCCTGATCACGGTCATCTTCATCGCGGTGTGCGCGAATGCCGTCAACTTCGTCGACGGGCTGGACGGGCTGGCCGCCGGTTTGGTGGCGGTCGGAGCGGGGGCGTTCTTCGCCTACTCGTATGTGCTCGCCTACGAACAGGACCTGGCCCGGGCCACGACGGCGAGCCTGCTGACCGTGGCCACCCTCGGCATCTGTCTCGGGTTCCTCGGCCACAACTTCCAGCCGGCGCACATGTTCATGGGGGACGCGGGAGCCATGCTGCTGGGATTCCTGATGGCGATGAGCGCCATCTCGTTCACCGGCCAGGTGGATCCGAGCGCCCTCAGCCGGGATCACGACGACGTCCTGCCCGCCCTGCTCCCGGTGCTGCTGCCGTTCGCCACGATGGCCCTGCCCCTCAGCGACCTGGTCCTGGCCTGGATTCGCCGGACCGCGCGGGGCCAGCACCCCTTCAAGGCCGACAAGCACCACCTGCACCACAGGCTGGTTGCCCGGGGACACTCGCAGCGCGGGGTCGTGTTCATCATGTGTTCCTGGGGTGCGGTGATAGCGGGGGGTCTGGTCTGCACGGTGCTCCTGAACCACCCCGCTACGTGGTGGGCCATCGGGGTTTTCCTCGTGCTGCTGGTGCTGGTCACCATCATGCCCGTCAGGCGTGGAACCGGGACGGCGAAACATGGCTGAACGTCGGGTCACGGGGGCCACCCGGCGGGCCCGGCAGATGATGATCGGCGGGCTGGTGGCCGGACAGACGGTGGGGATCTCGGCGTGCGGACTCGCCCTGGCGACCGGTTCCCGGGCGGCGCTCATCGGGGCCGCGCTGGGATTCGCCGCAGTGGTCATCTTCTGCTCCGTGGGGCAGGCCGTCGAGGTCGTGGCCTGCGAACTGGAACCCATCCAGGGCCTCGGAGTGGTGCTCGCGAGCTATGCAGTTCGCGTGGTGGGGATCGGAGCCGGTATCTGGTTCGTGACGAGTCATCCGCGGCTCGGACCTGAAACGGACAGGAACTGGCTGGCGATCGCAGTCATCGCAACAGTACTCGCCTGGACAACAGGCGTTGTCGTGGTGGCATCGCGGCAACGCGTACCCATTTACGACATACACGACCAGAGCTGAAAAGTGCGGTTCTGGGGATGAATGCGGGGGAGTTTTCCGCTAGGCTCACTCCCGACATGGGCACCAGACCAGGATCCGAGGAGAAGCCCTCGCAGCAGCGAGGCACCGAGGACGGGATGGTCGTGCTCAGTTACATCTTGGCGGGTCTGCTCTTCTACGGGGGCCTGGGCTGGCTGGGCGATCATCTCTGGAAGACATCGTGGTTGCTGCCAATGGGCCTGATCCTGGGCCTGGCCTGCAGCACATATCTGATCATCAAGCGATATGGGAGCGGCGCGTGAACCCTTGGCTTCTTCCGCTGGACAGCGGTGGCGATGGCGGTTACACCCCGCCGAGCGTCAACGACTTCATCTTCGACACTCCCGTCATTCCCGGCACCCCCACCTGGATGAACAAACCCTTCTGGCAGGCCGTCATAGCGGCTCTGCTGGTGGTCCTGCTCTGGTGGCTGGCCTCGCGCCGCCTCAAGGTGCTGCCCCCCAAACGGCAGTTCTTTGCCGAGTACCTCTACGAATTCGTCCGCAATGGCATCGCCCGTGACATTCTCCACCACGACTACAGGCGCTTCCTGCCGTATCTGCTCGGCCTGTTCTCCTTCCTGCTGGTCAACAACTGGTTCGGTGAAACCTTTGTTTTCATGCTCCCGACCTTCAGCAATGTCGGATTCGCCTACGGCTTGGCTTTTCTGTCCTGGTGCGTCTACGTCGGTGCCGGGTTCAGAAAGTTCGGGATCGGTTTTCTGAAACGCGCTCTCATTCCCGAGGGGGTGCCCGCGTACCTGCTTCCCCTCATCATCCCGCTGGAGTTCCTCGCGACCTTCATCACCAGGCCCGTGACCCTCGCCCTGCGTCTGTTCGCCAACATGTTCGCCGGGCACCTGGTGGTTCTGGTGTTCGTGGTCGGAGGCTCCTTCCTGTTGGCCTTCCAGAACAACCTCATGTACAACGTCTCCGGTGCCGTGTCGGTGGTGTTCAGTTTCGCGATCCTGTTCCTGGAGCTGTTCATCGGTGCACTGCAGGCCTACATCTTCACCGTCCTGACCGCCCAGTACGTGTCAACCTCAGTCTCAGAGGCCCACTGAATCGAAAAATCCGACTCCGTCACCAATCCCGGTGAGGAGCCATCCGAAAGGAAAACCATGCAGACCCTCCTGGAAATCAACGGTTCGCTCAACATGATCGGCTATGCGATCGCCACCATCGCCCCGGCCCTGGGGGTGGCCTGGATCTTCGCCTCAGTCATCAACGGGACCGCCCGCCAGCCCGAGGCGCGTGGCGCCATGATGAGCACCGCCTTCATCGGCTTCGCCGTCGTCGAGGCGCTCGCCATCATCGCCATCGCCCTGGCCTTCGTTCTCCAGTGAGGATTGACGTGGTCCCCGTGAGAGGGGCGTTGCTCGAGTCCGGGATCGATCTCGGACCGCTTCTGCCCCATCACCTGTCCGAGATCGTGGTCGGCATCATCCTGATGCTGCTGGTGTTCCTCGTCATGTGGAAGGCCGTCGTCCCGGCCTTCGAGAAACTGTACGAGGAGCGCTACCAACGCATCGAGGGTGGAATCCGGCGGGCCGAGCAGGCCGAGGCGAAAGCGGAGGCGGCGCTGGCGGAATACAACGACCGGCTCAACTCCGCACGCGAGGAGGCGGCGAAGATCCGCGAGGAGGCCAAGAACACCGGGGCGCAGATGTTGGCGGAGGCTCGGGAACGGGCCAGCAGGGAGGCGGATCGCATTCTCGCCGCTGGCAGGGCCCAGTTGGAGGCCGAGCGTTCGCAGCTCGTGGCCGAGCTTCGCGGAGACATCGGTGGCCTGGCCACCATCCTCGCCGGCCGGATCGTCGGCGAGGCGCTCACCGATGATGAGCGTGCCAACCGGACCATTGACCGTTTCCTGTACGAGCTGGAAACGGCAGGCACTTTCCGATGAAGTCTCGCGACGTCGCCCTCAGCGCCTTCGACCCTGTGGTGGATGCCATCCACGTGGATGCAACCACTGCCGATGAGCTGTTCGCGGTTGTCGATCTGCTCGAGGAACAGCCCCCGCTGAGACGTTCGCTGTCAGATCCCTCCGCGAGTTCGGAGGATCGGCAGGTGCTGGCCCGCAGACTTTTCGAGGGCAGGTTGGGGGCCGCTTCACTGTCCGTGGTCCTCGAGGCGGTTTCTCGCCCGTGGCCCAGCGGTCGAGCCATGATCGAGGCCATCGAGAGGCAGGGCGTGCGGGGTCTGTTCCGTGCTGCCAGTGCGCGTGGGGAACTGAAGCGTGTCCAAGAGGAGCTGTATCAGTTGGTCCTGTTGATTGACAGCTCCCCCGAGTTGTCCGACGCCCTGCGCAACCGGGGGCGCAGCCTCGCGGATCGACGTGCCCTGATCGTCCGGCTGCTCACGGGACGGGTGGCTTCCGTCACGGAGCGGCTCGCGCTGCGTGCAGCCGCGGCCCGCGCCCGCACGGTCCCGCTCACCCTCACCGGTTATCTGGCTCTCTCCGCCGACCTGGCGGGGGAGCGGGTGGCGCGGATCACCGTGGCGCGCCCTCTCGACGCAGGTCGTGTCGAACGACTTCGCAAGGCTTTGGAGGCTCAGGTCGGCGATCCCGTCCTCCTGCAGATCGAGGTGGACGAGAGCGTGATCGGTGGTATGAGCGTCGATCTCGGCACACATGTATTCGAATCAACCGTGGCCAGGCGGCTCGACGAGGTCCGCCGGCTCCTGAACTGACATCAAGCGATAAGCGAAAGTAGGACGCAATGGCTGAACTCACCATCAGTCCCGACGAGATCCGCAGTGCGCTGGACGAGTTCGTCTCGTCCTACCAGCCCGCGGCTGCCAGTATGACGGAGGTCGGCGTTGTCGTGACCTCCGGTGACGGTATCGCGCGCGTCGAGGGCCTGCCCTCGGCCATGGCGAACGAGCTGCTGCGTTTCGAGAACGGCACCATGGGCATCGCCCTCAATCTCGACGAACGGGAGATCGGTGTGGTCGTCCTGGGCGACTCCGAGGGCATCGACGAAGGCTCCACCGTGCGCGGCACGGGTGAGGTGCTCTCCGTTCCCGTCGGCGACGGCTACCTTGGACGTGTCGTCGATGCAATGGGTGATCCCATCGACGGGCTCGGTGCGATCAAGGACATCGAGGGCAGGCGGGCTCTCGAGCTCCAGGCCGCTGGCGTCATGGACCGACAGGAGGTTCGTGAGCCCCTGCAGACCGGAATCAAGGCCATCGACGCGATGACCCCGATCGGCCGGGGACAGCGTCAGCTGATCATCGGCGACCGCAAGACCGGCAAGACCGCGATCGCGATCGACACGATCATCAACCAAAAGGCCAACTGGGAAACCGGCGACCCGAAACAGCAGGTCCGCTGCATCTACGTGGCCATCGGTCAGAAGGGATCCACCGTCGCAGAAGTGCGCAGCACCCTCGAAGCGGCCGGGGCGCTGGAGTACACCACCATCGTTCACGCCCCCGCATCCGATCCCGCGGGCTACAAGTACATCGCCCCCTACGCCGGGTCCGCCATCGGTCAGCACTGGATGTACCAGGGCAAGCACGTGCTGATCATCTTCGACGACCTGACCAAGCAGGCCGAGGCCTACCGTGCCATGTCCCTCCTGCTGCGTCGGCCTCCGGGACGCGAGGCCTATCCGGGTGATGTGTTCTATCTGCACTCGCGCCTGCTGGAACGCTGTGCAAAGCTGTCGGACCGGCTGGGCGGCGGCTCGATGACGGGTCTGCCCATCATCGAGACCAAGGCCAACGACGTCTCGGCTTACATTCCCACGAACGTGATCTCCATCACCGACGGTCAAATCTTCCTCCAGTCGGATCTGTTCAACGCCAACCAGCGTCCGGCAATCGACGTCGGCATCTCGGTTTCCCGGGTCGGTGGTGCGGCACAGGTCAAGGCGATGAAATCCGTGGCCGGGTCCCTCAAGATCAACCTCGCCCAGTACCGTGACATGCAGGCCTTCGCCATGTTCGCCTCCGACCTGGACGCCGCGTCCCGCCAGCAGCTCGAGCGCGGTGCACGGCTCGTCGAGCTGCTGCGCCAGGGCCAGTACGCCCCCTACCCGGTGGAGGAACAGGTCATCTCGGTGTGGGCCGGGATCCAGGGGCACTTCGACGACGTCCCCGTGATCGACGTGCTTCGCTTCGAGCAGGAGTTCCTCGAGCATCTTCGGCACAACACCCAGGTGCTCCAGACGATCGCGGAGACCAAGCTGTTCGGCGACGACCTCAGGGAGGTCACGGAGCAGGCCTTGGCGGACTTCAAGCAGCTGTTCCGCACAGCTGAGGGCACCCCGCTGGTCGGCGAGCAGCACACGCCGATCCCGGACGACGCGATCGCGCAGGAAACGATCATTCGCAAGAAGCGGGGTTGATGCCCAATGGCCAGCAGCCTGCGAGAACTCAGGCAGCGACGCAACTCCGTCGCCACCACCAAGAAGATCACCCGCGCCATGGAACTGATCGCCGCTTCTCGCATCGTCAAGGCTCAGCAGGCGGTTCGTGCCGCTCTTCCCTACGCTGATGCCCTGGTGCATGCGGTATCAGCCTTGGCCACCTATTCCCATGTCCTGGAGCATCCGTTGCTCCGTGATGTCGAGCCGCCCCGCCGGTCTGCGGTGCTCGTCATCACGGGCGATCGAGGCTTGGCGGGAGCTTATTCCGCGAACGTGATCCGGATTGCGGAACAGCTGCGGGCGAAGCTGCTGGATGAAGGGCAGGAGTGCTTGATCTACGCTACCGGGAACAAGGGGGTCTCCTACTACGACTTCCGGCATCGTCCGGTGGAGCAGAGCTGGACCGGGTTTTCCATCGCACCGCAGTATTCGCATGCCAAAGAAATCTCCGATGTCCTGATCGAGCGATTCCTGCGTCCATACGAGGACGGGGGTGTCGACCAACTGCACGTCGTCGCGACTCGGTTCATGACGATGCTCACCCAGGAAGCGGTCACCTTGCGACTGCTTCCCCTCGCAGTTGAGGAATCGGATGAGCCCGCGAGCAGCGGCGATGCCGTCCTGCCACACTACGCCTTCGAGCCGACCCCCGAGGCGGTGTTGGATCGGGTGTTCCCGATGTACGTGGCCAACCGCATTCAGTCGATGCTCCTGCAGTCGAGTGCGTCGGAACTGGCCAGCAGGCAGCGCGCCATGAAGTCGGCGACGGACAATGCCCAGCAGCTGATCGAACGCCTGACCCGCGAGGCCAACCAGGCCCGTCAGTCGGAGATCACCCAGGAAATTTCTGAAATCGTCGGTGGCGCCGCGGCGCTCGCCGAATCAGCCGGAAGCGAGTGAGGTAAGACATGACTGCCACTGCACATTCGACCACCGCGGCAGGCATCGGCCGCGTCGCCCGGGTCATCGGTCCGGTCGTGGACGTCGAGTTCGCAGCTGATCAGATCCCCGAGATCGGCAATGCCCTGCTCGTCGAGACCGAGGTCATGGGTGAGAAACGAACCATGACGATGGAAACCGCCCTCCACGTCGGTGACAACCTGATCCGGGCCATCGCCCTGAAACCCACCGACGGCATGCGCCGCGGCGCGGAGGTCCGTGACACGGGGGCCCCGATCTCGGTTCCCGTGGGGGAGATCACCAAGGGACACGTCTGGAACGTGACGGGGGATGTGCTGAACGTCGATCCCGCGTCGATCCGCGTCACGGAACGCTGGCCGATTCACCGCCCGGCCCCCGAGTTCGATGCCCTGGAGCCCCGAACCGAGATGCTGGAGACCGGCATCAAGGTCCTCGACCTGCTCACCCCGTACGTCAAGGGCGGCAAAATCGGTCTGTTCGGCGGTGCGGGCGTCGGCAAGACCGTGCTCATCCAGGAGATGATCTACCGCATCGCCCACAACTTCGGCGGCACCTCCGTGTTCGCGGGTGTGGGGGAGCGGACCCGCGAGGGCAACGACCTCATCAACGAGATGGAGGAGGCCGGTGTCCTGAAGGACACGGCCCTGGTGTTCGGCCAGATGGACGAGCCCCCGGGGACCCGGCTCCGCGTCGCCCTGACGGCGCTGACCATGGCGGAGTATTTCCGTGACGTCCAGAACCAGGACGTGTTGTTGTTCATCGACAACATCTTCCGGTTCACCCAGGCCGGTTCCGAGGTCTCGACGCTGCTGGGCCGCATGCCGTCGGCCGTCGGTTACCAGCCGAACCTGGCCGACGAGATGGGACAGCTCCAGGAACGGATCACATCCACCAGGGGGCATTCCATCACCTCGATGCAGGCCATCTACGTGCCCGCCGACGACTACACCGACCCGGCCCCGGCGACGACCTTCGCCCACCTGGACGCGACGACGGAGCTGAGCCGCGAGATCGCCTCCCGTGGTCTGTACCCGGCCGTGGATCCGCTGAGCTCCTCATCGCGGATCCTCGATCCGCAGTACATCGGTCAGGAACACTACGACACGGCCGTGCGCGTCAAGCAGATCCTGCAGCGCAACAAGGAGCTCCAGGACATCATCGCCATCCTCGGCATCGACGAGCTGTCCGAGGAGGACAAGATCACGGTCAACCGGGCGCGCCGGATTCAACAGTTCCTCAGCCAGAACACCTACATGGCGGAGAAGTTCACGAACATCCCGGGCTCCACCGTGCCGGTGGCGGACACCATCGAGGGTTTCTCGATGATCTGCCGTGGCGACGTCGACCACATCGCCGAGCAGGCCTTCTTCAACGTCGGTGGCATGGAGGATGTCCTCGCGAACTGGGACAAGATGCAGAAGGACCTGTGAGCGTGGAATATCAGCCGCTGAAGCTGGAGGTCGTCTCCGCGGACAAGATGGTCATGCAGTGCGATGTCGTCAACGTCATCGCCCGCACAAGCGAGGGCGACATCGGCATTCTGCCGGGACACGAGCCGCTCATGGCCGCCTTGGTGCCCTGCATGGTGGAGATCGTCGTGGCTGAGGGCCGGACGGAGATTCTCGCCATCGACGGCGGGTTGCTGGCCGTTGCCCAAGGGCACGTCCGAGTTCTCAGCCACGAGGTAAAACTCGCCGAGGAAATCTTTCTCGAAGAAGCTCGCCGGGAGGCCCACGAACTGCGTCACATCCGGAGCGAGGGTGGGGCAACGGACGATCAGATACACCGTCTGCACATTTTGAATGCTCAGATCCGGGCGGGTGAGAAGTACCAGGCCAGTCGCTGACGACCGTTCCATGGTTGGCCGGGACGATTCGTGGTTTGTCTGCGAGTGTCCCGGTTCTGCATCTGCCGATGCGACGCTATGTTTTGTGCATGGGGTTGACAGTGATCGCAATAATCGTGGCGGTCACCTGCGCCTGTATCCTTCCCTTTCTGCTGCTCTATGCACGCCGCCGCTGGCTCGCCCGCCAGGGCGGCCTTTTTGATTGCGCCCACAGGATGCGGGATGGGGGGCCCGGTGTCGGGTGGGTGCTGGGTTTTGCCCGCTATCGCGGGGACCGGCTCGACTGGTATCGCGCCTTCTCGCTGGCGTTGCGGCCGAGCCGCTCCTTCTCACGTGCCGGAACCAGCTGGCAGCGGCGGCGTGTCGCCACTGCTCTGGAGGAGGTTGTCCTGTTCGACAACTCATGGATCGTCACGATCAAGGATCGTTTCAGCGAACACGAGCACAATTTGGCCATGGATCTGGACAACGTGCTGGGGCTGATGGCTTGGCTGGAGTCGGCCCCGCCCGGGAGCCACTACCTTCCGGGCAGCGCCGACTCACCCCTGTGAACGGTTTTCATTTCTTCGCGCGGCCGCGGCGCTTCTCAGGAGGCTGGCGATCCGTGCCCGGTATCCACAGGACATCCCCCTCCGGGCCCGCCGCGGTCCGGCACATGTTGAAAAGCAGATCACTCAGCCGGTTCAGGTAGGTGATCGCCAGCAGGTTCACTCCGCCCTCGCCACGTTCCGTCGAGGGTTCGGTTCCGTGGATCTGAGCGGCCCGCCAGGCCACCCGTTCAGCACGTCGGCACACCGTGCGTGCGACGTGCAACTGGGCTACTGCCGGGCTGCCTCCGGGTAGGATGAAGGAACGTAGGGAGGGAAGCTCGGCGCCGAGTTCGTCGCACCACTCCTCCAGACGGTTGATGGAGGACTGCTCGATCCTGAGGGGTGGATACTGAGGATCGGGATGTACAGGAGTGCTGAGATCAGCGCCGACATCGAAGAGCTCGTTGCGAACCAAGGAGAGCATCTCCACGACGCGTTCCGGCAGTCCACCGTGGGCAACCGCCAGCGCCAAGTTCGAGTTGGCCTCATCGACCGCCCCATAGGCCTCTACCCGCGGATCGGTCTTCGGCACCTCGGCATTGTCCGACAGACGAGTGTTTCCTGCGTCGCCGGTGCGGGTGTATATGCGTGTCAGGTTCACCATGGAGCAACTGTATCTACAATTGCTGAGGTGTCATTCAAGACCTTTGCTCCCCTGATCGCCTTCACCCTTCTTCTCACCGGGTGCGGCGACGCCAATCAGTCGAATCCCACGGATGAGACCGGGCGAGCCGTCAGTTGTTCCTATCCTCCAGGGGGAGAACCCGCCAAGCCCGTTGACCCGCCCGGCGGCGAAGACATCCTGAACGCGGGAGAGACCAAGGCGACCCTTCACCTGACGGCGGGTGACGTGGAGATCACGATGGATCGCTCGGCCACCCCGTGCACCATCAACTCCTTCATGTCCTTGGCGCAACAGGGCTGGTTCAACGAAACCAAGTGTCACCGGCTCACCGATTACGGGATTTTCGTGCTCCAGTGCGGGGACCCGACGGGAACTGGCACGGGAGGGCCCGGCTACACGATTCCCGACGAACTGAGTCCTCGTACCACTGGGTTGGAGAAGGAAGGAACCGTTGCCACGTACCCCAAGGGAATCGTCGCGATGGCGAACACCGGAAAACCCAACACGGCTGGGTCACAGTTCTTCATCGTCTGGGAGGACAGTCAGCTCAGTCCGGAATACGCAGTTTTCGGTACTGTCGATGACGGAGGGCTGGCTGTTGTACAGGGAATCGCGGCGCAAGGAGTCGATGAATCCGATGGTGTGAGTCCCATAGCGGAGGCAGCCATCAGCTCGGTGACTTTGAGCTGATTGAGCTGGGGGATGCCAAGAATTCCGTACAGATCGAGATGAAAGCATCCGGTTCGTCAGCGTGAACCCAGTGGCCTGCGTGTTTGAGGGTTATGGTGACGACCCGGGGAAACAGCCTGCGCATTGGCTCGGCATGCTCTGGTAGGACGTAAGGTGATTTTCCACCTGCCACCCACCAGACAGGCCCGTCGTAGACCGCGTCCGTTCTCGGCCAGCCGCCGATGATCCGGAGGGAATCGCCGAGCAGATCCAGGTTGGCCTTCCACGCCCAGTCCCCGCCCAGCCGACGCAGGTTCTGCAGTAGGAAACCGCGGACCTGCGAGTCGGGGATCGCTTCTGAGAGCCGCCGGCTGGCTTCGGTGCGGCTCGCCAGATGCTCCAGATCGAGGTTGTGCATTGCAGCCACCAAAGGAGCGAACCCGGTGGGGCCATCGCTCGGCACGGGGGAGATGTCCACCACCAGAAGGCGCTCGACGAGATCGGGGTGTGTGAGGGCCAACCGCATTGCCAGCTTCCCCCCCAGCGAATGTCCCACCAGAGCGACGGGAGCGTCGAATTTCTCCCGTAGCCAGTGGGCGATGTGCTCGGCCTGACCATCCAGGCTGAAACCGACTGTCCAGGACGACGCCCCATGGTTTGGAAGATCGGGCAGGTGGCAGGTCGCGACCTCGGCCAAGGAGGTCGCGATCCGGGTGAAGTTCTTGCCCTGACCGAACAGGCCGTGCAGGAACACCACCTGCGCCGGGCCCGAACCTACGGTGACTCCGTGGATCATCGGTTCAGTCTCCAGCAGTGCGAGTGCCAGTGACGGCGCTGCTCCGTTCCGGAGCTGAAACCAACACCGGGTTCCTCGGGCCACGCGACCACGTGGGCCATTCCGATGGGGATTGGGTTGTTGCACCCGGGGCAGGTGTACGGCTTCACCGCACGATCCGTGGGAACCTCTCTGACGAGAAATGGTCCTGCCGAGGTCATCCTCCTGGACACGTGACGGGACGTGTCGAGAGGACGTGGGGGGCGCAGGT
Source organism: Propionibacteriaceae bacterium (assembly GCA_905372155.1). GTDB lineage: Bacteria > Actinomycetota > Actinomycetes > Propionibacteriales > Propionibacteriaceae > Arachnia. The sequence goes on from CAJPNZ010000001.1 coordinate 64,145, forward strand.
GCTTCGAGGGACGTCGTGCCATCAGAAAAGCCGATCCTCAGGATTGTCCATTCCACGCAGTGTGTCGTAGTCCAACAGCTGGCACGCGATGCCTCGGTCGGCGGCGAGGGTGGCGGCCTGTGGTTTGATCTGCTGGGCGGCGAAGATTCCCTTCACAGGTGCCAGCTGCGGATCACGATTCATCAGCTCGAGATAGCGGGTCAATTGCTCCACACCATCGATTTCACCCCGCCGTTTCACCTCCACCGCGACGTGGATTCCATCGGCATCGCGCAACAGCAGGTCGACCGGACCGATCGGAGTGTAGAACTCGCGTTTGATCACCTGCCAGCCCTCCCCGAAGGTTGCGGGGTGCTCGGCGAGCAGGGCCTGCAGGTGCGCTTCAACCCCGTCCTTCTGGAGTCCCGGGTCAACACCAAAACTGTGATCCACGTCAAGGAAGACCTCTCCCAGGGAGATTCGCAAGGTGTCACCAGCCTTGGAGCGGACCAACCACAGGGCGTTCGCGCCGACTTCTTGAGCCGCATCGTCGGGTTCTGTGATGGTGAGGGAGCAGGGGGCGCTCATCCAGTTCAGGGGCTTGTACGCGCGATCATCCGCATGCACGGAGACGGAACCGTCGGCCTTCAGCATGATCAGCCGCTTGGCCATGGGAAGATGGGCTGTCAATCGACCCGCGTAGTCGACCTGGCAGTGAGCAATGACGAGACGCACGGATAGATCCTAACTGGCGTCCAGATGCGGCTGGAGCACCTCGCGGTAGAGCAGCAGCAGGGCGGCTGTCGTCGGGATGGCTATCAGGGCGCCGATCACTCCCAGCAGGATGCCGCCGATCAGCGCGGACAGCACGACAAGCGCTCCAGGTACCTTAACCGTCCGTTTCATGACAGTGGGGTAGAGGATGTAGGCATCGAACTGTTGGTAGATCAGGAAATAGATGATGGTGGCCACTCCGATGGTCGGGGATGTGGCGAAGCCGACCAGGGCCACCGCGAGCATGGCCAGTGAGGAGCCCACCAGGGGAATGAAGCAGAACAGGGCGACGATGAAGGACAACGCCAAGGAATAGGCACCGAGCCCGATGATGTTCATGAATATGAAGCTGCATCCCGAGGCCACCGCGACGATCATGAACATTCCGGTGATGTACCCGGAGACCCCACGGAAGATTTCATCGGCCAAGTAGCGGGAGCGGGCACGCCGGCTGGCCGGGGCGAGCTTGTAGATGACCTCTTTGATCGCCGGCAGTGAAGCCAGGAAGTAGATGGTGAGCACCAGCGTCATGATCACGGAGAAGATGAGGTTGGCAACCAATACGCCTGCTCCCCAGATGCCGCCGAACAGGTTCTGCACCAGACCACCCGATGCGAGATAGCGCTGAGCCGTCTCGAGCAGATTGTACTGGGCATCCCAGCGGGCCACCTGTTCGTTCGTGGCCAGCATCGCCATCCAGTACGGCACCCTGAAGGTCAGGGACTGCACCTGGTTCATCATCAACGGAACCAGTGCAGTGACTCCCAGAACGATGATTCCCAGCAGGGTGACGGTCACGAAGAACACCGCCAGTGCGCGGGGTACCCGGCGTCGTGTGAAGAACTCGACTGCTGGGTTGAGCCCCAGCGCCAGGAACAGGGAGAGCACCACGAGGGTCAGAATGTTCTGCACCTGTGTGGCGGCGGCCATGAGGCCGATCGCCACGAGCACCCCGAGGGCTCCGAAAAAGCCTATGGAGAAAGGGGAATGGTTCAGCAGTTTCGTCTCGTTCTGTACCACCACAGGAGGCACGGGCGGCACTGGTTCCTCGGGTGTGGGGGCCAAGAGCTGCTCGGCTCCCTTGCGGGCATTGCCGAACAACCCCCCTAGGAGCTGTCGGAACCTGCCCGACACTCTGCCCCCGGACGGGGCAGGGCTTCTCCTGCGTCTGGAGCTTTCCACAGGGATTGCGGACTCCGTCACTGGTTGCTCAGGCTGGGCTGCGGGGGAAGACGGCTCCCCTACCGCGGTTTCGGGAGCTTTCCCCATGTCACCAGAGGCCGGAGGCTCGTCTGCAGCCCCAGGAACGAGGGCCGTCACTTCGCCTGCTTGCGTTCCCGTGGCTGTGGGGCCGTCACCTCGCCACCGCTGATGATCTCGGTGAGCTCCATGTCGGGCACGGCCTCCTCGGCCATGGCACGCAGGTTCTGCATGGATGCGACGATGGAGGTCCGGCGTGCCATCAGCGCTGCCACCTCGCGTTCGAGTTGCTCCTTGCGCCAGGCGACCTGCTCCTCGAGCTGTTCCTGTTTCTGACGCACCTCCTCCCGCATGGCCGACAGCGTCGCCTCGGCCTCGCGAGTGGCGGTGGTCCGGATCTGCTCGGCCTCCTCCACCGCGGATTCGCGGACCTTGATGGCTTCTGCCCGAGCTTCCTCGATCTGTTTGGTTGCGGCCTCGGAACGGGCTCTGGCCTCGGCCAGCTGGGCGCTGACGTTCTCCTCGGTTTTCCTGACCGCTTCAGCCTGCTTCGACAGAGCCGCAGCGGTGGACTTCTCCGTGGCCAGGCGTGCGGCGGTGGCGTCCCGCTCAGCCTCCTGACGCATCCGGGCAGCATCGATCCGAGCGGCCTCCAACTGCGCATTGATGCGCTGCGAGGTCTCTTCCAGCAACGACTTCGACTGGGCCTCCGCATCAGCGCGAACCAGATTCGCGTCACGTCTGGCCGCCTCCAGCACAGCCTGCCCTGCTTCGGCCTGTTCCTGCCGGAGCTTGCGGAGGCTGGCGAGCCCGGACAGACGCACATCGTCTGCTTCCTGCTGGGCGGCTTCTCGGGAAGCCGCCGCGGCCAGGCGTGCCTCCTGCCGGAGCCGGTCGGACTCGGCCTCCGCCAGGCGGACCAGTTCGGCTGCTTGCGCTTCCGCGGCCTCCAGCAGCCCACGGGCATGAGCGCCCAGTTTGGCGAAATCCGTTGTTCCGACCTGCGCTCGCACGAAGCTTGTCTCCCGGCGTTGCTCCCGCAGCTGCACCTTCATCTCGAGCAGTCGCTGCTCGAGATCCTGAATGTAGGAATCCACCGCCTGTTTGTCATAGCCGAGCATGGCGTGGGGGAACCCCCCGACGGCGCTGGCCTTGTCCTCGAAGAGGTTGAGGCCGGTCTCCTCCTCGATCTCAGTACGAACATCGGTCATTGTTGTCTCCTGGCTTGGCACGGTCGGTACCGAGCCTACCTCGGAGTAGAGGTGAAAGTGCCGGTGGATGCCATCGCGTCCACCGGCGCTTTCACGTGAACGACCTCAGTGAGAGGCGTCCTTGGCGGGTTCCACCAGCTCCAGGAGAACGCCACCGGCGTCCTTCGGGTGAACGAAGTTGATGCGGGAATCAGCGGTTCCCCGTTTGGCCTCCGGGAAAAGCAGCCTGAGGCCGCGCTCACGCAGGACCGCGCTCACATGATCCAGGTCGTGCACGCGATAGGCGAGCTGCTGGATGCCGGGGCCGCCGTTGCGATCCAGCCACTTGGCGATGGTCGACTTCTCGTTGAGGGGAGCCAGGAGCTGGATCTTGGCGTTCTCCTCGCCTTGGGTTCCGGTGCCGATCATGGCTTCCGCAACACCCTGCTCCTCGTTGACCTCGCGGTGCAGCTCGCGCCACCCGAATACTTCGCTGTGGAACTTGATGGCCTCGTCGAGGTCGGGAACGGCCAGGCCGACGTGATCGATGCAGATGAAAAGATCTTGGTTCTCCATGCTCGTCATTCTTCCACTCGGGTGATGAGCCCGGGCGCTGGGGTGGGAGGTAAGGGCGATACATGTGATGCGCCGGCGCGGCGTGAGCGCTTCAACACGGTTGAGGTGAGAGAATGTAGAGTTCAACGGCGGCGCGTCAGGTTCAAACAGCACTCCGGATGATGCAGACTGGTAGACGCTCGTGTGAGTCCCTTCCCCCTTGAGACTTGGAGACATCATGGTTGGCTGGATCAAGAAGGTCCTGCTCGTGCTCGGCATCGCCTTCGTGGTCTACTACCTTTTCACCCGCCCAGAGGCGGCAGCGGAGGCTATCAGGGCGTTTTTCGGCGCCTTCGAGTCGGTCGTCCGGTTTTTCTCCCGCTTGGCCGGCTAGCCTGCCGTGGCTTTGCTTGCTCGCCTACTGGAACCCGACATCCAGCGCCATTTGCTGGTCGAGGAGGACGAACGGGTGATTGATGAGGTGCGCAAGCACTGGGTGGTGTCCCTGCCATGGATAGGCGTGATGGCCCTGAGCATTCCTGCGTTCGTCTTCATGATCGTGGCGCGCGGTTTCTTCTGGGTTCCGATGCTTGTCGGGTTCTACCTGTTGGGTTTCGGGTTCTGGAAGGCCCATGTCGCGCACATGGACCGGTTCGTCATAACCAACATGCGGGTGTTCCGGATCCACGGGGTGTTCAACACGCACTTGGCGACGATGCCCATGACCCGGATCCTGGACATCTCCTTGGAGCAGCCGATGCTCGGGAAGATCTTCGACTACGGGCACCTGGTGTTCGAGTCTGCGGCCCAGGCGCAGGGGCTGCGGGACATCCGCTACGTCGCCCGCCCTGCGGAAAGGGATCTGACCATTCAGCGGGTGATCCAGCGTTCCGGCCTCCGCAAGAAGATGGTCATGGAGGATGAGGACGAGGCCGACGGGGTGTGACCCGCCGGCCTCGTGAAAATGGTTCAGCCCTGGAGGGCGGCGGCGACCACGTCGCGGGCCTCGGTTTGGATCTGCGCCAGGTGATCTGCGTCGCGCAGCGACTCGGCATAGATCTTGTACTTGTCCTCGGTACCGGAAGGACGGGCGGCGAACCAGCCGGAGTCGGTGGTCACCTTGATGCCCCCGATGGGGGCCCCATTGCCGGGAGCATTGGTCAGGACTGCGGCGATGGGCTGTCCCGCGAGCTCGCCGGCCTTGACGTCATCAGGGGAGAGAGCCGCCAACCGGGCCTTCTGCTCGCGGCTGGCCTCCGCGTCGACGCGGGCGTAGTAGGAGGTGCCGAAGGCCGATTCCATGTCGGCGTAGTGCTGACTGGGCGAACGTCCAGTAACGGCCAGGATCTCGCTGGCGAGCAGGGCCAGGAGAATGCCGTCCTTGTCGGTGGTCCAGGTGCGGCCCTCGAAATCGAGGAAGCTCGCCCCAGCGGACTCCTCGCCGCCGAAGCCGAGTGAGCCATCCGTCAGACCGGGGACGAACCACTTGAAACCGACGGGCACCTCGACCAACCTGCGTCCGAGCCGTGCCGCCACCTTGTCGATGATGGAGGAGGACACCAGGGTCTTGCCGACTCCCGTCGTCGCCGCCCAGCCGGGGCGATGGGAGAACAGGTAGTCGATCGCGACCGCGAGGAAGGCGTTGGGGTTCATCAATCCGGAGTCCGGGGTGACGATCCCGTGACGGTCCGAGTCGGCGTCGTTGCCCGTGGCGATGTCGTAGCGGTCGCGGTTGGCCACCAGGGAAGCCATCGAATTGGGTGACGAGCAGTCCATGCGGATCTTGCCGTCGGTGTCCAGGGTCATGAACCGCCAAGTGGGGTCCACCGTCGGGTTCACCACGGTCAGGTCGAGGGGGCTGTGTTCGGCCAGGTACTCCCAGTACTGAACGGAGGCCCCGCCAAGCGGGTCCGCCCCGATGCGGACGCCCGCCGCCGCGATGGCGTCGAGGTCCAAGGCGGTTGCGAGCTCGGTGCAGTAGGGGGTGCGGTAGTCGAAACGGGTCACCTCGGCGGCGGCCTGCTCGTAGGGCTTGCGGCGAATCCCCGCGGGGGAGGCCATCAGGGTGTTGGCGCGGTCGGCGATCCACTTCGTGGCGTCGGTGTCGGCCGGGCCGCCCGTCGGAGGGTTGTACTTGAAACCGCCGTCGCGCGGCGGATTGTGGGAGGGGGTCACGACGATGCCGTCGGCGACCTGCTCCGGGTGTTCGCGGTTGTAACGGATTATGGCGCGGGAGACCGCGGGGGTCGGGGTGTACTCGTTTTCTTGTTCCGCGAAGACGGGAACTCCGTTTGCCACCAGCACCTCGATGGCGGTGCGCCAAGCCGGCAGGGACAGCGCATGGGTATCCTTGCCGATGAACAATGGGCCGTGAACCCCCTGCGCTGCCCGGTACTCCACGATTGCCTGCGTCGTGGCGGCGATGTGGAGGTCGTTGAAGGCGGTATCGAGGCTGGAGCCGCGATGTCCAGAGGTACCAAAAACCACCTTCTGGTCGGGATTGCTGGGGTCGGGGGTCAGGTCGTAGTAGGCCGCAAGGACGGCGTCGACGTCGATGAGATCGGATTCCAAGGCCACCAGGCCAGCTCGCTCATGTGCCATGCACCTATCTTTCCACTTCCGGTTGTAGGAATTGATCCTGCCCGCAAAGATTGATGGCATGACGAATCCGAACTTCACGCGCCCTGGTGCCGTAGATCTGTCCGCCCTCACCACAGCACAGTCCACCACTGGCGCTGCCGGAGGGAGCAGCTATGTGACCGACATCACCGAGACGGGCTTCCAGGAGCTGGTCGGTCGTTCGATGCAGCATCCCGTGATCGTGGAGTTCCACTCACCCCGTGACACGGCCGGCGCCACGGTCTCTAGCGATCTGGCGGAACTCGTCAACGCCGCAGAGGGACGTTTCCTCCTGGCCCGGGTCAATGTGGACACCGAGCCGCGTCTCACCCAAGCGCTCGGAGTGACCGCGGTGCCGATGGTCGTGGCGATCATCGGGGGACAGGTGGCGCCGCTCTTCCAAGGAACCCGTGACCGTGCGGACATCTCGGCTGTTCTCGAACAGGTGGCCCAGCTGGCCATCGCCAATGGCATGACGGGCCGTGCCCAGGCGACGGGATCGACCGCTCCGGATGAAGCAACGGAACCAACGACGGACCCGCGATTCGAAAAGGCCGATGCTGCGCTGGCTGCTGGGGATTTCGCTCAGGCCGTCGCTGAATTCGATGCTCTTCTCGCCGCCGCTCCCGGCGATCCCGAGGCAACCGCGGGTCGCGCCCAGGCGGCGCTCCTGGATCGTTCCACATCCTTCGACGGTTCCGCCATCGTGAAGGCCGCCGCCGAACGCCCGGACGATGTCGCCGCTCAGCTGGACGCCGCTGATCTGGAGATGATCCAGGGGGAATACACCTCTGCTTTCGACCGCCTTCTGGGGTTGGCCGCTGAAGTTTCCCCAGAAGAACGGGAGACAATTCGGGTCCGGCTGCTGGAACTCTTCGAGGTTGCCGGACGCACCTCCCCGGATGTGCTGAAGGCCCGTCGTCGCCTGACGACCGTGCTGTTCTGAGACCCCTTCGCGCCCTTGGGGCTGGCGACTTGGAAAATGCCATTACCGGCCGCGCCGTCCGCCCAACCCGTGGCAGCCAACAGCACGGAGGTGTTGTTCAAGCTGAGACGTGTGGGGCGCGATGAGCCGTTACGCCATCGTGTTTCCTGTGGAGGATGCTCCGATGCTCCGGTCACGATGTTTGGGAACCGAATGAGGTGCTGTGGTCGATCATGAGGCTTATTCATAGGCCACCTTCCGGCCAGCGAGACCCCTAGTAAAACCGCATTTGGTGACGGCTGTGGATAAGCCTCGCAACTCGTGTGGAACAAAATTCTGCCACTGGAGGACCGAGCCGAAACTGTCTACTGTGGACTGCGGATCGCATAAAACGAAGCCCGGATTCCGGGGCTCAATCACGCACCCTGCGACGATGGCTGTCCTGTTGACGAGTATTCAGGCGCCCACATGCCTGGTCGATGATCAGAAATACACGGCTACAGGACCCCGTGGCCCCGGGATGATTGTGACGGGTGTCTCGAAGATGTCCGTCAAAGTCTCTTCGCGAAAGAGTTCTTCAGGGCTTCCGGAAGCCGCCACCTGCCCGTTCTTCATGGCGATGATCGTGTCGGCGTAGGTGGCGGCGAAGTTGATGTCGTGCAGCACGATCACGATCGTGCGTCCCAGTTCCTTCGCTGCCCGGCGCAGGTGCTGCATCATCTGCACGGAATGGGCCATGTCCAGATTGTTCAAGGGCTCGTCCAGCAGCACATATGTGGTGTCCTGGGCCAGCACCATGGCCACGTAGGCGCGTTGCCGCTGACCCCCCGAGAGCTCGTCGATGAAACGGTCCGCGATCTCCTCCAGACGCAGGAAGGAGATGGCCTGCTCGATGATCTCGATGTCCTTGACACTCAGGCGTCCCCGCGAGTGGGGAAAACGACCGAAACCAACCAGCTGGCGAACCGTCAACCGGGTCACGAAATGGTTCTCCTGGCGAAGCACGGACAACACCTTGGCGAGGTCCTTGGACTTCGTCGTCGCCACGTTCATGCCTGCCACCTCGATGGTTCCGGCGTCCATTCCCAGCAGGCGCCCGATCATGGTGAGCAGCGTGGATTTGCCGGCCCCGTTGGGACCCACCAGGGCGGTGATGCCGCCCTCGGAGATTTCGAGTTCCAGGGGACCGATGGTCGTCGTTGAACTGTATTTCTTCAGGGCTGCGTCTACGAGAATCACAGTCGTCCCTTTCGCAGGAGATGGATGAGGAAGAAAGTGCCACCCACCGCCTCGATGATGATGCCCACGGATCCGGTGGCGTAGAAGATGTGCCGCAGGGTGAAGTAGGCGCCGCCGAGGATCACCACACCGACCAGCCAGGCCATCGGGAGGACGAACAGGTGCTCGTGGGTGTCGGACAGCTGATAAGCGGTCATCGCCACCAGGAAACCGAGGAACGACATGGGACCGACCAGCGAGGTGCTGACGGCCATCAAAACCGCCGTCAGCATCAGGATCACCAGCGAATTGCGGCGGTGATCCACACCCAGGCCGATGGCTGCATCGCGTCCCAGCCCCAGGACGTCTAGGGTTCGAGACATCGCCAGCAGCAGCCCGCCGGCGACAACGGCCAGGGGAATCGCGACCGTCAGCTGGGACACGTCCGCATTCGAGATGTTCCCGATGAGTCTCGCGCTCAGGATGTCGAACGCCGACGGATTCAGGAGGTTCTGCATGTAGGTGGACAGTCCCCCGAACCCGGTTCCGATCACGATGCCCAACAACAACGTTTGATGGATGTTGGTGCGTTCGCTCTGCAACAGCCTGCCGTACAACAGCGCGGCCAGGGCAACCATGAGCCCCACCTGCATCAGGTACTGCCCCATGCTGTTCATGCTGGTCAGCCCCGTGGTTCCGAAGAAGAACACGATGCTGGTCTGGATCAGGCGGTACAGCGACTCGAACCCCATGATCGAAGGGGTGATGATCCGGTTGTTGGTGATGGTCTGGAAGGCCACCGTCGCCAGTCCTTGGCACCAGGCGACCACCAGGATCACCGTCACGGAGGTGGCGCGCAGCTGAGCGATCCGCCAGAAACCGGGCGAGTTCACGGGCATGGGATTGCCCCAGGCGAGGATGCCGTAGCAGACGGCCGGGGCCAGGAGGACCAGGATCGCGAGGATCATCCAGTAGCGCTCCGCCGCCCGGGAATCCGCGAAGGCACCGTGGCCCACGCGCGTCATCGTCTCAGGCATTTCTCCGCCTCCTCGACAGGAGGAAGGCGAACACGAACGCCCCGACCATCGACAGGATGGTGCCGACGGGGACCTCGAAGGGCATGTTCACGAGGCGCCCCACGATGTCGCAGACCGTCACCATCGCGGCACCGGTCAAACAGACCCAGGGCAGGTTGGAACGCAGATTGTCCCCCCTCAGCAGGGAGACGATGTTCGGGACGACCAATCCCAGGAACGGAAGATTCCCGATCACCACGGTGATGATGCCGGTGACCGCAGCGATCATCCCGGTTCCGAGCAGCACCACTTTCCGGTGATCGAGTCCGACATTCGTGGCGACATCCTTTCCGAGACCAGCGATCGTGAACTGGTCCGCCACCAGGAAGACCCCGACGACCACGATCACCACGGCCCACACCGGTTCGTACTGTCCCTGGATCGCTGCGGAGAACGAGCCCTGGAACCACATCCCCAGCGTCTGGAGCATGCTGGTGGCCTGCGCCAGGTAGGAGGAAACGGCGCCGACCACCGCGCCCAGCATGATGCCGACGATCGGGACGATCATCGCGGAACGCAACTGGATGCGCCTCAGGACCAGGAAGAACACCATCGTGCCCCCGAAGGCGGCGGCTATGGCGGCCACCATCTTCACCATCAAAGGTGCCTCCGGGTAGATGATCAGCACGCAGAGCAGCCCCAGACCAGCCCATTCCGTGGTTCCGGTGGTGGTGGGTTCGACGAAACGGTTCTGGGAGATCTGCTGCATCACGAGGCCCGATATGGCCATGGCGGAACCCGCCAGCAGCAGGGAGACGGTGCGGGGAATGCGGGTCAGGGCGAAGATGTAGGCGCCGTCCGGGGAACCGAACACGTCGTAGACCCCGACCAGAAGGGAGGAGACGGTCAGTGCCAGGAGCCCGAGGAGACCCAGTAGCAGGGGAGCGGTGAACAGCCGTTGCCGGGACGCCGCACCGCCGGGGACGCGGCTGTCGATCTCGCCCCCGGCGGTTTTCGGTTCGGTCACGCAGACTTCTCCATGGCGTCGGCCACGTCGTTGAAGAACTTGGTGTAGGTCTGGATGCCCTCGTTGAGGTAGGTGTCGGTGGGCATGTAGACGATCTGTTTCTTGGTGACGGCCGTCACGTTCTGCAGGGGAGCGGAACCCGCGATCACGTCGGAGGCCGGGGTGGCGGTTTCTCCCTCGGCGGTGATGGCTGCGTCGCGGTCCATCGCGAGGATCCAGTCCGGGTTGGACTGGGCGATGGCCTCGACGGAGATCTCGTCGCCCTGGTGGTCGCTGCTGCCCTGGCTCTCCAGGGCGGGGGTGAGACCGAGGATCTCGAAGACGGGCCCGAGCGTGCGCCCGGAACCGGGAGCCGCGTAGTTGACCTTGCCCTTCGAGACGATGACGGCCATCACCTTGGAACCGGACTTGTACGCGGCCTTCACCCGGGCGACGGAGGCGTCGAAATCGCTCACCAGCTTGGCAGCCTCGTCCTTCTTGCCGAAGATCTCTCCAGCGATGGTGATCTGGCGTTTCAGCTCGTCGCCGAAAGGCTTGTCCTTGCGGATGTCGATGTCAACGAGGGCCGCTTCGGGGGCCAGCTGTTTGAACTGGTCGTACTTCTCCTCGAAACGCTGCCCGTTGATGATCAGGTCGGGCTGGACCCCGACCGCGGCCTCCATTTTGGGTTCCCGGTGGTCCCCGAGGTTCACGATGGAACTGTCGGTCTTGTACGGGGATCCCTTCGGCATGAGGTCCTGCGGGGCGGCCGCCAGCTTCACCCCCCATTCCTGAAGGGGTTGGAACAGACGGTTGTCGGTGACGATGACGCTCTTGGCGGGCACCGGAACGGTCACGGAACCACGGTTGTCCTCAATGGTCACGGTGGTCGCCCCGGCGGACTGCGATGCGTTGGCGGAGTCGCTCGGCTGCGAGCTCGCGCCGCCGCAGGCGGTGAGGCCGATGCTCACGCTCACGAGGGCGGCCAGGGTGGGTAGCAGACGGGTCTTCGGGATACTCACGGTTCTCCTATGCGGTTGCCGGAATTGGGCAAGGTAAGTCAATCCTATTTCTTGCGAAAACGTAAGGGTTGGTGTGTCGGCCGCCCGGTCAGGGAATCCGCATCCCGTTCTCCGTGGCACCCCGGTAACCATCGAGGAGCAGATTGATTCTCCGGGCCGACAGCTCGCTCACCCGGTCCGGGAGCTCCTCGCGTGGGACCCAGTGGATCGCCCTGAGTTCCCGGTCCCGGGGAGCGAGGCAGCGGGCGATTGCACCGGGCAGGATACCGCCGTCGTAGATGAACTCGATGGCATCGCCCCAGCCGAGATGGGAGGGCATCCAGTCGGTGATGGCGGGCTCACCGGGATCGATGTCGAGGCCGATCTCCTCGAGCAGTTCACGGCGGCCCCCCGTGCGGGGCGACTCATCCGGGTCCACCACCCCGCCGGGAAGTTCCCAGTCGTCCTTGTAGGTCGTCTCGGTCAGCAGCACCCGGCCGGTCTCGTCGCGGAAGACGACATGGGCGATGACGCGTTTCGTCGGCAACACCGAGTTCATCACCCCGGAGAAACCGTGCGGGCCGTAGACCGGATCCACCGCCAAGCGGGCGTAGATCAGAACGTCCACCAGGTGCCCCGACGGGGTGAGCAGGGCCGAACGCAACCTGCCCTCCCGCCGGAAACCGCAGCGGTGCAGCGCAACCATGGCTGCATGGTCCGTGGCCGGGATGTCGCACTGCAACCGCCGCAGGTCGTGGGCCAGGATGGCGTCGTCGGCGGCCAGGGAAACCGCCCGCTCCAGGGTGGCGGCGTCCACCACCTGTTCCTCCCAGCGGAGCTGGCCCACCCCGCCGGTGATGTCCACCTGGACCCTGAAGTCGCTCACTTGGCCTTGTGCCGCAACCAGATCGAACCCAGCGGGGGAATGGTCACCTCGGCGCTGGCCGGGAAGTGTCCCCACGGTTCGTCGTGTGCGGTGACCACACCCAGGTTGCCGAACTGCCCGGAGCCGTCGTAGGTCTCCGAGTCCGTGTTCAGGATTTCCTCCCATTCACCGTCGGCGGGCAGCCCGATGGGGTAGTCGCGCAGCGGCTCGGGGGAGAAGTTGGTGAAACAGGCCACGTGGTTTCCCCGGGAGTCGTTGCGCACCCAGCTCAATGTGTTGTGCCCCTTGTCGTCGGCGTTGATCCAGGTGAACCCCTCCGGGGCGTTGTCCAGTTCGAACAGCGGGGGATTGTCTCGGTAGATCGTGTTGAGGTCGCGGAACAGCCGCTGCAGGCCCCCGTGACCCCAGAGTTCCGTGACCCACCACTCCAGGCTGGTGGCCTCGTTGAACTCTGGGCGCTGGGCGAACTCGGAACCCATGAAGATCAACTGCTTGCCTGGGAAACTCCACATGAACGAGTAGAAGGCGCGAAGAGTGGCGAACTTGCGCCAGTCGTCCTGGGGCACCTTGTTGATCATCGAACCCTTGCCGTGCACGACCTCGTCGTGGCTGATCGGCAGGATGAAGTTCTCGGAGTACTGGTAGACCATCGCGAACGTCAGCAGATTGTGCTCGTACTGGCGGTAGACCGGATCCAGCGCCAGGTAGCGCAGGGTGTCGTTCATCCAGCCCATGTTCCACTTGAAACCAAAACCGAGCCCATCCTTGTCGACGGGTTTGGTGACCCCCGGGAAACTGGTGGACTCCTCGGCGATCATCATCGTCCCCGGGTGGCGTTCGTACATGTGCCGGTTGACGTAGCGCAGGAAGTCGATGGCCTCCAGGTTTTCGCGGCCCCCGTACTTGTTCGGCACCCACTGGCCCTCGGCGCGCGAGTAGTCGAGGTAGAGCATGGAGGCCACCGCGTCGACCCGCAGACCGTCGACGTGGAACTCTGAGAGCCAGTACAGGGCGTTGGAGACCAAGAAGCTCTTCACCTCGTTGCGGCCGTAGTTGAAGATGTAGGTTCCCCAGTCCATGTGTTCGCCCTGGCGGGGGTCGGCGTGCTCGTACAGGGCGGTTCCGTCGAAACGACCCAGCGCCCAGTCATCCTTCGGGAAATGTCCTGGCACCCAGTCGAGGATCACACCGATCCCGGCCTGGTGGAGCTTGTCGATCAGGAACCGCAGATCGTCGGGTTTGCCGAAACGGCTCGTGGGGGAGTAGTAGCCGGTCACCTGGTAACCCCAGCTCGGTTCGAACGGGTGCTCCGCCAGGGGCATGAACTCAACGTGGGTGTAGCCCTGCCACTTGACGTAGGAGACGAGTTCCTCGGCCAGGTCCAGGTAGCTCTTGCCGCGTCGCCAACCGCCGAGATGCACCTCGTAGATGCTCATCGGCTCCTTGTAGGGCAGTGACTTCTCCCGTTTCGCGATCCACTCGTCATCGGACCAGATGTACTTCGACTCGTAGACGATCGAGGCATTGGCCGGGGCCTGCTCGGAGAACCGGGCCAGCGGATCGACCTTCTCCCGCCAGACACCGTCGGGTCCCTGGATGCGGAACTTGTAGAGCGTTTCCTCCTTGAGACCCTCGATGAAGGTGCCCCACACCCCGGAACCGGGAATCAGCTGCATCGGGTCGCCGGTCCACCAGTTGAAATCACCGATCACCTGCACCGCGCGAGCGTTGGGGGCCCAGACCGCGAACCTGACGCCTTCGATGGGTCCCCTCTCGTCGTCCTCAACCGTGCACTGGAAGGCACCAAGACGCTTCCAGAGTTCGGTGTCGCCACCGTTGTGGAATCCTTCCAGGTCCCAGCCGGTCAGTCCGCCAAACGGATCATGCGCCATTGTCAGCTCCTCAAGACTCGATGCCTGTCAGATAATCTACCGGGATACGGAGGTAAGTGGGGCGATTCCGGGTTTCATAGACCACCTCGTAGACGGCCTTGTCCACCTCGTAGGCGAGCAGGACATCCGCCAAGGTCCCGGTGGAGCCACCGTAGCCATCCAAGAAGGCCGCTCGGGCGTCGTCCCGCCAGCCCTCGGAGGCGTGCCCGCTGGCCGCGGCGTAGTCGAAGGAGCGCAACATGCCGGCCACGTCCCGCAGCGGGGAATCGGGTTCGCGTCTCTCCTGCAACGATTTGATGGGTTCTCCCTCGAAGTCGACGTAGCGCCAGCCGTTCCGGGTCGACAGCGCCTGGCCGAGATGGCAGTCCCCGTGGATGCGCTGGGTTGGCAACTCGAGTTCCTCAATGGCGGAATAGGCCCGCAGCGCGGGGCCGCGGAACCTCTCGAGCAGCGGAACCTCAGATGCGGCGGCGTCCAGTCGTGCCCGGAACTGGGCCACCAGTTTCCGTCCGTGCAGTCTGCCGGTGGGGAAACGACTGGCCAAAAGGTCGTGCACCCGGTTCAGCTGGCGGCCCAGTTCCCGGGCCTGCTCAGTGAAACCGGTTCCGGTCCCGGCGGCCCGGCAGGCTTCGACGAATCCGTCGCGCGGATCGGGCAGCGCCTCCAGGAACACCCCGAGGTGCGCCCCACGCCACTCCCACCAGCCGAAAAGCTCCGCCACCGCCCCGGAACCGGACAGGGCCCGGTGCATCTCGACATCGACGTTCGGGCCGTTCTCGATGCGACGGAAGATCTTTCCGACGATCAGGTCCCCGAAGAAAATCGACGTGTTCGACTGCTCCCCGCGGTAGCGGCGGCCCGGGAGCCCGGAGGGAACCTCCCGGGTGGCGACGAAACCCGGTGCGCCGGAGGACAGGCAGTCGAGCAGCGCGGTCATCGCGGAGGGTTCGTCCGCGACCTCCGCGACATCGAAACTGGTTCCTTCCAATTCGATGCGCGCCAAGGGTTCCGTGGGGCACTCCCCGGCGGCGTGGAAGGCCAGCGGCACGTGGTATCTCTCTGTTTCCCCCGCCGGGTAGGCCACTTCCAGCAGGGCGCTTAGCAGTCCGGGGCCGGCATTCTCCGGTGGCCGGAACCAGTTGGTCAGCTCCACCCGGCTGGGAACCCCGCCACGGGAACGCCCGGAGAACCACCGGGCATTCTGCGCCAAGGCCCAGAGTGCCGGGAGCAGCGAATCTCGGTCGTCGGTCATGATTCAGTGCGGGGTGACGTGGAATATGTGGGCGGGCTTGCCCGGGTACAGGCGAACCCAGTTTCTCTCACCCCAGATGTAGGTGTCGCCCGACAGCTCGTCGTGGACCTCGACGGCAGCTCCCGGGGGAAGCCCCAGAGCCGGGAGGTCCAGGTAGACCTCGGACTCCACGGTGTTGTCCGGATCCAGTGAGCAGACCATCAGCATGACATCGTCCCCGTCGTGTTTCGAGTAGACCATCACCGAGTCGTGCGGGGCGTGGTGGAAGTGGATGTCGCGCAGCTGCTGCAGGGCCTGGTGCTTCTCGCGGATTCCGTTCAGGGTTCCCAGGAGCAGGTTCAGGTTCGGTTCCTCGGTGAAGTCCCGTGGACGGTACTCGTACTTCTCAGAGTTCAGGTATTCCTCACGTCCCGGGGCCAAGGGGGTGTGCTCGAACAGCTCGAAACCCGAGTAGACGCCCCACGAGGGCGATAGTGTGGCGGCCAGGATCGCGCGGATGGCGAAGATCGCGGGATTCCCAGACTGCAGGTGGAAGGGCAGAATATCCGGGGTGTTGACGAAGAAATTGGGCCGGTAGTAAGGGGCCATGTCCCGGCTCAGCTCCGTCAGGTATTCCGTGAGCTCCCACTTCGCGACGCGCCAGGTGAAATACGTGTACGACTGCTGGAAACCGACCTTACCGAGGGCCGCCATCATCTGCGGTTTGGTGAAGGCCTCGGCCAGGAAGATGACTTCCGGGTTGGTCTCGTGCACCCGCTCCAGCAACCAGTCCCAGAACTCCACGGGTTTGGTGTGGGGGTTGTCCACCCGGAAGATCGTCACGCCGCGGTCGATCCACAGCTGCACGACCCTCAGCACCTCCTGGTAGATGCCCTCGGGATCGTTGTCGAAGTTCAGGGGGTAGATGTCCTGGTACTTCTTGGGCGGGTTCTCCGCGTAGGCGATGGTCCCGTCCAGGCGGGTGGTGAACCATTCGGGATGTTCCTGCACCCACGGATGGTCGGGGGAGGCCTGGAGGGCGAGGTCGAGGGCCAGCTCCAGCCCGAGGGACTTCGCCTTCGCGACGAACCGCTCGAAGGACTCGAGATCACCCAGGTCGGGGTGGATGGCGTCGTGCCCGCCGTCGAGAGAACCGATGGCCCACGGGGACCCAGGATCGTCGGGGGCCGGGTCGAGACTGTTGTTCCTGCCCTTCCGGAAGGCCGAACCGATGGGATGGATCGGGGGCAGGTATGCCACGTGGAAACCCATCGCCGCGATCGCCTCGAGACGCGAGTGCGAGGAATCGAAACCACCCGAGATCCAGTTGCCCTCCTCGTCACGCATGGCCCCCTGCGAACGCGGGAAGAACTCGTACCACGACGAGTAGAGGGCACGCCGGCGTTCGACGCGGATCGGGTATTCCTGGGTGGCGGAGATCGCTTCCCGGGGGCCGAACCGCGCCATGGCGCGTTCGATGGGACGCGAGTTGACCAGATCCTCGATCTCACTGACGGGGGTGTTTGGGTTCAGCGCCTCGGCCGCGGCACGCAGCAGGTGGGATGCAGCCATCACACGGGACTGCTCGGCGGTCTCGGCCGCCTCGTGGAAGAGCTCCCGACCCTCCAGGCAGAGCAATTCCACGTCCATGCCCAGCGGCAGCTTCGCAAGCGCGTTGTGGCGCCAGGTGCCCCAGGGATCGGACCAGCCTTCGACGCGGAAGGTCCAGTCCCCTTCGGTCGCCATGCGGACATGGGCCTGCCAGATGTCGAGCCCCTTGGGTTCGACCTGGGTCATGTCGATCCGGCGCTGGGTGCCGTGCGGGGCGGTGAGGATCACCGATGCGTTCACGGCGTCGTGGCCCTCGCGAAACACGTTCGCGCTGATCAGGATTCGTTCATGCGCCACGGCCTTTACCGGGTAGGCGCCGTCGGCTATCACGGGGGAAACCCCCGTTACCGGGATGCGGCCGAAACCGCCTTCGGTGCGTCGCAGGTGTGCTCTGGCTGGTGTGGGGTGGTTCACAGGAACCACTCTATCTTCCTCAGGGTTTCGTGTGCCGGGGTGAGTCAATGTAGTTTATGCTCGTGCGTGCATTCCGACGATTCACCGTTCATCCTGTGCTGCCCGAACGCATCGCGAAGCTCGATGCGCTGGCGAAGAATCTTCGCTGGTCGTGGCACCAGGAAACCCGGGATCTTTTCCGGGCAATCGACCCGAAACTCTGGGAGGAAGTGGGAGAGGACCCCGTGAAACTGCTGTCCGCGGTGCGTCCCGAACGGGTCCAGCAGCTCGCGGCCGACCACGTCTTCGCCCGTAACGTGGGTCTCCTCCACGACGATCTGGTCAACTACCTCTCCGCCGACCTGTGGTTCCAGCGCTACGCGGCCGAGCACGAGGGAGCGCCCGCGGGCATCGGCTACTTCTCCGCCGAGTTCGGCGTCAGCCAGGTGCTTCCCCAGTACTCGGGTGGCCTGGGAATCCTCGCTGGCGACCACCTGAAGGCGGCCTCCGACCTCGGCCTGCCCCTGATCGGAGTCGGCCTGCTCTACCGGTTCGGGTATTTCCGGCAGTGGCTGAACGCCTCCGGGTGGCAGCAGGAACGCTACCCGGTGCTGCCCTCCAACGAAATGCCCGTGGCCCGCCTGCTGGATTCCGCCGGGAACCCGCAGAAGATCAGCGTGGAGGTCTCCGGGCGGGAGGTCTTCGCCTCCATCTGGGTGGCCTCCGTCGGCCGCATTCCGCTGCTGATGCTCGACACCGACCGTGACGACAACGACCCCGAGGCCCGCAACATCACCGACCGGCTCTACGGCGGCGGCACCGAACACCGTCTCGCGCAGGAGGTCGTCCTCGGCATCGGTGGTGTCCGGGCACTGCGCCGCTACTGTGAGATCGCCGGTCGTCCCCAACCCGATGTCTACCACTGCAACGAGGGCCATGCCGGGTTCCTCGGTTTCGAACGCATCCGCGAGTACCTGGCCGATGGGCACGACCTTCCCACTGCCATCGAGCTGACCCGCGCCGGAACCGTCTTCACCACCCACACCCCCGTGCCGGCGGGAATCGACCGTTTCGACAAGAGCCTCGTGGAGCACCAGTTCGCGAACTTCGATCCCGGGCTGCCGCTGGATGCCATCATTTCCTTCGGTTCCGAGACCTACCACGGCGGCGACCCGTCGCGTTACAACATGGCCGTCCTCGGGTTGAGGCTCGGCCAACGCGCCAACGGTGTCTCCAAGCTCCACGGCGAGGTCTCGCGGGAGATGTTCAACGGCCTGTGGCCGGACTTCGACGCCACCGAGGTGCCCATCGGGTCGGTCACCAACGGTGTCCACCACCGCACCTGGATCCACCCGGAGCTCCTGGAGATCCTGAAGGCGCACACCGATGACGCCAGCACGGTCGTGGACGGCTACGACTGGGCCGCCATCCAGGAAGTGGACGACGACACCCTCTGGGGCCTGAAACGGCAGCTGCGTTCCTCCATGATCCAGATGGCGCGCAAACGCCTGGCGGAGTCCTGCAAGGCCCGGGGCATCCCCGCCGACTGGACCTCCGAGGCGCTGAACCCGCGGGTCCTGACCCTCGGTTTCGCCCGCCGTGGCGCCTCCTACAAGCGCCTGACGCTGATGCTGTCGAACCCGGAGCGCCTGAAGGCTCTCCTCAACCACCCCACCACGCCCATCCAGATCGTGATCGCGGGCAAGGCCCATCCCGCCGACAACATCGGCAAGTCGCTGATCCAGCAGATGGTGCAGTTCTCCGACCAGGACGACGTGCGCGGCAAACTGGTCTTCCTGCCCGACTACGACATGTCCCTGGCCCGTCCCCTGTACCCGGGCTGCGACGTGTGGGTCAACAACCCTCTGCGGCCCTACGAGGCCTGCGGCACCTCCGGCATGAAGGCCGCCCTCAACGGCGCCGCGAACCTGTCCATCCGCGACGGCTGGTGGGACGAACTGTACTCACCGAGGTTCGGTTGGGAGATTCCCTCGGCGGAGGGCATCGCGGACCAGGCCGAGCGTGACGCCGCGGAGGCCGAGTTCCTCTACTCGATCATCGAGAACGAGATCATCCCGCGCTTCTACACCCTCGACGCGAACGGCAACCCCGCCGAGTGGCTCAAGATGATGCGCGATTGCATCTCCGAACTCGGCCCGGAGATCCTCGCCTCCCGCATGGTCCGCGACTACGTCACCGACTACTACACCCCGGCCGCGCGTTCCCTCGCCGCCCGGAACGATGATGGCGTCGCCGCCGACCTGGCGAAGTGGAAGGAACGGATCCGCCGCGACTGGCACACCGCCCAGGTCGTCGGTCTCGACGTCGGTGTCATCGGGCAGCTCGAGACCGGCACCGTTCTGCGTCCGACCGTCGACGTCCGGCTCGGTGCCCTGAGGGCCGAGGACGTCGCGGTGCAGCTGATCTTCGGCGACGTCGACAACGAGGACAGGCTCCACAACATCCGCAAGTACCCGACGGTTCCCGTCGGGGAGGCGGACGGAGTGACCCGGTTCGTCGCCGAGATCCCCACCCGCTACGCGGGACAGATCGGTTGCCTGGCCCGCATGGTGCCCTCGCATCCGCTGCTGGCCAGCGACTCCGAGATGGGGTTGTCCGCCGTCATCAGGTGACCCGGGCCGTGCCCTGCCAGCACGCCCCAACCGGAAAGGCCCCCGCGGGGAAAGGAACCCGCGGGGGCTTTCCCGTGTCAGCGGCCCCGGGGTCAGGGCATGAGGGCCAGGGGCATGCCCAGCAGCTCGGCAGCGGTGGTCGGCACGTCGCAACGCATCAACACCACGCAACGCCCCGGGACCATCAGCACGGAACCGGGCGAGAGTTCATCGGTTGGCAGCTCATCGGTTCCCGCCGAGTGCCAGATGATTTTCAGGTGGGCTGCCCAAGGCAGACCGGGAAGGGTCACGTCAATGGGGTCGGCCCCCGAGTGGAACCACGCCAGGAAGGCATTCGCCTCATCGGATACGTACATGCCCAACAGGCGACGAGAACCGTCATGCCAGTCCTGTTCGGTCATCTGGGCGCCGTAGTCGTTGAACCAGGTGAGGTCGACACGCCCCAGGTTCTCCCCGTGGCCGTTGATGACATCGGTGTGGTGCAGATAGTGGTCGGGGCGCAGCAGAGGGTGTTTCGCCCTCAGACGCAGAAGATCGACCAAGCGGCTCCGGACCCCCTGCCACCGGGCGTCGGGGGTCCAGTCCACCCAGCTCAGCGGCGAATCCTGGCAGTAGGCGTTGTTGTTGCCCTTCTGGGTGCGTCCGAACTCATCGCCGGCGAGGATCATGGGGGTTCCAGCCGCGAGAACCTGGGTGGCGTGCATGTTGAGCACCTGCCGGGCCCTCAGATCGTTGATGGTCGGATCGTCGCTCTCGCCCTCGAAACCGTGGTTCCAGGAACGGTTGTTGTCGCTGCCATCGCGATTGCCCTCACCATTGGCGGAGTTGTGTTTCACGTCGTAGCTGACCAGGTCGCGCATCGTGAACCCGTCGTGGACGGTCACGAAATTGATCGAGGCCTGCGGGGGGCGACCGCTGTGCTGGAACACGTCCGAGGAGCCGGACAGTCGGGTGGCGAGTTCCTGGACCCCGTGAACCGTGCTCTTCCAGTAGTCACGGACGTGATCGCGGAACCGATCGTTCCATTCGGACCAGCCGGGACCGAAGCTGCCGAGCTGATACCCATAGGGGCCGATGTCCCAGGGCTCGGCGATCAATTTCACACCGGAGAGAACGGGATCGGAGTTGATCTGCTGCCTCAAGGGGTGGTCATGGACGAAGTGGTGCTGGCTGTCACGGAACAGCGTGGTGGCCAGGTCGAAACGGAATCCGTCAACGCCCATGTGCTCCACCCAGTAGCGGAGGGAATCGACGATCAGCTGCCGGACCATGGGTGTGGAGGAGTTCACCGAGTTTCCGCACCCGGTCACGTCGTAGTCGTCCCTCAGATCATCGGTGAGGCGGTAGTAGCCCGCGTGGTCGATGCCGCGCATGGAGAGCGTCGGGCCCTCGTGCCCGCCCTCCGCGGTGTGGTTGTAGACGACATCGAGGATGACCTCGATGCCGGCGTCGTGGAGGGCGGCGACCATGGCCTTGAACTCTGTCACCTGGTTTCCGAGGGTGCCCCTGGTCGCGTAGTAGGCGTGCGGGGCGAAAAAGCTGAGGGTGTTGTAGCCCCAGTAGTTGCTCAGTCCCTTGTGGGCGATGAATGGCTCGGATGCGTAGTGGTGGATGGGCAGCAGCTCGACCGCCGTGATGCCGGTGTCCAGAAGGTAGGAGATCACATCCGGGTAGGCCAGGGCCGCGTATGAACCGCGCAGGTGTTCAGGCACCAGCGGGTGCATTTTCGTGAAACCGCGCACGTGCATCTCGTAGATGACCGACTCGGCCATCGGACGTCTGCCACCCGCCACCGGAGGGGGCGCAGGGGTGTCGGCGACGACGACGCTGAGCGGCACGGCCCCGAAGGAATCGGTGGCGTCGGGGCGGAAATCGTCGTGGGCCAGGTGGTCGTGGATCGGGCCCCGGTAGTCGATGCCGCTGGTCACGGCCCGGGCGTAGGGGTCGAGCAGCAGCCGGGCCGGGTTGAAACGGCGGCCGCGGCTCGGCGCCCAGTCCCCGTGAACGCGGTAGCCGTACTCCTGCCCCTCACCGATACCGGGAACGAAGACGTGCCAGATTCCCTGGCCGTCCACTCTCATCTCAACATTGCGTTGATTCTTCATCAGGTCCACGAGCGACAGCTCCACGCGTTTGGCGTGGGGGGCCCACAGACCGAAGCTGACGCCGTCCTTCTCGACCTTTGCTCCCAAGCGGCTGGTGTCGAGCGGCTCAATGAACATGTTTCGCCTTCCGGCCCTCGGCGGGCATCCGCCCCGAGGGCCGAACCATTTTGCCATAAGTCATCTGATCTCACAGAAAAACCCGGTCGATCAGTCATGATGGATGGTTGAGAGAAGTCACTGATGATTAGGGTGAAACGGTGAGCACCTACTTGGACCACGCCGCCACCTCGCCGATGCGCTCCGAGGCGCGGGAGGCGTTGCTGACCGAGCTCGGACGGGTCGGCAACCCCTCGTCCCAGCATCGAGCGGGACAGCGGGCCAGGCGCCGCCTCGAGGAGGCGCGGGAGGAACTGGCGGCGGCACTCGGCGCCCACCCCGGGGAGGTGATCTTCACCTCGGGCGGTTCGGAGGCCGACTCGATCGCCATCCTGGGTTCTTTGGCCGCCCGGCCCGAAAGACCACGGAGCCTGATCTCGGCGGTCGAGCACCCGGCCGTGCAGGAGGCCCGTGGCAGGGGGGCCGAGGTGCTCGCGGTGAACTCCCGCGGAGTCGTCGAGGACACCACGTGGGAGGCCGCGGATGAGAAGGTGGCCGTGATCTCGGTGGTGAGGGTGAACAACGAAACCGGGGTGATCCATCCCCTCGACGGTCTGATCGCCGCCAGTTCGAGGACGGGTGCGTGGAGTCACAGCGACGCCGTGCAGGCCCTCGGGCACGTGCCCTTGGACTTCCACGCCACGGGTCTGGACCTGATGAGCGTCTCCGCCCACAAGATCGGCGGTCCCGTCGGGATCGGGGCCCTCGTCGTGCGGCGCGGCGTCACCCCGGCGCCGATCGGGCTCGGCGGTGGGCAGGAGGGCCGCATCCGCTCCGGTACGCTCCCGGTGGCTCTCGCCGCATCCTTTGCGGCCGCCGCGACGGCTGCCGTGGCGGGTCTCGAGGCCGAGTCCGAGCGGCTCGTCGCGCTCCGGGACGGGATCCGTGAGACCGCCTCGGCCTGCGGGGGACGCATCAACGGCGAGAACTGCGCCCCACACGTCGTCAGCGTCACTTTCCCCGGGATACGGGCCCAGGACCTGTTGTTTCTGTTGGATGCCGAGGACATCCACGCCTCGGCGGGTTCCGCGTGCCGAGCCGGGGTGTACCGGCCCAGCGAGGTGCTGCTGGCGATGGGTGCCCCCGAGGACGAGGCCATGTCCACGGTCCGCTTCTCCCTCGGCCACACCAGCGGCCGAGGGGATGTCGACCGGCTTCGCGAGGTGCTGCCGGTGGCCGTGGAACGGGCCCGGGCGGCCGGGTAAAATCCTTTGGCCGCGGACCCTGAGAAAGGAGGGGAGTTGAAGGTACTGGCAGCCATGTCGGGCGGGGTCGATTCCGCCGTCGCCGCGGCGCGTCTCGTCGCCGCCGGCCACGATGTGACCGGGGTGCACCTGGCGCTGAACCGCAACCCGCAGCCCTACCGGGAGGGGTCGCGCGGCTGCTGTTCCCTGGAGGACGCCCACGACGCCAGGCGCGCCGCCGACCTGCTGGACATCCCCTTCTACGTGTGGGATTTCTCGGAGCAGTTCCAAACGGAGGTGGTTGACGACTTCATAGCCGAGTACCGCGCGGGCCGCACCCCGAACCCGTGCCTCAGGTGCAACGAGAAGATCAAGTTCGCGGCGGTGCTGGAGCGCGGGCTCGCGCTCGGTTTCGACGCCGTCGCGACGGGACACTACGCCCGGGTCGTGGACAACGGGTCGGAACTGGAACTGCACCGCGCCGCCGACCCGGACAAGGACCAGTCCTACGTGCTCGGCGTGCTGAACCAGGACCAACTGCGCCGCTCCCTGTTCCCACTCGCCGACACGCCGAAACCGCAGGTGCGGGCGGAGGCCCATTCGCTGGGCCTCAGGGTCGCGGACAAACCCGACTCCTACGACATCTGCTTCATCCCCGACGGCGACACCCAAGGCTATCTGAGAGCCCATCTCGGCGAGACCCCGGGGCCGATCGTGGACCGTTCCGGAACCGAGCTCGGACGGCACAGGGGGCATCACGGGTTCACCATCGGGCAGCGCAAGGGACTCGACCTGCGCGTCCCTGCGCCGGACGGCAATCCCCGCTACGTGCTGCGGATCGAACCGGCCGGCAACCGCGTGGTCGTCGGTCCCGGGGAATCACTGCTGGTCACCAACCTCGCGGGTATCCGCCCCACCTGGACCCAGCACAGGGTGCCCGGAAGCTGGCGGGGACAGGTGCAGTACCGGGCCCACGGCGCGGCACTGTCCGCCACCATCGCCACCATCGGTGACGACGAGGTGCGGGTGGAACTCGACGAACCGACCCGCGGGGTGGCGCCAGGGCAGTCCATGGTGTTCTTCGACGCCACCCGGGTGGTCGGCTCCGCGACGATCAGTGGGACCTCGTGATGCGCGTCACCGCCGCCGGTTCCCTGCCCGGTGACGACTTCCGTGGGGCCCTGGCGGCGATGACCGAGGTCCTCCCGGAGGTGCTTCCCTTCCCGGAACTGCCCGCGCGAGGCGCGGGATCCGGGATGATCGGCAGGGCGCTGGGGATCATCGACGGTCTTGGTTTCGACATCCAACCCGCCGGGTGGCGGCTGACCGCCGCGCCCGGGGCCGATCATCGCAGGGCTAGGGCCCGGTGGCGCCACGACCTGGACGACGCCGAGGAACTGCTCCAGGGTTTCGACGGCGTGCTGAAGATCGGGTTGGCCGGGCCGTGGACCCTCGCGGCCACGGTGGAACGCCCCCGGGGAGACCGGTTGCTGGCCGATCACGGGGCCCGCAGGGAGCTGGCTCAGGCGCTGACCGAGGGCTGGTTCCAGTTCCGGGAGGACCTGAGGCGCCGCATCCCGGGGGCGAAGGTGCTGCTGCAGCTCGACGAACCTGCGCTGACGGCGGTCGGCGACGGCACCATTCCCACGGCCTCCGGTTTCGGCAGGCACCGTCGCGTCGAAACCCCGGAACTGGCCGGTGCCATGAAACCCCTGGCGGACGGCGCCTGGCTGCACTGCTGCGCTTCCGGGAACTGGCTGCCGGTGGCGGGGCGTGCGGGATTCGCGGCGGCCACCGTCGACACCCGGCTGTTCCGGGAACCCGTGGAGATCGACGCCCTGACGGAGTGGGTGCAGTCGGGGCGGGGTCTGGCCCTGGGGGTCGTCGAAACCGCGGCCGGGCGCGTCCAGGGCGTCGACGAACTGGTCCGGGAAACCCTGCGGGTGCTGCGCCCCGTGGAGCTTCCCGCCTCGAGCGTCGACTCCGGGGTGCTGCTCACCACGGCCTGCGGCATGGCCTCCTGGAAACTGGCGGACGTGCCCGGCCAGCTGGCTGTGCTCCGGCGGGCAGCTGCACTCGCCGCCGAGGACCTGCAATAAACTTGCTCTCGTGCGCTTTTTCTCCGATCTCAACCTGAACGGACCCACTCCGCTTCGTGCGCAGCCCCGGGTCGGGGAATGGGGGCCGGAGATGGTGCCCTCCACCCGTTGGAAGAAATGGGCCCGGGTGCTCGTGCCGCTGATCGCGATCGGTCTGGCCGTCGGGGTCTTCTTCCTGGCCCGGACCTTCTACCTGCTGCTCACCGGGGACGAGGCCGTGGCTTACTTCTCGTAGGTGACGGCCTTCAACACCTCCGGCCAGGTCCGGTCCAGCCGTCGCCCGCCCAAGGAGATCAACCCCAGGGCGGCCAGGACACCCAGGACCGGCCCCACCGGCAGGAACACCCAGCCGAGCAGCGGGAAACAGTAGGAGGCGAAGACCATTCCCGCCACCGGCAGCAGCAGGATCACGGACCCGATCATCTGAAGCACGCTGGCGAGGAAGGCCGCTCCTTGCCCCTTCGACGTGCTGGCGAACGGATTGGTACCCGGCGGGGGAGCGGTTCCGTTCAGGAAAGAACTGACCAAAAGGCTCATCCCCTGGTTCGCGATCAGGGCACCCAGACCCAGCCCGAAGGCGAACGGGAAGACCCCCCACGCCTCCAGCAGCGCCGATGCCAGAACCATGGTGACCGCAAACGTGCCACCGTAGATCAGGGAATTCGCCATGAGACGGCCCAGCCGGTCCTCGAAACCACGGATCCCGGATACCGCGTGCAGCCACAACGCCGAACCGTCCATGGGTGTGTCCTGCAGCGCGCCGATGCCTCCCATCCAGGTGGCCAGGGCGACCACCAGCCACAGGAATTCTGGCACCAGTTTCTCGTCCCGGACCATGTTCGCGAAAACCACGAAGAAGGGTGTGGCCATGATCACCAGCACCGAGGCGAACCGGCGGGGATCGCGTCGCAGGTACCGCAGGTTCCGGGTCGCGATGGCCCCGGCGGGACCCGGGGGGAAGAGCCGGTCCAGCCAGGGCGAGGACACGGTCGGGGCGCCGCTACCGGCGCTCGGCAGGGGAGTGGTCAGGGCCCGGTCCAGCTGCCGGGACCACAACCAAGCCATCGCCACGAGCAGCACCAGGGCCAGGGCGAGGCGCAACGCCGCCAATCCGGACCGCCCGGACGCCAGGTCGGCGGGCAGGGTCCAGGCCCAACCCATGGGGGTCCAGCCGGCTGCGTCGCCCACCAGCTCGACGGTTTCCCAGTTCGGGCCGAGATCAAACATTCCACGGCCCAACAGCGGGACACCCCAGCTGATCGCGATCAGGCCGAGCAGGAGCACCACGTACAGGAGATCCCGGCTCTTGCGGGCGGCCAGCCAGTGCGACAGGGCCGTCACCAGGATCCGGCCGGCGAGCATCCCCGTCAACAACCCGAGAACCGTGGACGCGATCCCGGCGATCGCTAGCAGCGGATCGGTTGCCCAGCCGATCACGAAACCGCAGCAGACCAAAAGGGTGAAGACCCCCGGCAGGGTGAACAGGTCCGAGACCAACAGGGGAACCACCAGATCACGAGACCGGAGCGGGAACAACACCAGGCGCTGCGGGGACACGGAATCGTCCATGGCGAAGAACAACACCGACCCGAAGGTCCACACCAGTACCAGGGCGGCACCCGCCGCGAGCATCAAGGGAGAACGCGCGTCGGGAAGGGACCTCAGGGAGGACAACCCCACGGTCAGGCCAACGAAAAGCGGCAACAGCATCACAGCGAGAAGCACGTACCCGACCATCGACCACGGGCTGCTCCTGAGGGCGGAGAGCTGGGAGCGAAGCCTCACAGCGATGAGCGGCGCAACCATTGCAGCGTCTCCTCCCCGGCCATCCGTCCCTGACCGACCAGCTCCACGAATTTCTGCTGAAGGGTCCCGTCACCTCGGACCTGGTCGACAGTGCCGGAGACCAGGATGCGCCCGGCGGCCATGATCCCGACCCCGTCGCAGATGCTCTCCACCAGCTCCATGACGTGGCTGGACAGCAGCACCGTGCCGCCACCGTCCACGTAGTCACGCAACAGGTCGCGGATGACCTGGCCGGAAACCGGATCCACGGCCTCAAGGGGTTCGTCGAGGATCAACAACCTGGGGGCGTGGATCAGGGCACTGGCCAGCGAGATCTTCTTGGTCATGCCGGCCGAGTAGTCGGCGACCAGTTTGTCGGCGGCATCTGCCAGGTCCAGTACGCCGAGCAACTCCCGCGAACGTTCTTCGACGACCTCGGGGGCGAGACGGCGCAGCCGGCCGTTGTAGCGGAGCAGTTCGACGCCGGTCAGGCGATCGAACAGCAGCACCCCGTCGGGCAGTACCCCGATGTGTTTCTTGGCGGTCACCGGATCGGCCCAGACATCGTCGCCGAGCACCCGGGCCGTCCCGGAATCGGGTCGGAGCAGGCCACAGATCATGGACATCGCGGTGGTCTTGCCCGCGCCGTTCGGACCGACCAGGCCGAACAGGTGCCCTTGGGGGATCTGAAGACTCAAGTTGTCCACGGCCAGCTTGGGACCGAAGCGTTTGAACAGGCCATCCGTGACCAGAGCTGGGTTCATGGTCACAACTCTAGGGAATTCGGTCCACATCGTGTGGCGCCAGCGGGATAATTGCACATCGCGCAGGATTATCACCAGCTGCACCTGATCCCGGAGTTGGCGGTCCGGACCCGGAACAGGGGGCAGCAGGAGACGATCACGGTCACCCCTCCTGCCGGGCCAGGATCATGATCAGCTGCTGGACCTTTGCCATTCCGGCCGGATCCAGACCATCGGTCGGCTCGTCCAGCAGGATCAGTCGCGGATCCCCCAGCAGCGTCATCGCCAACCCCGGGTGCTGTTTCGTACCCATCGAACACCGCGTGGTCAGTTTGGAATCCTGAAGCTGATCCTGTTCGCACAGCGCCGGCGGTAACCGCCCCCTCTGGGGGGACCGGACCGGTTTGGAGGGGAGCGCCTCGAAGGCTCAAAGTCGGTTCCGTTACGATCTTCCCCAATTCTCTGGTTGGTTCTGGGGGCCGAGGACAGGAAATTGAATGCGGAGGTTGGGAGACGGGCGGCGCCGCCCGCGCACAGGGGTGACCAGGGCAACGGAGACCGTCGAACGGATCAAACAGTTCATAACGACCAACGGGCTTCAACCCGGTGACTGCCTGCCCAGTGAATCCGACCTGTGCGACAGGCTCGGCGTTTCCCGGAGCTCGGTCCGGGAGGCCGTGAGGACCCTCAGCACCCTGGACATCGTCGATGTCCAGCACGGCCGGGGAACCTTCGTCGGCAACGCCACCCTTCATCCCCTGGTGGAAACGCTGGCCTTCCGTGTTGACATGCTCCCCGGGGAGAACCAGCAGGCGCTCCGCGAGGTGATCGAGGTGCGGCGAGGAATCGACCTGGGTGAGGCCAGGCAGGTCTGTTCCGCGCTCCGGGGTGCTGGCGATGAGGAACTCCACCGGCTGGTCGACCGGATCACCGCGGCGAGGAAAAAAGGGGAATCCTTCGCGGAGCTGGACCGCGGCTTCCACGTCACCCTCATGCGCCGCGCGGGCAGAAGGATCATCGCGGACCTGGTCGCGGCCTTCTGGGATGTCCAGGCCATGACATTGGCGAAGCTCCCACCGGGCACCGGGATGGACCTGCCCGGCGCGCACGCAGAGATCCTCGGGGCCGCCGAGACCGGGGACGTGGACGGCTACCGGCGAGCGGTGTGCACACACTACGAACCCCTCCTCGAGAGGTTCCGGCGCTAGGATTGGCCACGCCCGCGGCAGCGGGACTGCAGACCAACTAGGAGAAACCGTGGCCCTGACCCCTCAGGAGGTGGCGCGGCTGGCATCGCTGGCCCGGCTCGAACTGACCGAGTCGGAATGCGCTGAACTGGCCCCCGAACTGGAAGTGATCCTGGGCTCCGTGGCCCGGGTGGGCGAGGTGGCGGGGGATGACGTCCCACTCATGACCCACGCGCTTCCGCTGACCAACGTGATGCGCCCCGACCGGGTGCGCGAATCCCTGCCCCAGCAGGCGGCGCTGGCGGGAGCCCCCGACGTCGAGGATGAGCGTTTCCGTGTTCCCCGGATCCTGAGCGAGGACTGAGCCGTGACCGAGATCATCACCCGAACGGCCCACGAACAAACCGACCTGCTCGCGGCGGGCGAGGTGAGTTCCGTCGAACTGACCCGCGCCCACCTCGACCAGATCGAGGCGGTGAACCCGGCCCTCAACGCATTCCTGCACGTCGACCCCGAAGGCGCCCTGGCTGCCGCGGCCGCGATCGACGCCCGCCGGGCCAAAGGTGAGGAACTCGGGCCGCTGGCGGGGATCCCCATCGCAGTGAAGGACAACTTCTGCACCACCGGGATGCCCACCACCTGCGGCTCCCGCATCCTGGAGGGCTGGATCCCGCCCTACGACGCGACGGTCATCGCGCGCCTCAAACAGGCCGGGCTGATCATCCTCGGCAAGACCAACATGGACGAGTTCGCGATGGGCTCCTCCACCGAGACCTCCGCCTTCGGGCCCTCCCGCAACCCGTGGGACCTCGACCGGATTCCCGGCGGTTCGGGGGGAGGATCCTCCGCCGCGGTGGCGGGCTGCCTCGCCCCACTCGCCCTGGGCTCCGACACCGGCGGTTCCATCCGCCAGCCCGGGGCCGTGACCGGCACCGTCGGGGTGAAACCCACCTACGGCGGGGTGTCGCGCTACGGGGTGGTGGCGATGGCCTCCAGCCTGGACCAGCCCGGCCCCGTCACCCGCAACGTCCTGGACGCCGCACTGCTGCACGCAGTCATGGGCGGCCACGACCCCATGGACTCCACATCCATCGCGCAGCCGCTGCCCCCGCTGGCGGAGGCGGCGCGCCGCCGCGAGGTCCGGGGGCTGAGGATCGGCGTGGTCAAGGAGCTCGGCGGTGAGGGCTACGACGCCGCCGTCGAGACCCGCTTCACCGAGGCCGTCCAGTGGCTGCGCGACGGCGGTGCCGAGGTGGTGGAGGTGTCCTGCCCGCACTTCGAGTACGCCCTGGCCGCCTACTACCTGATCATGCCGGCGGAACTGTCCAGCAACCTCGCGCGCTTCGACGCGGTGCGCTACGGGCTGCGGCTCGGCGACGACGGGTCGCGCGACATGGAAGCCGTCACCTCATTCACCAGAGGACAGGGTTTCGGACGCGAGGCCAAACGCCGGCTCATCATAGGCACCTACGCCCTGTCCAGCGGCTACCACGACCAGTACTACGGATCCGCCCAGAAGGTCCGCACCCTCGTGGCCCGCGACTTCGAGGCGGCCTTCGCCGAATGCGACGTGCTGGTCTCGCCCACCACACCCACCGTCGCGTTCAGGCTGGGGGAGCGCACCAGCGACCCGATGGCCATGTACAAGGCGGACCTGTGCACCATCCCGTCGAACCTCGCCGGCAATGCGTCGGCGAGTTTCCCCGTCGGTTTGAGCGAGGAGGGGCTGCCCGTCGGGTTGCAGGTGATCGCTCCCCCGCTGGCCGACGACCGGCTCTACCGGGTGGGTGGGTTCATCGAGGCAACCCTGGAGGACAGGCTGGAGGGGCCGCTGCTCAAGCGGGCGAAGCCCCTCGACGGAACGAGGGCGGTGTGGTGATGACGGACCTGATGGACTTCGACGAGGTCATCGAGAACTACGACCCGGCGCTTGGGCTGGAGGTTCACGTCGAACTCAACACGAAATCGAAGATGTTCTGCGGCTGCTCCACCGAGTTCGGGGCGGAACCGAACACCCAGACCTGCCCCGTGTGCCTCGGCCTGCCGGGCGCGCTTCCCGTGGTCAACGCGAAAGCCGTCGAATCCGCGATCCGCATCGGCCTGGCGCTCGGGTGCCGGATCGCGCCGTGGGGCAGGTTCGCGCGGAAGAACTACTTCTACCCGGACATGACCAAGAACTTCCAGACCTCCCAGTACGACGAACCGATCGCCTTCGACGGCCAGGTCGAACTGGAGGTCGACGGGGAGAGTTTCGTGGTCGAGATCGAACGCGCGCACATGGAGGAGGACGCCGGCAAACTGACCCACATCGGGGCGACGGGACGCATCCACGGGGCCGACCACTCCGTCATCGACTACAACCGGGCCGGCATGCCGCTGATCGAGATCGTCACCCGGCCCATCCTCGGCACCGGAGCGAAGGCCCCGCAGGTGGCGCGCGCCTACGTCGCCCACCTGCGTGACCTGATGCGCGCCCTCGACGTCTCGGACGTGCGCATGGAACAGGGTTCGCTGCGCTGCGACGCGAACGTGTCGCTGGCCCCCAAGGGATCGGCGGAACTGGGAATCCGCACCGAAACCAAGAACGTGAACTCGCTTCGTTCCATCGAACGTGCCGTCACCTTCGAGATGCGCCGCCAGGCCGCGATTCTCGCGGACGGGGGACGGGTCACGCAGGAAACCCGGCACTTCCACGAGGGCGACGGCTCAACCAGCCCTGGTCGCTCCAAGGAGGAGGCGCAGGACTACCGCTACTTCGCCGAACCGGATCTCGTGCCCGTGGCGCCCAGCGCGGAGTGGATCGAGGAACTGCGCGCCACGCTTCCCGAACCCCCCGCCGAGCGCCGCAGGCGCCTGGCCGAGGAATGGGACATCGATGCCAGGACCATGGCAGCCGTCGTGGCCGCCGGGGCCCTGGACCTGATCGAGGCGACGGTGGCCGCGGGGGCCTCCCCGCAATCGGCCCGGAAATGGTGGCTGAGCGAATTGGCCCGCCGGGCCAACGAGGCCGGCGTCGAATTGGAGGCGCTCGGCGTCACCCCGGCCGATGTAGCGGAAACCCAGGCGATGGTGGATGCGGGCGAGCTGACCGACAAGCTGGCGCGCGCAGTGTTCGACGGTGTCATCGCGGGCGAGGGCAGGCCCGTCGAGGTGGTCGCCGGGCGAGGCCTGAAGGTGGTCTCAGATGACGGCGCGCTGAACGCGACCGTCGAGGACGTGATCGCCGCGAACCCGGAGGTGGCCCAGAAGATCCGAGGTGGCAAGCACCAGGCGGTGGGGGCGCTCATCGGTCAGGTCATGAAGGCCATGAGGGGCCAGGCGGATGCCGCCCGGGTCCGGGAACTGCTGATGGAGAAACTGACCTGACCGGGCGGGCCCGGGCCGCTACAGGTTGCCGACGGCCTTCCGGAACTCCTCGACGGTCTCAGGTTCGGCCGTGATCTCGATGTCGGCTTCCCTGCCCGTCAGGAACAGCAGCAGCTCCGAGGGCGGACCCGCGAGGCGCAGCGGCCGGTTTCCCCTGCCGTAACGGATGACTTCACCGACGGTGGGAACCAGGATGAGCTGGCCACCCCAGGCGCGCTGTGCCCGGAAGGCCAGCACCCGGGCGGTGCGCAGCAACTCCGCTTGATCCTTATCGGTGAGGTACTGGGTCCGGCCGTTCGCGCGCAGCACGTCCTCATGGTGGATGAAGAACTCCACCGCATTGACGATGCCGTCGAGCGGGCGCATCACCCAGCCCGGGCGGCGCAGCTCCCTGACCAGGGCCGGGAACCCCTTCAGGTGCAGGGCCTCGACCTGGATGCGTCCGGTGAGCTCGGCGAACCGTTTCGAGCCGATCCCGGGCAGCGAAGCCAGTTTGTGCTCCCGGATCCACAGGTGCGCGGCCAGGTCGCCGACATTCCAGCCGTCGCACCTGGTGGGGGCCAGCGGCCCGAGTTCGGACATCAGATCGCACAGCGACTCGCGCTGCCGGGAAGCAAGGCTCATGCCCCAAGCCTACGGGCTCGGGGCATGGGGGTCGCCCCGGTGGACGGCACCTGAGGCGATCCCGGTTCAGCCCTTGATGCACAGCAGGGTCCGGAGCCGTGCCACGACCTCGACCAGATCGGACTGCGCCCGGATCACCTCGTCGATGTCCTTGTAGGCGGCAGGGATCTCGTCGATCACGCCGGGATCCTTGCGGCACTCGATTCCCCTGGTCTGCTCGGCCAGGTCCTCGGTGGTGAACCGCTGCTTGGCCTGGCTCCGCGACATTCTCCGGCCCGCGCCGTGCGATGCCGACTCGTAGGAGGCCGGGTTGCCGAGCCCCCGCACGATGTACGAGCCGGTTCCCATGGAGCCGGGAATCACGCCCAGATCGTCCTTCCCGGCCCGGATCGCCCCCTTCCGGGTGACGATCAGCTCCAGGTCGTCGTAGGTCTCCACGGCCACGTAGTTGTGGTGGCAGCGGATCGGGTCCTCGAAGGCGATCCGGGGGATGTGCCGTGAGAGGTCGTCGCAGATGCTGGCGAGCATCACGTCACGGTTGAGCAGCGCGTAGGACTGCGCCCACCGCAGGTCGTGGAGGTAGGCCTCCATCTGCGGGGTGTGGCTCAGGAACACGGCCAGGTCCCGGTCCACCAGGCCCTTGTTGTGGGTGAGGGACTGGGCGACCTCCATGTGTTCCTGCGCCAGCCGGTTGCCGATGCCGCGGGAGCCGGAGTGCAGGGTCACCCAGATGCGGTCGTCGTCCCCGGCGCACAGCTCGATGAAGTGGTTGCCGCCGCCGAGCGTGCCGATCTGGTTCACGGCCTTGGTCTCGAGCCTCCCGAAGGAACGCGCGAGTCGGCGGGCCTGCAGTGACTCGAAACCCTCCCGCATCTCCTTGAACCGGCGCTTCAGCCTGCCGTGCCGGTCGATGGTGGGGGAGTGGTCCTTGTGCGCCCCGTTCCCGACCGGGACGCCCCGCTCGATGGTGCGGCGGAGCCGGCCGAGATCGTCGGGAAGCCGGTCGGGACCCAGGTTGGTGCGCACCGCCGTCATACCGCAGCCGATGTCGACACCGACCGCGGCGGGGGCGACGGCCTGATGCATGGCGATCACGGATCCGACGGTGGCTCCCTTCCCGTAGTGGACGTCGGGCATGACGCGCAGCCCGTGGGTCCACGGAAGGGCGGAGACGTTGCGGAGCTGCCTGATCGCGGCCTCCTCGATGCCGGTCTCGTCGGTCCACATGAGGGTGTTCACGGTGCCGCTCAGCGGCACCGGGTAGATGGACATGATGGTTCTCCTGATTCGGGAGGATCCGCGATGGGCAGCACCCATACGCGGGGCCTCGAAATATTGACAGGGGCAACCAGAGACCTCTCGGAAACGAGGCATGTGAGTGTGACTGCGAGAGGGCTCCGTGCCCCGGAACTCAGCGGGACTGCGCGGAGTTCGTTGGACGGGTTGAAACGGCAGGACGCAGCAGACGCGCCGCGGTGCCGCGACCAAGCTGCTTTCCTCGCATGATTCAACCCTCTCGCTCACCCGGCGAACCGGGCCCGGCGCCTTCCTTGACGCCGCGGAGAAGCATGGCAAATTCACCGGCGAAACGCAACCCGTCGGCGAGAACCACCCGAGCCGTCCTTGAGCGGGGCGGACCAACCCTGCGCCTCCGTGTCCGCTGGCAACGACCGAGAAAGTCAATTTTCGAAATAGGTTGACAATCTATATAGCTAGGTGGTTTACTGACTGTATGGCAACCAGCGCATGGCCCCCGGAGTGGCAGCGGGGCCTGCTCCCCGCAGCGGTCCTCGGGATCCTCGGCCGCCGCCCCCTCCACGGGTACGGAATCGCACAGGAACTCGAAAAACATGGCTGGGGCGCCATCCCCGGGGGGACCCTCTACCCGGCCCTGCGGACCCTGGAGACCAAGGGGCTCGTGACGGGTAGCTGGCGGACCGCCGAGCGGGGCCCGGCGAGGAAGTACTACCGGCCGACGCAGGCCGGCTTGGGACTTCTGGCCCGGCAACGAACCCAATGGGACACGCTGTCCCGGTCGATGACACGGATCCTCGGCAGAGAGGCCGACCACGATGAATGAGAAAACGGACAAGTACACGGCAGAACTCGCACGCCATCTTCGCTTCCGGGGCGTGGACGAGAAACAGGTCCAGGAGGCCGTCTGGACCGTCGAATCCCACACCGCCGACAGTGGCACCTCGCCGCGGCAGGCCTTCGGGAGCCCCCGGGACTACGCCCGGACCTTCACTCCTGCCACCACCGCAGGCCTTGGCGACACGCCCCTGTACCTGGTGGGCTGGCTGATCGGGACCTTGGCGGGCGCCCTGCTGATCATCTCCGTGAGCGCGCAGGACCAGGAGGTCGTCCTCGGGCTTCTCCCCCCGGCCGCGGGCATCGTCCTCGCGTCCGTGATCCTGGTCGCGTGGGGCGTCCTCGTTCTGGTCCGGTTGACCCGTCGCCCGAAACCCAACTCCACCGATCCCTCCGGGAGTGACGTTCGCTGATGCTCGACCTCACGATTCTGACCACGACCTGTCGACCTCGGCTCCCGCATCACTGACGAGGTTCGCGTGGTCGGAATTCTGCAGGGGTCTCGGAATTTCTGTGGCCCTTTCACGGCCTTTCGGGTTGGTCAGGCCAAGAGGTTACGGGAAGAATGGCTCCATGAGATTGCGTGAGGACGTGGCCGCCCGGGTGCGGTTCAACGCCGACGGGCTCGTTCCGGCAGTCGCCCAGGACGTCGCCTCCGGGCAGGTGCTGATGCTGGCCTGGATGGACGAGGAGGCCCTGGCCCGCACCTTGACGAGTGGCCGGGCCACCTACTGGTCCCGCAGCCGACAGATCTACTGGGTCAAGGGAGAAACCTCCGGCAACCACCAGCGCGTGCTCTCCGTTCATGTGGACTGCGACGGCGATACGGTACTGCTACGCGTCGAACAGACCGGAGCTGCCTGCCACACGGGCAACGCCACCTGTTTCTTCGCCGAGCTGACCGGAAGCGACGTCGAATGCTGAACATCTCGCCATCCCTCGCCGAATTCACCGAGCTGGCGAAGACCCGCCGCGTGATCACAGTCCACACCCGCCTGCTGGCCGATCACCTCACCGCGATCGGCCTGTACGCCACCCTGTGCGGGGCACGCGAGGGAACCTTCTTGTTGGAATCGGCCTCGGAAGGTGTGTGGTCCCGCTACTCCTTCGTCGGGGTGCGTTCCGCTGCCACCCTCACGGAGCGCGGCGGGAAGGCCGTCTGGCTGGGGCGGGAACTGACCGGCATCGGTGACGGCGATCCGCTCGATGTTCTGCGTCAGACCCTCGCCGAACTCGCCACACCGGCCACCGAGGGACTACCACCGTTCCACGCCGGGATGGTCGGTTACCTCGGCTACGACGTGGTGCGGCGGCTGGAGACGCTGCCGGATACCTGCACCGACGACCTCAGGCTTCCCGAGCTGGTGATGATGCTCGCATCCCAGGTCGCGGTGCTGGACCACAAGACGCACGAGGTGTACTTGATCGTCAACGCCATCAACTACGACGGCACCGATGAGGGCGTGGAACGGGCCTATCACGAGGCGCTGGTCGGCATCGAGGAAATGGCCGAGCGGCTCGCCGAGCCGGTCCCCTCCCTGGTGGAACCGGCACGTGACGGCCTGGTCGACCTCGAGATCAGGCGGCAACGCACCTCGGCTGAGTATGAGCAGGCGGTTCGGGCCACCATCGCTGAGATCGAGGCTGGGGAAGCCTTCCAGGTGGTGGTCTCACAGCGCTTCGACGTGCCCACCGACTCCGATGCGCTGGAGGTATACCGGGCCCTCAGATTGACCAACCCCAGTCCCTACCTCTACCTGCTGCGGCTGCCCGGGTTCGCAGTCATCGGCTCCAGCCCTGAGGCTCTCGTGACGGTCCAGAACGGCGTGGCCACCACCCGGCCCATCGCCGGTTCGCGACCACGGGGCAGCACCGAGGTAGAGGACAGGGAGCTGGCCGCCGAACTGCTGGCGGATCCGAAGGAGCGTGCTGAGCATCTGATGCTGGTGGATCTCGGACGCAACGACCTGGGGCGTATCTGTGAACCCGGCAGCGTCACCGTCCACGAGTTCATGCAGATCCACCGCTACAGCCACATCATGCACCTGGAAGCTGCAGTCAGCGGACGACTGGCCGAGGGGCGCACCGCGCTGGACGCCACCTTGTCCTGCTTCCCAGCTGGCACCCTCTCCGGGGCGCCGAAGGTGCGGGCAATGGAGATCATCGATCACCTGGAGGTCAGCCGCCGCGGGCTCTACGGCGGCGTGGTCGGCTATTTCGACTTCGCAGGCAACTCGGACGTGGCCATCGCGATCCGTACCGCCGTGCTCAAGGACGGCATCGCCCACGTCCAGGCGGGCGCGGGAATCGTCGCCGACTCCGTTCCTGGGAGAGAGGACGCCGAGTGTTCGCACAAGGCGGCCGCCGTCATCACCGCGCTCCGCCGCGCCGCAAAGTTGGGAGAAACCACATGACCGTGCTCGACGAGATCATCACCGGGGTCAGGGAGGACCTGGCCGTTCGCCAAGCCGATCAGCCCTTCGAGAAACTGCTGGAGTTGGCGCGGGAGGTACAACCGGCGCGCTCTGTGGTCCCCGCTCTGCGAGCCCCCGGGCTGGCCGTCATGGCCGAGGTGAAACGCCGCTCACCCTCCAAGGGGGACCTGGCCGAAATCACGGATCCCGCGGCGCTTGCCGTCGACTACGCAGCAGGGGGAGCTGCCGCGATCTCCGTGCTGACCGAGAGGCGGCGGTTCAACGGTTCGCTGACGGATCTCGATGCGGTCCGCGAGGCAGTGGAGGCCCCGCTGCTCCGCAAGGACTTCATGGTGCACCCCTACCAGTTCTACGAGGCCCGGGTTCACGGTGCCGACCTGGTGTTGCTCATAGCTGCCGCCCTCAGCGACGTGGAGCTGCGGGCCTTCCTGGACCTGACCGACGCGCTGGGCATGACCGCGCTGGTGGAGACCCACACCGAGGAAGAGGTGGAACGGGCCGTCAGCGCAGGGGTTGAGGTGATCGGGATCAACAACCGGGACCTGAAGACCCTCGAGGTGGATCTCGACCAGTTCGGGAAACTCGCCTCTCTCATCCCCGACGACCGGGTCAAGGTCGCCGAGTCCGGGATCCTCAGCCTCGACGACGCCCGCAGGGTGCGTCAGGAGGGAGCCGACGCCATCCTCGTCGGGGAGGCGCTGGTTCGGCACGGCGATCCCCGCGCCGCCGTGGAGGAGTTCGCATCGATCGACTGACCGCGCCGACCGGTGGGTTATCGTTCTCCGGAGGACTGGGGAACGGCCCGGACCGAAAGACCTGTCGCAGGAGAACAGGAACCAGGCGGTGGCGATCGGAACCAGGGCAGCATCGATGAGCCTCGGCGATTCGGAAAGGTGACGTCCGCGCCTGCGGGAACCAGTAGGCTGCTGCGCATGACCGCACTTCCCGATGCCCGAGGCCATTTCGGCCGGTTCGGCGGAACGTTCGTGCCGGAGGCGCTGCGCGCCGCCCTGGCGGAACTGGACGCCGAGTTCCGGGCCGCCCAGGCCGATCCGGTCTTCCAGGCCGAACTAGCTGGTCTGCAACGCAACTATGCGGGGCGACCGACCCCCGTGACGGTGGCCGAGAACTTCTCCAGGCACTGCGGGAATGCCACGATCCTCCTCAAACGTGAGGACCTGAACCATACCGGCGCGCACAAGATCAACAATGTGCTCGGCCAGGCGCTGCTCACCAAACGGATGGGGAAAACCCGCGTGATCGCGGAGACCGGGGCCGGGCAGCACGGTGTCGCCACCGCGACGGCGGCCGCCCTGCTCGGCCTGGAGTGCCGCATCTACATGGGGCAGCTGGACACCGAACGCCAGGCCCTCAACGTGGCCCGGATGCAGCTGCTGGGAGCCGAGGTCCACGCCGTCGCATCCGGTTCCCGCACCCTGAAGGACGCGATGAACGAGGCGATGCGGGACTGGGTGTCGAGCGTCGAGAACACCCACTACCTGCTCGGGACGGTCGGCGGGCCGCACCCCTTCCCCTACCTGGTCCGGGAGCTCCAGCGGGTGATCTCCACCGAGGCCCGCGCCCAGATGCTCGAGGAACACGGTGGCCTTCCAGACTGGGTGGTGGCGGCCGTCGGCGGTGGTTCCAACGCCATCGGTGCGTTCGCCGACTTCATCCCCGACGAATCCGTGCACCTGCTCGGCATCGAGGCCGCTGGTGAGGGCATCGAGACCGGGCGTCACGCGGCGAAGATCGGCGCGGGCCGCCCCGGGGTGCTGCACGGCGCCCGCACCTTCGTGCTCCAGACCGAGGACGGGCAGACCATGGAATCGCACTCGATCTCCGCCGGACTCGACTACCCGGGGGTCGGTCCCGAACACGCCTGGCTGGCCGAGACCGGCAGGGCCGGCTACGAACCTGTCACCGATGTCGAGGCGATGGACGCCTTCCAGCTGCTGACCCGGACCGAGGGAATCATTCCCGCGATCGAGTCCGCGCACGCCGTCGCGGGTGCCAGGCGGCTGGCCCTGAAACTGACCGGGGAGCAACCCGAAACACGTCCCCGCATCCTGGTGTGCCTGTCCGGGCGGGGCGACAAGGACGTCGCCACTGCCTTCGGCTGGTTCGGAATGTCCGGTGAACCCGATCAAGTCGTGGGAGAGATGGAATGAACAACTTCACGGACTCCACCCGCCTGGGGATCTCCGGCAAGGTCTTGGCCACCTGCCGCGCCCAGGGGCGGGCTGCCTTCGTCGGCTATCTGCCGGTCGGTTACCCGGACGTCGCGAAGAGCTGCGAGGCCTACCGCGTCCTGTGCGAGGGGGCCGACATGGTGGAGATCGGGATGCCCTACTCCGATCCCTTCCTCGACGGCCCCGTCATACAGCACGCCACCACCAGGGCCCTCGCCCGGGGGGTGCGCACCCGCGACGCCTTCACCGCCGCCGAGACCGTCGCCTCGTGCGGCAAGACCCCGGTGGTGATGACCTACTGGAACCTGATCGAACAGTACGGGCCTGATGCATTCGCCCGCGACCTCGCCGCCGCCGGGGGAGCGGGCGTCATCACCCCTGACCTCACCCCGGACGAGGCCGACGAATGGATCGCCGCCACCGACGCCCACGGCCTCGACAGGATCTTCCTGATCGCCCCCTCCAGCACCTCGGAGCGCATCGCCATGACCATGGCGGCCTGCCGGGGCTGGGTATACGCCACCAGCGTCATGGGGGTGACCGGCGTGCGCCGGGGCACCTCGCTGGCTGCTCCGGTGATCGCCGCCCGCGCCCGGGAGATCGATCCGGACCTGCCGGTCGGTATCGGCCTGGGTGTCGGCAACGGCGACCAGGCCGCGGAGGTCGGCGCCTACGCGGACGCGGTCATAGTCGGCTCCGCCCTGGTGCGTTGCCTGGCGAGCGACGGGGCGGACATGCCGGGGGACCTGGAACGATTGGGCGCTCTGAGTGCTGAACTGGCGGACGGGGTGTGCCGATCCTCGAAGTGACGCGCTGGCCTGGCCCTCCCGTATCTTGAACTGAACTTCAAGCGATGTGACAGGGGGAGTTCACTGTGTTTCGAAGTCGTTTTCTTACGGTCATTGTTTGCACGGCTTTCGCTCTCGCCGCCTGCGGACGAAGTGCGCCACAAATCGATTCCGACCCGAACCTTGATGCCAGCGATATCTTGAACAAGGCCACGAATCGCGGCACGTCACAGCAACTCATCTCAGATCATGACCGGACTGTGACCATGCATGCCGCGCTCACGATGTCGGTGGACAACATGACGATGAAGATGGACATGGATCTGGACTCCAAGGAGTCCGGTGATCAGCGTATGAGTGAGGTCGGGGTCGATATGAAAGTTTCAGCCGGCTCCGGGAAAACCAGTGATGTGAAACTCTATATGCTCTTTCAGCAGGAGGGAGAGGGCTATCACGCCTACACCCGATTGGGGCAGGGGGCAGGTGCCGACAAGAAGGGACAGGAGAAACTGTCTGAGGAAGGAGCTCGGAGCCTGCTTGATCACATGCAACAGTCCTCCATGGCCTCAGTGGAGATGTATGCGGAAAATCCTGAAAAGGTGGGTGCAAAGGAAGAGGGTGGAAACTATATTGTTCAGCTGATTCCCTCGCATGAAGCTCTGATGAATATCGCCAAAAAACTGGATCCAGCAGCCGTATCGAAAATTTGTCGAACAGTCGCCGCCTACTCACCCTGGTAGTGGATAAGAACACCTATCATATGAAAAACTTTGCCCTGGAACTCGAAGCCGATGTGACCTCTCAGGGGCAGAAGGCAAAGATGGACATGAAGGTGAACATGACCTCCGACGAAAGCAAAGAGGTCACCCTCAGCGTTCCTTCTGATCTGACGGATGCCCCCGAGACCAGCCTGAAGACCTTCTTCTCCTCCTGAGTCGATTTCGGGAGCAAATACAGAGGTGATGATCCAGGTTGATCTACCGTTTGTTTGCTGACCTGGTTGAAGTTTGCTGGCTCTCCAGAGCAGGCGAATGTGACCAATACCAGCGAAACAGCGGTGAGGGATAATTCCCGTGGTTCTGCAGCACTGAATTCCCCGGACACGTCAGTTCTCCTGCCTGCGCAGCTGTGTCCCCGCTCCTCGTTGAAGCGGTGTCAACGCAGGCACGAGGAGTATGAGAAAAAGAGCACCCCACGAAGCGACCAATCCCCACAGCATCTCTGATACGGGCCACACAACCACCGAGCTGCCACTTGTGAGCGTTGCCCTCGACGCAAGGGCGCAGACGAGCCCTCCGGCCATGACGGGAACAGCGGCCGCGATGGAGGCGGCCAAAGACATAGCGAAACTCTCGGCCGCGATCAGGGCGCCGATGTGTCGTCCTTGCATACCTGCCGCTTGAAGAAGAGCGATTTCG
The DNA here is from genome assembly GCA_905372155.1 of Propionibacteriaceae bacterium. Lineage (GTDB taxonomy): Bacteria > Actinomycetota > Actinomycetes > Propionibacteriales > Propionibacteriaceae > Arachnia. The sequence continues at coordinate 106,447 of CAJPNZ010000001.1, forward strand.
CGTTCCCGGCCGCGTGCCGACAGGGCAACCACGGCGGCACTGGTGGCCAGCATCGATATGGCGACGACGGCAACTATCATCCACACGTCGGTCAGGTCTGCCCGGGTTCCCGGCTGAAGCGTATCGGTGAACGCGATGACGGACTTCACAGCACACAACAGCAGCCCGATACCTCCCAGGCCAACAGCCAGCGGAGCAACCGTTGTGGTGCTGGTGCCAACGCGGGACGCGGCAGAACGGACACCCAGGGTAGGAACGACAAGGCCCATGCGTGAGAAAAGGCCGTTGAGCGTCCAGAAGATGAAGCTCATGAGCTGTGGGCACAGGAGATGGACGGCCATGAGGGCATTGCCGCCCGCGGTGACGGCCAGATTGAACATCGGGCCAGGACCGGTCACCCCTAGCGGGCCAGCGAATCCGGCGGAGGCGACGAGACCTGATGCGACGATGAGGAAAAACGCACCACACACGATCCGGAGGCCGGAGGCTGAGTCTCGGTCAAGGCCATCGGGGGGTCTCAGAACCGCACCGGGACGTACGCGGGACGCATGAAACGCTGGTGAAAGTCCACCCACCAAAGCGGTGAGGACACTTGCGACGATGGCGACGACGGGAGCCCACGCAGTGAGTGCGTATTCCGGCAGGCGGGCTGTCGGCGAGATCATTGCGTTGAATGCCGGAACGACCCAGAAACTCAACAACGCCGACACGAGTGCTCCAAGGAGCGCGCCACACAGACTGACAATGACCAGGAGAAGAATCGTCGACCCGAAAACCGCGGCTGGAGCTGCCCCGAGCAGCAACAACAGGGCGTAGGTTCGGTGAGTGGCGTGGATACTGGCCCGTCCCACCACAGTCAGGGAAATCCACGAGATGAGAGCAACCACGGCGTAGATCGTGACCGAGAGGATCTGGAACTCCGTAACCGAGACACCCGAGGCACCTGCCGCAGCGCGGAACCGTGAGTCACTGGTCCACGCGAACTGGTGAACACACAGCCCAATCATGGAGGTTTATTCATGGGCGGCGCATCAGCCAGCGAAATCCCTAGTCAGACCACACTTGAGGATGGCCGTGAATAAACCTCATGGTCGCCATCACCGCTACCACAGCGATGGCTGGCACCCACTGCTTCCAGTCATCAGCGAACATTCTGATCACGTATCGCTGCATGATTTCACGCTTTCGGATCGGTCATGAGTTGCAGCAGTTCTTGGCTGGTACAGCGGCCAAGATGTCTCACGGTTCGGCCGTCGTGCATGATCACGATCCTGTCCGCCGTGGCGGCCGCGTCGAGATCGTGGGTGACCATGATGATCATCTGTCCCTTATCGGCCATTCTCCGGAGGGTTTCGAGAACGATCTGCGTGCTCTGCGAATCCAAAGCACCTGTTGGCTCGTCCGCGAATACGATACCGGGGTGGCGTGCGAGCGCCCGGCAGAGCGCTGTTCGCTGCTGTTCACCACCGGAGAGCAAGCGGGCTGGTGTGCGGCTGCAACGGCTCAGGCCGAACGACTCGATGAGGTCCCGGACCAGGTCATGGGGTGCCGGTTCGTGGTCGAGCAGGAAAGGAAGAGCAATGTTCTCCTCAACGGTGAGGAAGGGCACCAAATTGTACTGCTGGAAGACGAAGCCGACCTCGGAGCGGAGCATCTTCGCCCGCTTGGCAGCGGACTGCTGATAGACGTCGCGACCGTTGATCGTCACCGTGCCGGAAGTCGGTTCGTCCAAGCCACTCAGACACATCAGCAGCGAAGATTTCCCGGAACCGGAGTGCCCCACGACCGCGGTTAGACCACCTCCCCGCAACTCCAGATCGCATCCATGCAGAATGCTGGTCTCGGTCCGTCCGGTCGTGGCGACACGATGGAGGCCTTGAGCGCTGAGCGCAATCATCACAAGAGAGTTTCCTTCCACGATGTAGTACGTATGACCGGAATCGAGCAGTCGCGGTTTCGAAACGGGTCCGGTCGCGCTCGGGACCGTGATCATTCGCTGCTGAGGGGCGGCTCATTGAAGAACATGTCGGGATCATCGATGGCAGCGGGCCTTGTTCGCGAGTTTTCCTCGGACCAAGGAACTCGCTGATCGGTGGGCGGTCCGTGAGCTGATCCACAGACCGCGTGCCGACCGGCAAGATTCCCAATCAGGGCGAACTCGGGGATCGCCGTGAGTGAACTTCGAGTTTTGAATTCTCGAGTCCCCGCGGGGCGGGGGTATCAACTGGAGAGCAGGGTCAGCACGGCCTTCACCCGGCGGTGAATGCCCGGGTCCGGGTGGAGACCGAGCTTGGAGAAGATGCGCTGGGTGTGCTTCTCGATCGCCCCTTCCGTCACCACCAGGCGTTTCGCTATGCCGGCGTTGGTGTGACCCTCGGCCATCAGCCCCAGGACTTCTCTCTCCCTGGGGCTCAGCTGGGCGACGGGGTCCGCCTTGCGGCCACGCCCCAGGACCTGCGCCACCACCTCGGGATCGAGAACCAGCCCGCCCTCCGCGACACGATCCGCAGCTTCCAGGAAGGTGTCGATGTCGGCGACCCTGTCCTTGAGGAGATACCCGAGGTGGGCACCGCCGTCGGCGAGCAGCTCCTGAACGTAGGCGGCCACGACATACTGGCTCAGCAACAGGATCGGGGCCTCACCCCAACGGCTGCGGATCTCGACAGCGGCCCGCAGGCCTTCGTCAGTGTTCGATGGGGGCATGCGGATGTCGGTGATGATCAGTTCGGGACGCAGCTCCAGTGCGCGAGGCACCAGTTCCGTTCCGCTCCCGACAGCGGCGATCACTTCGTGACCGCCGTCGCCCAGGATCAACGCCAGGCCCTCACGCAGCAGGACCGAGTCGTCGGCTATCAGGACCCGCAAGGGATCACCGCCTCGATCGTGGTCGGCCCCCCGGCTGGGGATGTGACGGTCAGCCTGCCGTCGACTCCTTGGAGGCGTTCCTCCAGACCCGCCAGGCCGTGGCCCTTGGCCGTCGAGGCGCCGCCCACGCCGTCGTCGGTGATGGTGGCGTACAGCCAACCGTCCTGGACCGCGGTGATCAGGTCGATCGTGGTGGCCCCGGAGTGTTTGTTGGCGTTGACCAAGGCCTCGGAGATCACGAAGTAGGCCGCCTGCTCGACGTGATCGGGCAGCTTTTCGGGGATGCTGGAGTAGACGGTCACCGGGATGGCGGAGCGCGCGGCGGTCTCGTCGATGGCGGCCTCGAGCCCACGGTCGACCAGCACCGGCGGTGCGATGCCGCGGGACAACTGCCTCAACTCAGCGAGGGTTTCCTGGGTCTGGGCCATGGCATTCCCCAGCATCTCGCGGGCCCGTTCCGGGTCCTGATCCAGCTGCCTGCGGGCGCGGGCCAGATCCATGTTGAGTCGCACGAGTCGCTGCTGCGGGCCGTCGTGGATGTCGCGCTCCAGTTTCCGCAGGGCCCCGGTCTCGGCGCGTTGCACCGCGGCCCGGGAGTCGCGGAGCTGAGTGATTCGGGCATTGTTGCGGGCCCTCAGGTTCAGCAGGGCATCGCCCACCGAGCCGCGCAACCAGGCCAGTCCGCGAAACACCGGTGGCGCCAGCTTGATGGCGAGCAATCCCACCACTATGTAGACGAGTGCGTCGAGGATCCTCACGAGGGTCGGGTTCAACATGGGAGTGAAACCCGTGCCCCACCAGTAGAGGTAGGCGAGACCGCCGCCCTGCGAGTGGAAGATCTCGTTGAGCAGGGCGGAAACGGGGCCTGTCACCGGCCCCGTGCACAGAGCCGTCCAAACCAGGGCGAGCGCCCAGGTGAAGGTGGAAGTGATGAAGCCCACGAGCACCCACAGGACATCGAGCCATGATTGGGGATCGGAGATGACGTTGAACATCGCCTTGAACCAGGAATCCCCTTCCCGACGCTGTCGATAGTGCAGTGCTGCCGGTTCGCGTCCGAAGAGTCTCGCCTGGGCGTGCCGCTCCATGGTGGCGAACCCGCGGGCCACCAGTAGGGCGAAGGTCAGGATGGGGATGCCAACCCAGACGACGGCCGTACCGATCCCGAGCGCCGTGAAGGTCATGACCATAACGAAGGCGATCAGCATGACGGGAAAGCCGAGCAGTAGGTAGGCGATGGTTCCCCCGAGGGGAGGTTGAAAGGTGCGGTTCGTGTTCATGGTCTCACTCTTCACCCCAGCGGACCGTGTTCCCATCCCGCTGGCCCGAGACCCGGGGTGGGGCTGGCCCGACACTTTCAGAGCAACTCCTTGAACTTCTTGAAGAAAGCTTTGTGCTTCGGGCCGTACACCTTGACGTCCCCGAAGATGCAGAACCCGGTCAGCACCAGCTCCGGGCCGTTCTCGTCAGGCTCCAGGCCGGCCACCCCCACGTCCCCGAAGATGCAGGCGGTCTCGTTGCGAACCCTGACCCCGGCGGGCACCCGCAGGACCACGTCTCCCATGGCCACCATGACGTTCAACTGGGAGGAGACCGAATCGAAAACGGCCTTGGTCAGGTCCAGCTTCACGTCACCGAAGACCGTGTTCACGTAGGTGTTGGTGCGCACCCGCCAGCCCTCGCCCCGTTTCGCGTCCCCGAAGATCGCGATGATGTTCTCGCTTCCCGGCCCCGCCCCCGCCGGATCGACCAGCGCACATGACTGGTCGCCCCGGGTTCTCTCCACCAGATACGAGGCGGGCCTGGGATCGGTGGGTACCAGATCGGTGGTGATCTCCCGAAGATCCCCGAAGGTTTTCGCCTCCCAGGTTCTGTTGAGGCGTTCGTCGTGCTCCTCGCGCGTCAGGCGGCCGTCGGAGTAGGCATCGGTCAGCAGCTGTTCGATGGCCGTGCGATCCGCGTCCGAGCAGCGCAGGTGGTCCGGTTGGGGCATGGGGGTCAGCTTACGCGGTTCCCACCGGCCCGTGAGGGTCCGATCCGCATCCCGGGGTAGGGTTGGTGCCCGTTCGGGTCGGATGGAAGGAGCAGTCGTGGGGGATACGTTCGTGCACCTGCACTGCCACACGGAGTTCTCGATGCTCGACGGCGCCGCGCGCGTTCATGACCTGTTCAAGGGCGCGGAACGCATGGGCATGCCGGCGCTGGCGATCACGGATCACGGGAACCTCTACGGGGCCTACGAGTTCTACAAGGCCTCCAAGAACTATGACGTCAAACCCGTCATCGGTCTGGAGGCCTACCTCACCCCCCGCACCCACCGCACCGAACGCAAGCGGGTGCAGTTCGGCGACGGCACCGGCGACGACGTCTCATCGAAGGGCGCCTACACCCACATGACGATGTGGGCCTCCGACAAGCAGGCCATGCACAACCTGTTCAAGCTCAGCTCCCGGAGCTCCCTGGAGGGGTTCTTCTACAAGCCCCGCGCCGACCGGGAGCTTCTGAACGAATACGGCAAGGGGCTGATCGCCACCACGGGCTGCCCCTCGGGTGAGGTCCAGACCTTCCTCCGGCTCGGCCAGTACGACAACGCCCGGGCCGCGGCGGCGGAGTTCCGCGACATCTTCGGGGAGGGCAATTTCTACGTCGAGCTGATGGACCACGGCCTGTCGATCGAGAACAAGGTGAGACGCGACCTGCTCCGCATCGCCAAGGACCTGAACCTGCCCCTGGTGGCCACCAACGACCTCCACTACGTGCACGCCGAGGATGCCGATGCCCACGACACCCTGCTGTGCGTCTCGGCGGGTTCCCGCAAGGCCCAGACCGACCGGTTCAGGTTTGACGGTTCCGGCTACTACCTCAAGAGCCCTGAGGAGATGCGGGCCCTGTTCAAGGACATCCCCGAGGCCTGCGACAACACCCTCGCCATCGCGGAACGCATCGAAACCGTTTTCGACGAGGGCATCGGCACCTACATGCCCCGCTTCGACTGCCCCGACGGCGAAACCGAGGACTCCTGGTTCCACAAGGAGGTGGAGAAGGGACTCCACCAGCGCTACCCCGACGGCATTCCCGACGAGGTCATCGAACGCGCCGAGTTCGAATCCGGAATCATCGCCAAGATGGGATTCACCGGCTACTTCCTGGTGGTCGCGGACTTCATCAACTGGGCCAAGAACAACGGCATCCGCGTGGGTCCCGGGCGCGGGTCGGGCGCCGGATCCATGTGCGCCTACGCCATGCGCATCACCGACCTCGACCCCCTCAAACACGGCCTGCTGTTCGAGAGGTTCCTCAACCCCGAACGCATCTCCATGCCGGACTTCGACATCGACTTCGACGATCGCCGCCGCGGCGAGGTGATCCAGTACGTCACCCACAAGTACGGATCCGACAAGGTGGCCCAGATCATCACCTACGGCTCCATCAAGGCGAAAGCCGCCGTCAAGGACGCGTCCCGGGTGCTGGACATGCCGTTCGCCGTCGGGGAACGGATCACCAAGGCCATGCCCGCCGACGTCATGGGCAAGGGGGTTCCGCTGCCGGAGCTGTTCAATCCGGAACACAAACGCTACGCCGAGGGCCAGGAGTTTCGCGACCTCTACGACTCGGATCCGGACGTCAAGACCGTGGTCGAGGCGGCCAAGGGAATCGAGGGCCTGAAACGCCAGTGGGGTGTGCACGCCGCCGGGGTGATCATGTCGAACGCCCCTCTGCAGGACGTCATCCCGGTGATGAAACGGGAATCCGACGGCGCCATCATCACCCAGTTCGACTACCCGGGATGCGAATCCCTCGGGTTGATCAAGATGGACTTCCTGGGGTTGCGGAACCTCACGGTGATCGCCGACGCGGTGAACAACATCAAACTCAACCGCGGCATCGACATCGTGCTGGAGGATCTTCCCCTGACCGATCCGGCCACCTACGACCTGCTGCAACGCGGCGACACCCTGGGGGTCTTCCAGCTCGACGGTGGCCCGATGCGACAGCTCCTGCGCTCCATGCAACCCGACTGCTTCGAGGACATCTCCGCCGTCGGCGCGCTCTATCGTCCCGGTCCCATGGGGGCCGACTCGCACAACAAGTACGCGCGACGCAAGACCGGGCGCGAGAAGGTGGAGCCGATCCACCCGGAGCTCGCGGAGGCCCTCGAGCCGATCCTGGGGGAGACCTACGGCCTGATCGTCTACCAGGAGCAGGTGATGGCGATCGCCCAGCAGCTCGCCGGCTACACGCTGGGTGCCGCCGACATGCTCCGCCGCGCCATGGGCAAGAAGAAGAAGGCGGAGCTGGATGCCCACTACGAACGCTTCAGCAAGGGCATGCAGGAACGGGGGTTCAGCCAGGAACCCATCGACGTGCTCTGGAACATCCTGTTGCCGTTCTCGGACTACGCCTTCAACAAGGCCCACTCGGCCGCCTACGGGGTGGTCTCCTACTGGACTGCCTACCTGAAGGCGAACTACCCGACCGAGTACATGGCGGCGCTGCTGCAGTCGGTCCGCGACGACAAGGACAAGTCCGCCGGTTACCTGGCGGAATGCCGCCGCATGGGGATCCACGTCCTACCCCCCGACGTCAACTCCTCCGAGATCGCCTTCACCCCGGTCGGCAAGGACATCCGTTTCGGGCTGGGGGCCGTCCGCAACGTCGGCGACAAGGTGGTCTCCGCATGGACCGCGGAACGGGCCCGGGCGGGAAAGGCCAAGGACTTCCACGACTTCCTCGACAAAGCCCCCCTGTTGATGTGCAACAAGCGGGTGATCGAGTCGCTGATCAAGGCCGGCGGGTTCGATGAGCTGGGGCACACCCGGAGGTCGCTGATGACCGTCCACGAGGACGCCGTCGACTCGGTCATCGAACTCAAGAAGAACGAGGAACACGGGCAGTTCGATCTTTTCGGGGACTTCGGTGGTGGTGGCGAAGAGGGTGGTCTCGACAGGCAGCCCGTCCCCGACCTGGACGAATGGGACAAACGCACGAAGCTGGCCTTCGAACGGGAGATGCTCGGGCTGTATGTTTCCGACCACCCGCTCAACGGCCTGGAACACGTGCTGCTCCAGCACGGCAAGCATTCGGTTTCGAGCCTAGCCGCGGAGGGCGGCTTCCGTGGCGAGACCACCGTGTGTGGGCTCATCACGTCGGTGACGAGGCGGGTCAACAAGAAAGGGGCCTTCTACGCGGTCCTCATGTTGGAGGACCTGGAAGCCAGCATCGAGGTCACGGTCTTCCCGAAGGTCTACGACGCGGTCGCTCAGTACCTGGCCCCGGACACCATCGTCTCGGTCAAAGGAGTGGTCGAGGACTCGGAAGACCGGGCACGGATGCGGGCCCAGGACGTGCACGCCCCGCAGGTGAGCGCCGATGGTGGCTTGGGATCAGTGGTGCTGACCCTGCCGACGGTGCGCTGCACTCCCGGGGTGGTGGGCAACCTCAAGCAGGTGCTGTCAGGCCATCCCGGATCGGCGGAGGTGCATATCCAGCTCCGCAACGGCGACCGGCTCACCACCTTCCGGCTCGGCAACGGGTTCCACGTCACCCCGAGCTCGCCGCTGTTCGCCGACCTGAAGGCGCTCCTGGGGCCGAGCTCGGTGTCCTTCGGGAGGGGGGCGGCGCATGGCTGAGATCCGCCCCTCCCGGGCCATGCCACGCCTGCTGTGGCGTGTGCTCCAGTTCCTCGGCGTGCTGCTGGGGCTGGGAGTCCTGTGCGCCCTCGCCTGGGCATGGCTCGCACGCAGACCCGGGTATCTCGTGTCCCAGGAGCTCGGAGCGAGCCTGTCGGAACGGGGGCTCGCCGAAGTTTTCTCGACGGATGCGTTGTTCGTGCTGCTCGCTGCCCTGAGCGGCATTGCGATCGGGTTGATCTCCTGGTGGTGGTTCAGGAACCGTGGCTGGTGGGTGTGCGTGGCTGCCGTCGGTGGGGCGCTGGTGGTCTGTCTGCTCACATGGCTGGGTGGGACGTGGATCCTGCCACCGACCTTCGATTCCCGCCTCGCTGCGGCCTCCGGCGGGGATGTCATCCCAATCGACCTGACCCTGCACTCGATGTCCGCCCTACTGGTGGGGCCGTTCTGCGCCATCACCCCCGTCATGCTGCTCGCGGCATTCTGGCCCGAATCGCCTCCCGTTCAGGTACCGCCGTCGGAGCCCCGGAGGATCGCGGCGGTAGACTGACCGACCGTGCTTAGAACGGTTGACCTGACCAACCTCGAGGGCGATTACCGCGCCCACGTTCCCCGAGCGGTTTTGGACGTCGCGGGAGCCATGGACGCGGTGCGGGGGGTGTGCGACGCGGTCCGTGACCGGGGAATCGACGCACTCGCCGAGTACTCACAACGCTTCGACGGCGTGGTTCCCGGGGCCTTCCGGGTGCCGGAGCGGGTGCTGGCCGAGGCCGCCGAACAGCTCGACCCGAAACTCCGGGAGGCCTTCGACGAGTCCATCAGACGTCGCCGCCTGGTCGCAGAAACCCTGGAATGCGATCCCGACCCCGTCCCCGCGGTCCTGGCCGAGGGCGCCCGGGTGGGGTTGCGCAACATCCCCGTCGAACGGGTCGGTCTCTACGTGCCGGGCGGGCTCGCCCCGTTGGCTTCCAGCGTGATCATGAACGTCGTTCCCGCCCAGGTGGCGGGGGTCCGGGAGATCGCCGTCGCGTCCCCGCCGCAGGCCGGTTTCGGCGGCTGGCCGCACCCGAACATCCTCGCGCTGTGCCACATGCTCGGGGTCGAGGAGGTCTACGCCGTCGGTGGGGCCCAGGCAATCGCGATGTTCGCCCACGGGGTGACTGGTCTCTGCGCCCCCGTCGCCATGGTCACCGGCCCCGGGAACATCTACGTGGTGGCTGCGAAACGGCTGCTGCGGGGAATCGTGGGCATCGACTCCGAGGCCGGACCCACCGAGATCGCCATCATCGCGGACTCCTCAGCGAATCCCGCCTACGTGGCCGCCGACCTGATCTCCCAGGCCGAGCACGACCCGATGGCCGCATCCGTCCTGATCACGGACTCCCCGGAACTCGCCGACCTGGTGGCGGCCGAGCTGAAACCCCGGGTGGCGGCCACGAAACACCGGGAACGGATCCGCACCGCCCTGACGGGTCAGCAGTCAGCCGTGCTGCTGGTGCGTGACCTCGACCAGGCGGTGGAGGTGGCCGACGCCTACGCCGCCGAGCACCTGGAGATCCAGACTCGCGACGCCGGAAAGGTGGCCTCCCGGATACGCAACGCCGGCGCGATCTTCGTCGGCGATCACTCACCGGTCAGCCTCGGCGACTACTCGGCCGGCTCCACCCACGTCCTGCCGACCGCTGGCTGCGCGTGCCACGGATCGGGTCTGAACGTGCGCTCTTTCATGCGCACCGTGCACGTCATCGACTACTCGGCGCAGGCCCTGAGTGAAATCGCCGACGGGATCGAACGGTTCGCGCTGGCCGAGGACCTGCCCGGGCACGCCGCGGCCATCACGGTCAGGACGAGGCGATGAGCGGGCTCTCCGGCCTGCCGCTCCGGGACGATCTGGTGGGGGAGGAACCCTACGGCGCACCGCAGATCGACGTGCCCGTGGTCCTCAACGTCAACGAGAACCCCTATCCGCCATCCGGTGAGTTGAGGCGGGCCATGGGGGAGGCCGTCCAGGAGGCCGCCGCGACGATGAACCGCTACCCGGACCGGGAGGCGGTGGCGCTCCGCGAGGACCTGGCCTCCTACCTCGGCAACGGCCTGACCGCCCGCAACATCTGGGTGGGAAACGGATCCAACGAGATCATGGGGCAGCTGCTGACCGCTTTCGGCGGGCCGGGTCGCAGGATGCTGACCTTCACCCCCACCTATTCCATGTATCCCGAGTACGCGCGCAACACCTGCACCGCCTACGTGACCGAGCCCCGCAACCCGGACTTCACCGTGGATGCCGACCTGGTGCTCTCCGCCGTGGAACGCCACACCCCGACCGTGGTCGTCATCACCACCCCGAACAATCCGACCGGCACCTGCACCGCCCCGGAGGTGATCGATGAGATCTGCTCCGCCACGGACGCGATCGTCGTGGTCGACGAGGCCTACCAGGAGTTCTCCCGCCACCCCGGGGCGTTGCCACTGCTGGCCAGGCACCCCGGGCTCGTGATCACCCGCACCATGTCGAAGGCCTTCGCCATGGCCGGTGGGCGCGTCGGATACCTGGCGGCCGCCCCGGAGGTCGTGGACGCCTGCCGGATCGTTCGGCTGCCCTACAACATGAGCCTCCAGACCCAGGTCCTGGCCCGGGTGGCCCTCGCACACCGGGACGAACTGCTGGCCCGGGTGGAGGAACTGGCCGAGGAATGCCGGGCCTTCCAGGGCTGGCTGCGGGGCCACGGCTACGAGGTGGTGCCCTCGGAGGCGAACTTCGTGCTGTTCGGGCGCTTCAAGGACCGCCACGCCGTGTGGCAGGGGCTGCTGGATCGCGGGGTGCTGATCCGCGAGACCGGACCCGAGGTATTCCTGCGGGCCTCCGCGGGCACCCCCCGGGAAATGGCGGCCCTGAAACGGGCACTCGCCGAGATCAATCCGGAAGGACGTCATTCATGAGCCGCACCGCAACCAGGTCCCGGACCACCAGCGAATCCGAGATCACCGTCACCCTCGACCTGGACGGAACCGGCCTGAGCCGGATCTCGACCGGGGTCGGTTTCTACGACCACATGCTCACCGCGCTGTCCAGGCACTCCCTGATCGACCTCGACATCCAGGCCAGCGGGGACGTGCACATCGACGGGCACCACGTCGTCGAGGACACCGCGATCGTGCTCGGCCAGGCGCTGGGCGAGGCCCTCGGGGACAAACGCGGCATCCGGCGTTACGCGGACGCCACCGTGCCCCTCGACGAGGCCCTGGCGCACTGCGTGGTCGACGTGGCGGGACGCCCCTACGCGGTGTGCTCGGGCGAGCCCGAGGGACAGGCCTACGCCCGCATCGGCGGATCGGGTGTCACCTACGCGGGTTCCATGACCTACCACGTTTTCGAGTCCCTCGCTTTGAACGCGGGCCTGTGCATCCACCTTCGGCTCCTCGCGGGCCGCGATCCGCACCACATCGTCGAGGCCGAGTACAAGGCCCTGGCCCGCGCGTTGCGCGACGCCGTCGCCCTCGACCCGCGCGTTGTGGGCGTGCCCTCCACGAAGGGGGCGCTCTGAACCGCCGGGTGGGGTTGTTCGACTACGGCTCGGGCAACCTGCACTCCGCGGCACGGGCGTTGGCGGCGGCCGGGGGCAGGGTCGTGCTGACCGGGGACATCCGGGAACTGACGGGATGCGATGCGCTGGTGGTGCCCGGCGTCGGGGCCTACGCCGCCTGCATGGCGGGGCTGCGGGCTGCCGGGGGAGTGGAGCTCCTGACGGGTTGGCTGCCCACCGGGAAACCACTGCTGGGCATCTGCGTGGGGCACCAGATCCTCTTCGAGGGGGGCACCGAACACGGCATCCGCACCGCAGGCCTCGGCCTCTGGCCGGGAACCGTGCAGCCACTGGCGGCCCGCCGGCTCCCGCACATGGGCTGGAACCGCGTCGATGTTCCCCCGGGCAGTCGCCTGTTCGCAGGCGTCGAGAACGAACGGTTCTACTTCGTCCACAGCTACGCGGCGACCCAGATGTCGGGAACCGACGGCACCCTGGTGACCACCGCCACCCATGAGGTTCCCTTCGTGGCCGCCGTGGAGCGTGAAAACGTCTGCTCCACCCAGTTCCATCCCGAGAAATCCGGGGAGGCCGGCGCCCGGCTGCTGCGCAACTGGCTGGATCCGCGGAACCCTCAGGACGCCAGCTGATCCACCAGTTGCGGCAACCCGATGGCCGCGGTGGTGCACCAGTGCAGGTCGCAGTCCAGGCTGGTGGGGTTCGGGTTGACCTCCACCACGAACGACCCGGCGCGCGCCGCCAGCCCGGGCAGGGCGGCGGCCGGGTAGACGATCGACGAGGTCCCCACCACCAGGGCCAGGTCGGCCCGCTGGGCGGCCTCCACGGACGCGTCGATGTCGGTTGCGTCCAAGGGCTCGCCGAAGAACACGATGCTCGGCCTGAGATCACCCCCGCAGGATTCGCACGGAGAGGGCGTAACGCGCAGAACCGGTTCCCTGGAGGCCATCGACAGGTCCGGCTGGCCGGGAAGACCGCAGTCGATGCAGTGGAAACGGTCGAGCCTGCCGTGCAGGTGGGCGAGCACCACCGACCCCGCCCGCTCGTGGAGGTCGTCGATGTTCTGGGTGACGATGTCCATGCGCTGCAGCGGAAGCCCTTCGCCGATCAAACCCGCCCAGCGGGCCAACGCCTCGTGCCCCGCGTTCGGGGAGGTGGAGTTCACGATCCCGATGCGCCACAGGTACCAGGCCCACACCAGCTCGGGATCGGCGCGCCAGCCCTCCTCTGTGGCCATTGCCTCGGGGGAGTACCGGGCCCACAGCCCGGCCGACTCGTCACGAAAGGTGGGAACCCCCGACTCCGCCGACATGCCCGCCCCGGTCAGCACCAGGACCCTGCGGGCGGAGCGTGCCCGTTCCAGCAACTCGGGGGGAAGCGGTTCCAGTTTCTGGTGGTTCATGTCCCCACTCTTGCACAGACCCCGCGGCGCATGTACCCCGTGTGCGGGAATGGGGACGGCCGGCGGGAAGTGGGGTGCGGGACCGGTCCGCAGACCTGCACCCGGTGAACCGCCCCACATCCGGGGCGGGGATATCCTGACCCGGTGAAGACCTTGGTGACCGGATTCGAACCCTTCGGCGGTTCCGACCGCAATCCTTCCGCGGAGCTGATCACCCGGATCGAGGGCGAAGCCGTCACCGCGGTGCTTCCGGTGGAGTTCGAGGCGTTGCGGAAACTGGTTCTGGATCTGCTGGCCGAGCATCGTCCCACCCATGTGGTGTGCCTGGGACTGTCCGGCCGTGCGTCGGGACTGACCCTGGAGCGGGTCGCCGTCAACCTGATCGACGCCCGTATTCCTGACAACGCCGGGGACCAACCAGTGGACCGGCCGGTGATCCCTGGTGGCCCCGCCGCCCGGTTCTCCACCCTGCCCGTGAAAACCATGCTGCGTGCCGTGCAGGCCACCGGGGTTCCAGGGGAACTCTCCCTCAGCGCCGGAAGCTACGTCTGCAACGCGCTGTTCTATCACGTGCTGCACGTGGCCGCCGCTTTCCCCCAGAACACTCGACCGAGATGCGGGTTCATCCACGTGCCATCGGAGGACATCCTCGACCTGGACTCCCAGGAACGAGGCCTCAGGGCATCCTTGAGCCATCTCGAGGTGACCGAGACACACTTCGCGGATGGTGCGCTCGGCTGATGCCCGGGCCCCGCATCAACCCCTGCTGATGTTTCCTGTCCCACAGCCTGCCTTCGCGGTAGGGTTGCGCGTCGTGGAAGCATTGCAGTTGTTGCCCGCAGTCGATGTGCAGGACGGTCGGGCCGTCCAACTCGTCCAAGGTGTTGCGGGTACCCAGAAGGAGTTCGGGGATCCGCTGGCCGCGGCACTCAGATGGCAGGAGGAAGGCGCATCCTGGATTCATCTGGTCGATCTCGACGCCGCCTTCGGGCGTGGCTCCAACGCCGCTCTGCTCGCCGGGATCATCGGCGCAATGGATGTGGACGTCGAACTCTCCGGGGGGATCCGGGACGACGCATCCCTGGAGCTGGCCCTCAAAACCGGGTGCCGACGGGTAAACATCGGCACCGCCGCCCTGGAAAGGCCGGAATGGTGCGAACAGATCATCGAAACCCACGGCGACCGCGTCGCCATTGGACTGGACGTGCGCGGAGAGAAACTTGCCGCCCGCGGCTGGACCACCGAGGGGGGGCTGTGGCTCGAGACCCTCGACCGGTTGGCCGCGGCCGGCTGTCGGCGTTTCGTGGTCACCGACGTCAACTCCGACGGCATGCTCACAGGTCCGAACCTCGACCTGCTGGGTGATGTCTGCGCCCGGACGAGTGCAGCAGTGATCGCGTCCGGCGGTATCTCCACCCTGGACGATCTGCGTTCCCTGCGGGGGCTCGTCCGCGACGGCGTGGAGGGGGCCATCGTCGGCACCGCCCTCTACCTCGGCAGGTTCACCCTGGCCGAGGCCATCGAAGTCGCTGGCCCGCAGCAGATTGGAGGGGCGGCATGAGCCCCGCACCACGCACCAGTTTTGGCGCCTCGGAGTCGACCCGCCTGCACACCCCGCCGCTGCTGACCGGGCGGATCGCCGAACTGCTCGCGGGCAAGAAGATCGCCATGACGGGCGTCACCGGTTTCATCGGTGAGCAGATGCTCTGGAAGTTCCTCACCGAGTGCCCGGACATGACCACGGCGGTGCTGGTGCGCCGCAAGGGTTCCCTGTCCGCCACCCAAAGGGTCGCCTCGCTGCTGAAGAAAAAGAAGATCTTCAAGGATCTCGTCGCCGGAGCAGGCTCCGTGGAGAAGTTGATGGCTGATCGCATCGAGGTGATCGAGGGGGATCTCCCGGACGTACCAGAGCTACCGCGCGACATCGACGTGCTGGTTCACTGCGCAGGGGACGTCTCCTTCGACCCGCCCATCGACGCGGCGTTCAAGACCAACGTGCTCGGCGTCAAGGCGTTGCTGAGACGATTCCGTGAATCCTGCTCCGACGAGAACGGCAACCTGGTACGCGTCCCGCACTACGTCCACATCTCGACGGCCTACACTGCGGGGCGCCGCAGAGGGCCGATCCCGGAGGCCGCCCACCCTCACGAGGTGGACTACGAGGCCGAAACCCGGGCCGCGCTGGCGATGACGGACCTCGTCGAGGCCCGATCCCGTACCTCCGAGCAACTGACGGCGCTGCGCAAGGAGGCCGAGAAACTGCACCGCCGCGCGGGGTACCTCACCACCAGCGAAGACACCGAAAGGCGACGTCTCGAGTGGGTGAAACAAGAGCTGGTGGCCGCGGGCACGGAACGGGCCCGTTCGTTGGGCTGGACCGACGTCTACACCTTCGCCAAGGCGATGGGTGAGGCGGTCGTCGCGGACCTGTGCCGCGACATGCAGGTCTCAATCGTCCGCCCGGCGATCGTGGAGTCGTCGCTGAAATACCCGCATCCGGGATGGATCGAGGGTTTCAAGATGGCCGACCCCATCATCCTGGCCTACGGGCGGGGACAGCTGCCGGAATTCCCGGCCTCCCCTGACGCCGTGATCGACATCATCCCCTGCGACTACGTGGTCAACACCATCGTCGCGGTCTGCGCCACCCAGCCGAAGGTGGGGGAACCGGAGTTCTACCATTGCTCCTCAGGGGCCAGGAACCCCCTGACCTTCCGTGGTATCTACGAACACATCCGCTCCTACTTCTCCCGCCACCCCTACAGGGACGGGCAGGGCTCCCACCAGCTGGCAACGTGGAACTTCCCGGGTCCGGAACCGGTGGAACGCAAGCTCTGGTTCGCGGAGAAGGGGGTCGCGATAGGCAATCGTCTGCTGGGCTTCGCCCCGCGCGGGAAGAGGACCCGCGCCGCTGCCCGGGTCCTCGACAAGACCGCGAAGCAGCTGGACTTCCTCAACAGGTACCTGGGCCTCTACGGTGAGTATCTCCAATCCGAGCTGCACTTCGTCGATGACTGCACCCTGGCGCTGCACAACAGCCTTCATGAGAAGGACCGCGAGACCTTCGGCTTCGACTCGGGAACCCTCGACTGGACCCACTACCTGGAGGACGTTCACGCCCCGGCCATCACCGATCCCGTGCGCCGTCTCGAGGCCGCCCGGCGTCGTCGCAAGGCCCATTCCGCCACCTACCGGGACCTCAAACCCGCCGAACCCGGGACGGTGCTGGCCGCCTTCGATCTGGATGGCACCGTGATGACCACCAACGTCATCGAAACCTACCTGTGGCTGAAGCTGCCTGAGCTTTCCCTGACGCAGCGTGCGGGGGAGTTGATGAGGGTCGCCGCCCAGCTCCCCAACTACCTGGGTGCCGAACGCAAGGATCGTGGTGTCTTCCTGCGGCAGGTGTACCGCCGCTACGAGGGCGCCAGGCTGGACGAGCTGGAACGTTTCGTCGACGAACGTTTGACGCCGTTCGTGCTGGACCGGACCTCTCCCGAAGCGGTTCGACGCATCCGGGAGCATCGGGAGGCCGGGCACACCACGATCCTTCTCACCGGTGTCATCCGCCCCTTGACCAGGCCCTTCGAGGGGCTCTTCGACCACATCGTCGCCGCCGACCTGGCGACGGACGCGGATGGGGTGTGCACCGGTTTCCTGACCGGTCCCCCCATGGTGGGGGACTCCCGTGCGGCATGGCTCACCCATTACGCGGGCCTCCACGGCATCGACCTGTCGGCGTCCTTCGCCTACGCCGACAGCCACGTCGACTTGCCGATGCTGCGCTCCGTCGGAAATCCCGTAGCGGTCAGCCCGGACATCGGCCTGATGCGTGCAGCCAAGGAGTCCGGCTGGTCCATCATCGACTGGCCCTCTCACGCGATGCAACCCAGATGGAAGCTGCCGTCATGAGCCGCCCCGGTTTTGCTCTGAAGGTCGACGAACACACCCCACAGCTGCTCACCCTCGCGGGGGACAGAGTCCGTCTGCAGCGTTTCCCCATCGGAACCGAGGTGATCTATACCCCGCAGCCCGTTGCCTCCTCGGACCCCGTCGCTCTGGTGGAGGGGGCCCTCGCCAATCCCGTCGACAGCGCACCCTTGAAGAAGCTGCTGCGGCCCAGCATGAAGCTGACCCTCATGGTGGGGAATGTCGATCCGGTGCAACCGAGGATGCGCTTCGACATCAGACGCACCATCCTCGAGCGTGTCCTCGAACATGCCGCCAGAGCACGGGTGGATGACGTCGCCATCGTGGTGGCAGGCGGTCTGGGTCCTCGTTGGGGCGGTCAGGACATCGTCGAGGTCCTCGGCGATCGGGTCGCCACGTCCTTTCTTCCCGAGGGAAGAATCATCAGTCACGACGTGACCGCGGAGGATCTGGTCACTGTGGCCACCCCGTCCGGGGAACCGATCAGGGTGGATGCGCGGATCGCGGAGTCTGACCTGGTTGTGTCCGTGGACATCTGTCACGGTCCAAGGGAACCGATGTCGTTCGCGGTCGGGGCAACCGATGAGGCCACCATCAACCGGACCAGTGGATTCGATGGCAGTGACTCGGCGCGTCGGGAGGTCGCCACGGCGATTCACGGCGCCATCCCCATTTTCTCGGTGACCGCGGTGCTTGGACAGCCATACCTCGGGCGTCAGCTGAGTTTCATGAACCACTGCGAGTGGGAGTGGCGACTTCCCGAACAGGTCGCCTACGCCACAGCCCGCCAGTTCGTCTCCCTGATGCCTCGGCAGGGTACCCAGAAACTCTACGCGGCGCCGCGAGCGGACTATGAGCTCTGTGACGTGATCGGCGGCGATCCGGCGCAGGTGGCTGTTCGAGCCGCGGAGGTGTGGCGGGCTGCCAACACGGTAGCGGCGCCGCAAACCGGAATCCTCCTGACCTCAGTGTGGGGCAGCAGTTTCGATCCGGGGGATCCTGTGGGGTCACCCGTCAACGCTGCCCACCAAGCCCTGTGCGATGCGGGAACCGATGCGGAGCATTCCTTTCTGCGGAACGAGGGGGTACTCGTCGCTTTTCATCCACTCAGCCGGATCTTCCCGAACCGGAATCTAGCTCCGGCCGCTGATTTCTTCACCAAGGTGCTTCCCGTCACGAAGGAACCGGCCGAGATTCGTGAACGATTCGAACGCCAGGTTCTGGACGACGACTGGTACCTGAATCTCTACCGCAACCACAATGCATGGCATCCGCTGGCCGTCTTCCACGCCTGGTACGAGATCCGCCGCGCCGCCACCCGACTGGCTGATGTCATCTGGGTGGGAGCAGACCGTGAAACTGCCCGTATCCTCGGGCAGCGGGCCGCGACCACACTGGATGACGCGCTCGAGCTGGCCTGGCAGATCACCGGTGACCGGGAACCCGCCACCTACCTGCACGGGCCCGGACGGATCCTCGGGGAGCCTCGGTGATCACCTGGTTCTCGGACATGCTGGGGTTCGCCCGGACGGGGTTCGGGCTCATGCAGCGACGTCCGGCAGACGCACCGAACCCCGTGGGGCACAGTCACAACCGTTTGGCACGCTCGGACCTGACCGAGACCCCGGACCCGTTTAACCCCTTGGCCTGGCGCTTGGAATACCAGGTGGCCGGTCTCGATTCGTTGACAGGAGTGGAGGACCCGGTCGTCTTCGCGGCCAATGGGCAGGGAGTCCTCGACTGGCAGGTTCTGAAGGCCGTGCTGCCCGCCCGGCTGCGCACGACCACTCGAAGCGTCAACCGTGCACTGGCGAAAGGCCGAAGCATTGTCGTCTTCTCTGAGCCCTCGCTCGTCGACGGCGGGGTGGGGGAGTTCACCACGCTGCTGGCGGAGCTGGCAACCGAGCACAACGTGCCGATAATTCCCGTGGCGATCGTCGGGACCTTCAAACTGAACGAGGTGCTGAAGCTGGCTCTGAGGCGAAGGCCCCGGATCTCGGTGCGTTTCGGGTCACCGATCTATGTCCGGGGCAGGTCGGTCGCGGAAACAACCGACGTACTCCAGGGTGCGGTGGGCGCACTTTTCCACAGCGAGGAGATCTCGTGGTGGGCGGTCCAGAGGCATGCTCCCATGGCCAGCGGCGAACCCATGCCCCGCTGGCGTAGGCTCTGGCAACAGACGGCACCGCGTCCCGATCGGCGGCGCCGCATCTGGAACAGCGACGGGTGAGGAGGAGCCGTGGATCTCTACATCGAGAACAATCTCGCGTGGCGCATCCTCACCCAGGATGACTGGGATGATCTGCTCTCCTTGAGGGCCCAGCTGGAGGCGTTGGACGACCTCGTGTTACCCTCCACCGACCGGGTGATCAGGGGAAGCGTGCCAACCATGACGCCGGGGGACGCCATCGGCGGCTGGGACTCCTACGGAAACCTGTCGGCCTTCGGGTGGAACATCCCGGAACCGGGAAGTCATCCCGCGAAACTCTTCCTGCTCGGTGGGGTCCACCCAACCCACAGATATCAGGGAATCGGGCGTGCGCTGTTGGCCTGGCAGGAGGAGCGGGCGCTCGCATGGCGGGACGAGTACCATCCAGGGGAGCCGATCTGGCTCGGCTCCTACGTGGAAGCGGATCAGACCTGCCTGAGACATCTTCTCGTGCAACGAGGTTTCCTGGCGGAACGCTACTTCTTCGACATGCACAGAGAGCTGTTCGATCTCCCCAGGCCGCACGACATTCCCGGGCTGGTCTTCGAGAACTTCACCCCGGAACGTAGTCACCAGGTGCTGCAGCTGCACAACTCGTGCTTCAGCGCCCGGATAGACGATGACGCATGGGCGGAGTCGCTGAAGGAGGAGACCTTTCGCAGTGACTGGTCATGGATCGCGATGAGTGGGGACGAGGTCGTCGGGTACTGCCTGTCGGGAACCGACGACGCCGCGGGGCTGGACGGTGTGATGGAGGGATGGTGTGACCGGTTGGGCGTGGCCAGGTCTCATCGACATCAAGGAGTGGCTCAGGCCCTGCTGTGCAGGTCCCTTCACTCGATGGCCGCATCCGGCTGTCCTGCCGCGGGAATCGGGGTCGACACCCGCAACCGTGCGGTCGCGGACTGGCTGCACCGGGTGCTCGGGTACGAGGAGCGCGACAGCGTGACCCTGTTGGGAAAGAGCATCCCGGCCGCTTGAGATAAGCTCGCTCAAGCAAAATTGACCTCTACCCGAAGGGCGGGATGCATGAGCGGACACTCCAAATGGGCTACGACCAAGCACAAAAAGGCGGTCATTGACGCCAAACGCGGCAAGTTGTTCGCCAAGCTGATCAAGAATGTGGAGGTGGCGGCCCGGCTGGGCGGCGGGGACCCGGGCGGCAACCCGACGCTCTACGACGCCATTCAGAAGGCCAAGAAGTCCAGCGTCCCCAACGACAACATCGACCGCGCCGTGAAACGCGGCTCCGGAGCCATATCCGGCGGCGCCGACTACGAGACGATCATGTATGAGGCCTACGGGCCCTCCGGGATCGCGATTCTGATCGAATGCCTGACCGACAACCGCAACCGCTCCGCCTCGGACGTGCGTGTCGCGGTCACCCGCAACGGCGGCACCATGGCCGATGTCGGGTCGGTGCAGCGCCTGTTCGCCCGCAAGGGAGTGGTCGTGGTTCCCAAACGGCAGGAGGGCAGGGAGGTCACGGAGGATGACCTGCTCGAGGCGGCCCTCGAGGC
Organism: Propionibacteriaceae bacterium; assembly: GCA_905372155.1. GTDB lineage: Bacteria > Actinomycetota > Actinomycetes > Propionibacteriales > Propionibacteriaceae > Arachnia. Next base: position 127,545 of record CAJPNZ010000001.1, read on the forward strand.
GGGTCTTGAGGAGGTCAACGACGAGGACGAGACCTGGGAGGCGGTCTGCGACCCCGGCGACACCGTGGAGGTTCGCAAGGCCATCGAGGCGGCGGGATTCGACTACGACTCCTCGGAGGTGCAGTTCGTCGCATCCTTCGACCAGGAAGTCGACACCGTGGAACTCGCCCAGAAGATTTTCCGCATTATCGACGCCCTCGAGGACTCCGACGACGTGCAGAACGTCTTCACCAACCTGGACCTCACGCCGGAGGTGGCGGCGGCCCTCGATTCTGAGGATTGATCGTCTATAATCCGAACTGATGTTCGAGAAAAAACGCATTCTGGGCATAGATCCCGGCCTCACCCGCTGCGGCATCGGCGTGGTGGACGGCGCTGTTGGGCGGCCCCCCGCCTTCGTCGCGGTTGGGGTCGTGCGCACCAGCCCGGACCTGGACGTGGCACATCGGCTGCTCCAGGTGGAAACCGGACTCGAACGGTGGTTCGCCGAGCACTCTCCTGACGTGGTCGCAGTCGAACGCGTGTTCGCCCAGCACAACACCGCTTCCGTGATCGACACGGCACAGGCCGCAGGGGTCGCCGCTTTGGTTGCGGCCCGGCGCGGGCTTCCCGTCACGTTCCACACCCCGAGCGAGGTGAAGGCCGCCGTCACCGGTTCGGGACGGGCGGACAAGGCCCAGGTGACCTCCATGGTCGCGATGGTTCTGAAACTCGAGGCGCCTCCGAGGCCTGCGGACGCGGCTGACGCCTTGGCGCTGGCCGTCTGTCACGCCTGGCGGGGTGGCCATACGAATCGATATGCAGCCCTGGTGGCGGCTGCGAGAGGAAAATGATGATCTCCCAGTTGACGGGCACCGTGACAGCCGCGGGAGCCGCCTGGTTCGTGATCGATGTCGGCGGGGTGGGCTTCCGCGGGCACTGCACGCCGGCCACGGCAGCCGCGCTGCGTCCGGGAGAGGCGAGAACCATCCACACTTCCCTCGTCGTGCGCGAGGACTCGCTGACGTTGTTCGGTTTCGGCGGCGAATCCGAACGGGAGGCCTTCGAACTGGTGCAGAGCGCATCGGGGGTGGGACCCAGACTCGCCCTGGCCATCTGCTCCGTGCTGTCACCGGGCGACCTGAAGCGGGCGATTCTTGCGGGTGACCTGCGTGCCCTGTGCCGGGTGCCCGGGATCGGCAACAAGAGCGCTCAGAAGCTGGTGCTGGAACTGAAGGACAAGCCAGGTCTGCTCGCCCTGGGTGACGCGGAACCGGAGGCTGCGAACCCTGGCGCGGCGAACGAATTGTGGCGCGACCAGGTCATGGAGGGCCTTCAGGGGCTCGGCTGGTCCGCCAAGGAGGCCGGGACCGCGTGCGATGCCGTTGCGGAACTGGCCGCCGAGGGCGCAGGTGTGGCCCAACTGATGAGGGCTGCCCTCGGGGCGTTGGCCAAACGCTGAGGAGGAAATCGTGGATTTCTCTGAGGTGGATCCCGTCGGCCGCTCTGAGGAGAAGGACTTCGAGGCGGCCCTGCGGCCCAAGCGCCTGAGCGAGTTCGAGGGGCAGCCCCGGGTCCGCGATCAGCTCGGCCTGGTCCTGGCGGCGGCCAGGCACCGGGGCAGCAGCCCGGACCACGTGCTGCTGTCCGGCCCGCCGGGATTGGGGAAAACCACCCTGGCGATGATCATCGCCGCGGAGCTCGGGGTGAACCTGCGCATCTCGTCTGGTCCCGCTATCCAACACGCGGGGGATCTGGCGGCGATACTCTCGGGTCTCGACGAGGGGGACGTGCTGTTCCTCGACGAGATCCACCGGCTCGCCCGCCCCGCCGAGGAGATGCTCTACCTTGCCATGGAGGACTTCCGGGTCGACGTCGTGGTCGGCAAGGGGCCGGGGGCGACTGCCATCCCGATAGACCTGCCCGCCTTCACCCTGGTCGGAGCCACCACCCGAGCGGGCCTGCTGCCGGGGCCGTTGCGGGACCGGTTCGGTTTCACCGCCCAGTTGGAGTTCTACGACGCCGCAGATCTGGCAGGCATCGTCGCGGCGTCGGCCGTGAAGCTGGGGGTGCGGCTGAAGGATGTGGCCGCCAAGGAGATCGCGGGCCGGTCGCGTGGCACTCCCCGGATCGCGAACCGGTTGCTGCGCCGGGTTCGTGACTACGCCCAGGTGGGGGGGCACCGGGAGGTGGAACTCGAACACGCCCGGGCCGCCCTTGAACTGTATGAGGTCGACGAACGCGGCCTGGACCGGCTCGACAGGGGGGTGCTGCGCAACCTGTGCACCCTGTTCAACGGAGGTCCCGTCGGCCTGTCCACTCTGGCGCTCAGCGTGGGGGAGGAAACCGAGACCGTCTCCGAGGTGGCGGAGCCCTTCCTGATCCGCGAGGGCCTGATGATGCGCACCCCGCGGGGCCGGATCGCCACCGCAGCCGGCTGGCGGCATCTCGGTCTGCGCCCTCCGGCCAGTGAGCCTTCGTTGTTCGAGTGAGCTATCCTGACCCACGGCAAACCCGCCAACCGCCTCGTTAGGAATGAACAGATGGAAATGCTCCTTATGCTCGTCGTTTTCGTGGGCGCTGCATATTTCTTGATGATCCGGCCCCAGCAGAAGCGCATGCGTGAACACCAGTCCCAGATCGACGCACTGCAGCCCGGTGACCGAGTCATCCTCAACTCCGGCGTTTTCGCCACCCTTTCCCACATTGCCGACACGCAGGCGATCGTGGAGCTGGCTCCCGGTGTCGAGGTGACCATCCTCAAACAGGTCATTGCACGCGTCGCCAAGAACGATGAGGAAGAGTTCGAATTCACCGACGAGGTGGAGGAGACCGCTGGGGGTGAGGAGAGCACGGAGAACGTGGACGGTGTTGACGCCTCCGCGCCGGAGGACACCGCCGCTACTGAAGAGCCCGTTTCCGAGAAACACTGAATCGAGCCCGTATGGCAACGGTATCCCGCAAACCCCGACCCGGTCTGACGCTGTTCATCTTCCTGCTCGCCATTGGCGCGATGTTCGGGATCATGGCATCAGCCGGCGCTTGGTCCCCCAAGCTCGGCCTCGACCTTCAAGGGGGCATGACCATCACCCTGACCGCCACGAACTCAACGGTCGACAAGGACTCGCTCGAACTGGCCAGGAACATCATCCAGAAACGTGTCGACGGGCTGGGAATCGGCGAGGCATCGGTGACCACATCTGGTGACAGACACATCGTCGTCTCCGCGCCCAACGTGCAGCGCGACGACATGGTGAACCTGATCGGCAGCACCGCCCAGTTGACCTTCCGTCCCGTGCTCCGTACCGGCCAGGCGACGCAGCAAAACACCGATCCAAGCCTCCCCGGGCTTCCCACACCTACCCCGGAGCCGGGTGAGGTGGGGAGCGTCCTGAGCGTCGACGAGGTGCTGGCGTACAAAGCCACGGAGCAGGACACCCAGGCGTTCAACGAGTTCAAGTGCAAAGACAAGGTCGAGGCCCGACTGGACAAGGCCACTGTGGGTTGCGACCCGAAAGGCCAGATGAAATACCTCCTCGGACCCGCGGCCATCATTGGTGAACGCGTCGTCAGGGCCAACTCCGGGATTCCGCAGGGGCAGGTCGCCCACGTCGTCACCCTCGAGTTCGACGAGGCGGGCACCAGCACGTTCAGCCAGATGACCACGGCCATGGTGGCCAAGCAGTCACCTGAAAACCAGTTCGCTGTGGTGCTCGACGGCGTGGTGCAGTCCGCTCCGCAAATCAAGACCGCCATCACCAACGGCCAGGCCCAGATCACCGGCAACTTCACCGCCGAGTCCGCGGCCGAACTCGCCAACATCCTGAAATTCGGCGCGCTGCCCCTCAACTTCGAGCCCTCCCAGGTGGAGACGGTGTCCCCCACACTCGGCGGCGAACAACTCCGCGTCGGCCTGATCGCCGGCGGCATCGGCCTCGCGCTCGTGATCCTGTACTGCCTCGCCTACTACCGGGGGCTGGGGCTCGTGGTGATCGGATCCCTCGGCGTCGCAGCGCTCGCGACCTACGCCTCCATGGTGGTCCTCGGCGAGGCGATGGGATTCACCCTGAACCTCCCGGCCATCGCCGGTGCGATCGTGGCGATCGGCGTGACGGCTGACTCCTTCGTCATCTACTTCGAACGCATCCGTGACGAGATACGCGACGGGCGAAGTCTCAGATCAGCCCTCACCACGGGCTGGGTCAAGGCCAGACCCACGATCCTGGTCGCGGACATGGTCTCGATCCTCTCCGCCATCGTCCTGTTCATCCTCGCCGTCGGTGGTGTGAAGGGTTTCGCTTTCGCCCTCGGCCTGACCACCCTGCTCGACCTGGCGGTCTGCTTCTTCTTCACCAAACCCCTCGTTCAGCTGTTGGGGCGCACCAAGTTCTTCGGTGAGGGGCATCGGCTCTCCGGTCTCGACGCCAGCCACATGGGCGTCAGCCGCGATTCCCTGCTGGGCCGCCGCAGTCGCCGCACCCACCGCGCCAAGGAGGCCTGATGTCCACCAAACACGGGCTCGCCCACCGTTTCTACACGGGCCAGATCTCCTACGACTTCGTCGGCCACAAGAAATTCTGGTACGCGTTCTCGGCCGTGGTTCTCGCCGTCTGCTTCATGGCGGTGGGTTTCAAGGGGCTGGTGCTCGGCATCGACTTCCGGGGTGGAACCGACTTCCAGGTGGCGATGCCGGTCACCGAGACCACCGTCGACGACGTACGCGCCGAGGTGGTCAAATTCGATGTCAAGGACCTGGGGGCCCAGGTCTTCTCCCTCGGCGAGAGCGCCGTCCGAATCCAGACGCGCTCCCTCGACCCCGAGGAGACCGTTTCGGTTCGTGCCGCCATCGCCAAACTGGCAGACGTGAAACCCGATGACGTCACCTACACGGCGATCGGCGCCTCGTGGGGTGAACAGATCTCCCGGCAGGCCCTGATTGCCCTGACGGTTTTCATAGCTCTCGTGATGGTGCTGATCGGTTTCTGGTTCCGAAACTGGAAGATGTCCCTGTCGGCTGTCATAGCCCTGGCGCACGACCTGGTGGTCACCGTCGGCATCTATGCCCTGATCGGTTTCACCGTCACGCCCGCGACCGTCATCGGTGTTTTGACCATTCTCGGATACTCACTCTACGACACCGTGGTGGTCTTCGACCGGGTGTCGGAGAACACGAGGAATCTGAAGGAGAGCAGGAAGACCTACGGGGAGGCCGCCAACCTGGCCATCAACCAGGTGCTGATCCGGTCCCTGAACACGACCCTGATCGGGATCCTGCCGGTCACGGCCCTGCTGATCGGCGGCGCCATGCTGCACAGCGGCCCCCTCGCCGATCTCGGCCTGGCACTGTTCATCGGCATGATCGCCGGCGCCTACTCCTCCATTTTCATCGCCACCCCGCTGCTGGTGCAGATGAAGGAAAGGGAACCCGACCAGATCGCCCACCGCGCATCGCTGGCGCGCAAGGCCGAACGCGCGGCCGCCAAGGCCGAGCGCAAGCCGTCCGGGGAAGCAGAGGAGGATGCCCCGGGATCCGAGGCCGTTGTCTCCTCGGGGACGCGCAGGCAGCGCAGCAACCTGTCGCGCGAGCAGAGGAAGCGTCAGAGGCAATGAACCTGGTTTCCTCCCTGATCGCGGACGTGCCGGACTGGCCCAAATCCGGGGTGGTCTTCAAGGACATCACCCCGCTGCTGGCCTCCCCCGAGGGTTTCCGGCAGGCGGTTGACGCCATCGTGGCGTCGGCCCCCGAGGCCATTGACGTGGTGGTCGGGATGGAGGCCCGGGGATTCATCTTCGCAGCCCCCGTCGCCCTGGCCCTTGGAGCCGGGTTCGTACCGGTCCGGAAACCGGGGAAGTTGCCGCGTCCCGTGTTGAGTGAATCCTTCGACCTCGAATACGGCACCGCGACCCTCACCATGCATGCGGATGCCCTCGTCACGGGGGCGCGTGTGCTCGTCGTGGACGACGTGCTCGCCACCGGCGGTACCGTCGCCGCCACGGCCGCGTTGCTGAAACGGCTCGGCGCAGAGCTCGTGCACGTGAGCGTGCTCCTCGAGCTCACCGCCCTCGGCGGTAGGCAACGGCTCGCCGGTCAAGGCATCAGCAGTTGTTCGGCGGTTCTGACGAGCTAGGGCCGTGGGCAGACTGAGGAAGCGGGCTCCCAAGGGGTATGCCACCTCGATGGTGAGCATGCCCCGCCCACAGGTGCGGCCGCTGCGTGAACTCGGGAAACGCGGGTTACTGGCGCTCGTGCTGTTGATGATCAGCACCCTCGTCGTTTGGTTGGACCGCGACTCCTACGTCGACAACATCCGCGATGACGGGGTCAGTTTCATCGACGCCCTGTACTACTCGACGGTCACCATGACCACTACGGGCTACGGCGACATCACCCCCCTCGCCCCGCACGCCCGGCTCCTGAACGCGATCCTCATCACCCCGATGCGTGTGGGCTTCCTGGTGCTGCTGGTCGGCACCACCATCGCCGTGCTGGCGGATGAGGGCAGCCGCGCCATCCGTGACCTGCAGTGGAGACAGAAAATGCGCAACCATGTCGTCGTGATCGGCTACGGCACGAAAGGCCGCAGCGCGATCAACACCCTTCGCCGTCACGGGGAACCGGACGACCGGATCGTCGTCATCGACAGCAGCGACGTCGCGGTGAGCGAGGCCAACCTCGACGGGCTGGCCGCCTTCCTGGGGGACGCGACACGCCGTGACCTGCTGCGGCGGGCCGAGGTGTCCAAGGCCCGGAAGATCATCATCTGCCTGTCCCGTGACGACGCCGCCATCCTCACCACGCTCACCGCCAGGCAGCTCAACCCCGGGGCCAGCATCATCGTCAGTGTCCGCGAGAAGGACAACGTGGCCCTGGTCCGCCAGTCGGGTGCCACGTCCGTGGTGACCTCCTCGGACACGGTTGGACGCCTGCTCGGCCTGTCGGCGGTCGGTCCGGAACTCGGAGCAATCATCCAGGATTTGCTGACCGCGGGTACGGGTCTCGAGGTTCAGCAACGGCAGGCGATACCCAGCGAGGTGGGGCGGTCCCCGAACGACGTCAAGGGGGAGCAGGTTATTGGAATCATCCGCAACGGCACGCTGCGGCGTTTCTACGACTCCACGGCGTCCAGGATCCAGACCGGCGATCAGCTGATCGTCGTGCGCCGTGCGGAACGACCCAACCTGCGAGACACCGATGACTGAGTCAGACATCCGCTTCGATCGCACTAAACTTTCACCATGGCTGAGCAGGTGACGCAACAAGGAGCTTTGCAACGCCTGACCAGTGGACCGGAACAGCCGCGGCTGCGAATGCGGCATCGTTTGGCCCGGCTCGGGGCCGTCAGGCCCCGTTCCGCCGTGCTCGATCCTCTCTTCAAGATCATCAAGGCCAGCCACCCCAAGGCCGACCTGTCGTTGATCGAGCACGCCTATCGCACCGCGGAACAGCTTCACCGAGGACAGAAACGCAAGTCCGGGGATCCCTACATCACCCACCCACTGGCGGTGGCCACCATCCTTGCCGAGCTGGGCATGACCGAGCCCGTGCTGGTCGCCGCTCTGTTGCACGACACCGTCGAGGACACCGACTACACGCTCGACCAGTTGCGTGAGGAGTTCACCGACGAGGTTGCCCGGATGGTGGACGGGGTCACGAAACTGGACAAGGTGACCTACGGCGAAACCGCCAAGGCCGAGACCATTCGGAAGATGATCATGGCCACATCCGAAGAGGTGCGGGTCCTGGTGATCAAACTCGCTGACCGTCTCCACAACATGCGAACCATCGGTTTCCTCCGCCCCGACAAACAGGTCAGGATCGCCACGGAAACCCTCAACATCTTCGCCCCGCTGGCTCACCGGCTGGGCATGAACACCGTGAAGTGGGAGTTGGAGGACCTGTCCTTTCAGGCCATCGAACCCAAGGTCTACTCGGAGATCGCGGATCTGGTGGCGCAGCAGGCACCGGGACGGGAACGCTACCTGCGGGACCTGATCGCGCAGTTCAAGCAGCTGATGGCGGACAACAAGATCAAGGCGACCATCTACGGCCGCCCCAAGCACTTTTACTCGATCTATCAGAAGATGATGGTCCGGGGCCGTGACTTCGCCGATATCTACGACCTCATCGGGTTGCGGGTGCTGGTCGACAACGTGCGGGACTGCTATGGCGTGCTCGGGGTGGCGCATTCCAAGTGGAAACCGATCCCGGGCCGGTTCAAGGATTACATCGCGAACCCGAAGTTCAACATGTACCAGTCCCTGCACACCACCGTGCTCGGGGACCGGGGCGAACCCGTCGAGCTGCAGATCCGCACCCACGAGATGCACCGCCGTGCCGAGTACGGCGTCGCGGCGCACTGGAAGTACAAGGAGAACCTGCGCAACGGGGTCACCCCCGAGGAGGCGGGGTTGCGCGCCATGCACCAGCTCGGGGTGATGAGCAAGGAAACCGAGGACCCGACGGAATTCCTCGACTCGGTGCTGTTCGAGATCAACTCCGACGAGATCTACGTGTTCACCCCGAAAGGCGAGGTGAACGCCCTACCGGTGGGCGCGACCCCCGTCGACTTCGCCTTCTCGGTACACACGGAGGTCGGGTATCGCTGTATCGGCGCCCGGGTGAACGGCCGTCTGGTGGCGCTGTCGACGAAACTTGCCCAGGGCGACAAAGTGGAGATTCTCACCTCGAAATCCCCGAATGCCGGGCCGAGCCGCGACTGGCTCGGGTTCGTCGCCACCAGCCGGGCCCGTCAGAAGATCAAGCAGTACTTTTCTCGAGAACGTCGTGACGAGGCGATCGAGGACGGCAAGGAAATGTTGGCGAGGCGGCTGCGGCGCACCGGTTTGCCCATGCAGCGTCTCCTCACCCTGGAAAACCTCACCGCTGTCGCCAACGAACTGCGCCACGCGGATGTCTCCGGCCTCTACAAAGCGATAGGGGAAGGGCAGATCGGCGCCCAGGCCGTGGTCACCCATCTGATAGAACTCGTCGGGGGTGAGGACGAGGCCGTGGACACCATCACCGAGGACGAGGGGATGCGAAACTCCCGGAGACGCCCTCGCGCTGCCACGGAACCCCGTGTGCTGGTGGATGACGACCCGACCATGGTCGTCAAACTGGCGCGCTGCTGCCACCCGATCCCCGGGGACGCGATCACGGGTTTCGTCACCCGGACCGACGGGGTGTCGGTGCACCGTGTTGACTGCACGAACGTTCCCGCCCTACAGGAAACTCCGGAGCGGCTGGTGAAGGTCGCCTGGGACAAAGCGGAAGGCGGGCAGTTCCCCGTCACGATCCAGGTCGAGGGCATCGACCGGGCGGGGCTGCTGGCGGATGTCAGCCGGGTGATTTCAGACCTGCACGTCGACATTCTCGAGGCCACACTGACCTCGGGGCGCAACAAGAAGTTCTCCGGAAGGCTCACCTTTGAGTCACCGGATCCCAGGCACCTGAACCACGTCCTGAAGCAGGTGCGCCGGGTTCCCGGGGTCTACGACGCCTTCCGTACGAATTCCTGACCCCGGAGCAACAGCTCCTTCTCTTCCCGGCCAAGATCCGCGACCCCGAGCACGTGGACGCAGGGGAGCGACCACACGGCGATGCCCGAACGCCGGCTCCCTCTTACCCAGCACGCTGGAAAGAGGAGCCGGCCGTGTTCGCTCACATGTCCTGGAAGTCCTGGAGGGTTTGCCGGGCCTGGTCCAGCCAGGAGGTGTAGGTTTCCAGCGATTTGCGCACATCCTTCGCCTTGCGGGCATCGCCCGCGGCCTCCGCCGCGTTAAGGTCCTTGGTGAGCTTGTCCACCTGCGACTGGAACAAGGCGACGGTGTCCTCGGCACGTTTGCGTGCTTCGGGATCGGTGCGGCGCCAGCGCTCGGCCTCCAACTCGCCGACCCGGTCGGAGAGTTTCCTGACCCGGGAATCGAGGTCACGCATGGCCGCCCGCGGCACGTGACCGATCTCGGAGAACCTGGAAAGGAACCCACGAAGGGTGCTCTTGGCGGCGTCGACATCCGTCACACCCTCGAGGTCGTGTTCCGCCTGTTCCAGAAGCGCGGTTTTCGCCCTGAGGTTCTCTGCCTGCGCATCATCCACGGCGTGCTGGGCCGCGGAACGGGCGTTGAAGAACTGGTCCTGCAGGGCGTGGAATCTGGCCCACAGGGACTCGTCGTCGGCCCTCCGGGCGGATCCGGCGGCCCGCCAACGGGCCATCAGATCGCGGAAAGCGCCTGTGGTCGGCCCCCAATCGGTGGATTCGGCCAGCGGGGTGGCCTCCGCGATGATCTCTTCCTTGAGGCGCTTCGCCTCGTCGCGGCGGGCGTTCAGCTCGGAGAAATGGGCCTTGCGGCGGCGCGTGTACTGGGTGCGTGCCGAGCTGAACCGGTGCCATAGGTCGTTGTCGGTGGTGCGGTCGACGCGGGGCAGCGCCTTCCACTCCTCCAGGAGTTCCCGGAACCGGTCGACGCCGCGGCGCCAGTCGTTGCCACCTGCCAGGGACTCGGCCTCATCCACCATCGCCTGTTTGGCGGCGATGGTGGATGCGTTCTGCTCCGCGCGGGCAGCCTTGCGTGCCTCGATCTGGGCCGGGAGCAGCTCTTCGAGAGCGTCCAACCGGGCTGCGAGGGCTGCAAGATCACCAACGGCATTCGCCTCCGTGACATTGGCGCGAGTGGTGGCAATGGCCTTGCGTGCATCCTCGGGGGACATGGCCTGGGCCTCCACACGGGAGACGAGCAGAGTCACCTCAGCGGCCAGGTTTTCATAGCGCCGTGTGTAGAACCTCAAAGCCTCCTCAGGGGTGGAATCGGGGATCTGCCCGACACTTCTCTCCGTGTCACCGACGCGAACATAGACGGTACCGTCCGGGTCGACACGGCCGAAGTCCGCGGGCGCTTGCTGTTGACTCATGCACACAATCTAGCGGGCAAACCCTTCAGGGGACAGGGTGGGTGCGAAGGTTCTGCGAAACCTTTTGTGCACGCCCCCGGATCGCTGCCATACAGTTGGGCGCGTGCGTATCGAGACCATTCCCGTTTCCCCTTGGACCGCGAACTGCTATCTCATCGCGGCTGATCCGGACGAGAACGGGTGCCTCGTCGTCGATCCGGGCGTGAAGGGATCCGAGCTGGTCTCCGCGGCCCTGGACCGTCTCGGCTGGCATCCGGAGGCCATCCTGTGCACGCACGGACACCTCGACCACGTCGGCGATGCTGCGACCCTGGCAGCCGTGTGGGACGTTCCCGTTCGATGCGCGAAGGCCGACCAGGAGATGCTCACCCGTCCCTCCGCGGGGCTGGGATCCCAGCTGGTGCCGCTGATCCGGCAGCTCATTGGCGAGGACGAACTGGATCCCCCCGGTGATCTCCGGGACCACGAGACCTTCCGGGCCTCCTGCGGGCTCGAGGTCAGGCCCCACGCCGCTCCGGGACACACCCGCGGATCGACGCTCCTGGAGGTCGGGGACGAAACCGGGAAGGTGCTGCTGACCGGGGACGTGATCTTCCGGGGCACCATCGGGCGAACCGACCTGCCCGGTGGGAATCTGGAGCAGATGCGATCCACCCTGCGGGGAATCGTCGAGGCCTTCCCCGACGAAACCGTGCTGCTGCCCGGCCACGGGGAACCCACCACCGTCGGGGCCGAGAAACTCCACAACCCCTACCTGCAAGCCGATTTCCTGAAGGACTGAGCCATGGCACGCCCCAAACCGATTTCCGGTTTCCCCGAGTTCCTTCCCGCCGGACGCCTGGTGGAGGACCAGGTGCTCGCCGCCATCACCTCAACCTTCGAGCTCCACGGCTTCGCACCCATCGAGACCCGGTCCGTCGAGCCCCTCGACCAGCTGGCTCGCAAGGGGGAAATCGACAAGGAGATTTATGTTGTCAGGCGCTTGCACGCGCAGGAGGGGGACGCGGACGAACTCGGCCTCCACTTCGACCTGACGGTGCCCTTCGCCCGCTACGTGCTGGAACACTCCGGGCACCTGAACTTCCCCTTCCGCCGCTACCAGGTGCAGAAGGTCTGGCGCGGTGAACGCCCGCAGGAGGGGCGCTACCGGGAGTTCACCCAGGCCGACATCGACATCGTCGGACGTGACCGGCTGGCCGACCACCACGACGCCGAGATCCCCCTGGTGGCCCTCGACGTCTTCGGGAGGCTGCACCGCGACCTGGGCCTGCCGCCGGTGAGCATCCGGGTCAACAACCGGAAACTTTCGGAGGGGTTCTACCGGGGCCTCGGGATCGAGGACACCGCAGCCGTGCTCCAACGCGTCGACAAGTACGACAAGGTGGGGCCGGATGTGGTTGTCGAGCTGCTGACCGAGCAGGTGGGGCTGGGCGAATCCCAGGCCCGCGCCTGCGTCGCCCTGGCGGGGATCAGCTCCGAGGACGAGTCCTTCGTCGATCAGGTGCGGGCCCTGGGCGTCACCCACGAGTTGCTGGAGGAGGGCCTGGCGGATCTCGCCTCGCTCATCCGGATCGCACGCGGAACCGAACCTGGCCGGGTGGTGGCGGACCTCAGGATCGCGCGAGGTCTCGACTACTACACGGGCACCGTCTACGAAACCCTGCTGCTGGGTTCGGAGAAGCTCGGTTCCGTGGCCTCGGGCGGCCGCTACGACTCCCTGGCGAGCGACGGGAAAGCGACCTTCCCCGGAGTCGGGTACTCCTTCGGCATCACCCGGATACTCGCACCGCTGATCGGCAAGGGCGTCCTGACCGCCACCCGCGGTGTGCCGTCGGCGGTGCTGGTGGCCGTTGACTCGGAGGAGACCCGGGACCGGGCGATATCCGTGGCGCGCAGGCTGCGGGAACGCGGCATTGCGTGTGAGGTCGCCCCCAAGGCCGACAAGTTCGGGCGCCAGATCCGGTTCGCCGAACGCAGGGGAATCCCGTTCGTCTGGTTCGGCGCGAACCTCGACGACTCGGTCAAGGACATCCGGTCGGGGGAGCAGCTGCCTGCCGATCCGGATGCCTGGTCGCCACCGATCGAGGACGCCACCCCGCGGGTCGTACTGGGCTGAACACATCGCGTCGGAAAGGCAACAGCATCAAGACGATGCGCCCGGGTAGGATTCGTCGCTGGCGGGCTGCACCGTCCATGCAGCCGGAACTAGAGAGGAAACTGCATGTTGCGCACACACCACGCGGGTGAGCTGAGGGCTGCGAACGTGGGTCAAGAGGTGGTGCTCGCCGGCTGGGTGGCGAAGCGGCGTGACCACGGCGGCGTAGCGTTCATCGACCTGAGGGACGCCTCCGGCATCGCCCAGGTGGTGGTCCGGGACGAGGTGCTGGCATCCTCCGGCGCGCACGACCTGCGCAACGAGTTCTGCATCAAGGTCACCGGCGTGGTGGAGATCCGTCCCGAGGGCAACGCAAACCCGGACCTGCCGACGGGGGATATCGAGGTCGCGATCTCCGAGCTGGAGGTGCTCAACCCGTCGGCGCCGCTGCCCTTCCAGATCGACGAACGCGTCACGGTCGGCGAGGAGGCACGCCTGAAACACCGCTACCTGGACCTGCGGCGGCCAGCACCCGCCGCCGCGCTCCGGCTGCGTTCCAAGGTGAACCAGGCGGCACGGAAGGTGCTGGGGGAACGCGACTTCGTCGAGATCGAGACCCCCACCCTGACCCGCTCCACCCCGGAGGGGGCCCGCGACTTCCTGGTGCCGGCCCGGCTCAACCCCGGCTCCTGGTATGCGCTGCCGCAGAGCCCGCAGCTGTTCAAGCAGCTCCTGATGGTGGCGGGAATGGAACGCTACTACCAGATCGCCCGCTGCTACCGCGACGAGGACTTCCGCGCCGACCGGCAACCGGAATTCACCCAGCTCGACATCGAGATGAGTTTCGTCGACCAGGAGGACGTGATCGAACTGGGGGAGGCCATTGTCAAGGAGATCTGGGCCATCAAGGGGATCGAACTGCAAACCCCCTTCCCGCGCCTGAGTTTCGCCGACGCCATGAACCGTTACGGCTCGGACAAACCGGACCTGCGTTTCGACCTGGAGTTGACGGAACTGACCGATGTCTTCTCCGAGACCCGGTTCCGCGTGTTCCAGGCTCCGTACGTGGGTGCGGTGGTCATGCCCGGCGGCGCTTCGCAACCGCGACGCCAGTTCGACGCCTGGCAGGAATGGGCGAAGCAGCGCGGCGCGAAGGGCTTGGCCTACGTCACCGTCTCCGAGGCCGGGGAACTGGGCGGCCCGGTCGCCAAGAACCTCTCCGATGCGGAACTGGCCGCGCTGCCGGAACGCACCGGGGCGAAACCCGGCGACTGCATCTTCTTCGCGGCCGGGGAACGCACCGCCTCCCAGAACCTCCTGGGGGCGGCCCGCGACGAGATCGCCCGTCGCTGCGGGCTGATCGACGAAAACTCCTGGAGTTTCCTGTGGGTGGTTGACGCGCCCCTGTTCAAACCCGCATCCGAGGCCAAGGCGGAGGGTGACGTCGCCGTCGGCGAGGGGGCCTGGACCGCCGTGCACCACGCCTTCACCTCTCCCAGACCCGAATGGCTCGACACCTTCGACGAACACCCGGGCGAAGCCACCGCTTACGCCTACGACCTGGTCTGCAACGGCAACGAGATCGGCGGCGGTTCCATCCGTATCCACCGCCGCGACGTGCAGGAGCGGGTGTTCAAGGTGATGGGCATCACGCAGGAACAGGCGCAGGAGAAGTTCGGTTTCCTGCTGGACGCGTTCGCCTTCGGCGCCCCGCCGCACGGCGGCATCGCCTTCGGGTGGGATCGGATCGTCGCCCTGCTCGGCGGCGCGGAGTCGATTCGCGAGGTCATCGCCTTCCCGAAGTCGGGTGGCGGCTACGATCCGCTGACCGCTGCGCCGGCCCCGATCACCGCCCAGCAGCGCAAGGAGGCCGGGGTCGACTCCAGGCCGCGGAAGGAAAAAGCGGAATCGTGAGGTGCGGCCGCTGGGGCCCGATCAGACATGATGATCCGGCCCCAGCGGTTCGAGGAAGATCACCCGGTTCATCCCTTTCCCTTGGCCGGATCCCGTCTCAAGCACGATGGCATCTGCGTAGTGAGCGGCCCGCGGTCGCGTCGTCGCACCGTGGCCGCCGTTACTCGCTGACCTGATGGGCGTCGACCGGGCCGCAGCCGGCATCGCTGCCGAGCAGCGATCTCATGATTCCAGCAGGTGGGGCAGGTGCCTCGGTGCTTCGTCCTTGTGGGCTCCCTCCGAAGGTGAAACCTGCCCAGTTGGCCACAACTGGAGCGAGATGAGCTGTCCGATCGGATGAAATGACGTTCAGAGCGTTGCAGGGCGATGCCGCCCGACGTAGTTTGTTCGCAACGCGACGGCGTCACCGACGAGGCAAAGGTTGCTTCTCATGGAACAGGGAAAGGTGGTCGTCATGTTTGAGAAGGGAGAGACCTTCGAGGTTGAAGAAGTCACCTTCGAGGCAATCGAGGTGCTGGAACAGACCGAAGCTCCCGCTTTCGGTATCTTCTGCGGTGCTGGCTGCTGGGGAATTGGGTGCGTCGGCTGATGATGGTTCCGGTGGGCGGGGTGGATTCGCCTCGCCCACCACTATAGCTCGCATAAAACAAACTTTTTGCACTGGATGGCCAATCCAAAACTGCCTCATGCGAGCAAAACCCCTACTCAAACCTGGGTCGGCCCCTAATTTATCCTCGGGTGCAGGAAAAGGATTTGGCTTAAGAGGCGCTATATTTCCGGATTCGTAGTGACCCTATTCCTGTAAGGAGCCATGATGTCGAACTATTTGCTCGTCGAGGGTGAGAGTTACCTCGCGCTGTATCTCACGAAACAGCGAAAAATCTTCAAGGTGCCGCGCCATCTGCGTGAAGAAATCGAATCTCTCTGTGCGTATAACTCAGAGGAACGCCAGAGTGGCAGTACGGCGGTGAAGCCAGTTCTCGAGGCGCTCGAAGAGAACGAGCGCCCTCTGGCCCGGCCGGCGAGGCAGGGGTTCCTGCGCCGCGTGTCACTCAACGTCACCAATGCCTGCAACATGGCATGCAGTTACTGCTATGCCAACGAGGGAGAATACGGTAGCCCGCGCGGACTCATGACTGAGGACGTAGCTCGCCTGAGTATCGAAACCTTCTTCACGCACTACGACACGATTGAGGCAGTACAGTTCTTCGGCGGTGAGCCGCTGATGAATCCACAGGCAATTCTTGCTGCATGTCAGACGCTTGAGGACTTGGTGGGTCGTGGAGCGGTTGCAGAGATGCCCTTGCTCGGACTCGTGACAAACGGCACCGTCCTCAACAAACGAGTAGAGCAACTCATACGGACCTACAAGCCTTCCGTGACTGTGAGCTTTGACGGTCCGCCGCCCGTGAATGATGCAGTGAGAGTCATGAAGAATGAGCGAGGAGTCGGTGCCCGCATCATCGAGAACGCCCATCGCATGGCCGAACTCATCGGCCATCCCGTCGGAATCGAGGCCACGTGGTCGGCGGCCCAGGAGCGCGCAGGCATGACGGTTCACGACCTCGTGCAGTATCTTCGTCGAACTTTTGAGACGCCGGCCGTCCACGTCGCTCCTGTATCACTCCCTGAAGGTCACCCGTATCGACCTCACGGGCTCACGTGTTTTGCTGACTCGGTGCCGAAATTCGCCGAGGACCTCAAGGCCGGGGACGGTGCCTCCTTCTCGAAGTTCCGAAGTTCTATGCGTGCGTTCGCGCAGGGGCTCGGGTCGGATGTCTTCTGCGATGCGGGGCTCGGGGTCCTTGCAGTGAGTGGAAATGGCGACGTCTATCCCTGTTTCATGTTCATCGATCAGGACGACTTCAAGATGGGCAACGTTCAAGACTCGGATTTGTTCACCAGCGCCCGCTTCCAAGCAGTTACGGCCCGTTTTGCTGCTGCTGGCAAGAAGCATTCTGAGCAGTGCGGGGAGTGTCCTCTCCGGCCCGTGTGCTCCGGGTGCCTAGGGGCGAACCTGTTCGAGACTGGCAGCCCCTTCCGGGTTGCTGAAGAAACGTGTCGGATGAACTTCAAATTCAATGAGGCCATTCTTTTGGCCGTAGCGGGGATGGGCGGCCATGTCTGAGAGGGTCGACCTCAGGTGGGCTCCGGCAGTCGTGCCGGATCTTGAGTGGAACAAACTTTTCGAAAACCGGGCAAGTGGAACAACGTGGGCCTTGGGTAGCGTTTCACGGGACAGCTACGTGGCCGTTCCGGAACAGGCACGCCCTCTCGTTGAGGCGACGGTGAAACGGATGGACGGTGATCACTCGATTGCCGAGATAATTTCTGAGGTATCGCTGCCCGGAAGGCGAGTCGATGTCGGCTCCCTGATGCGGAAACTGAATGGCGCAAATCTGCTTGCTGAAAACAATCCTGACGCTCGGCCTCGGAGCGAGTTCACCGCGCTGGCGTTCGAACTAGCGAAGTGGCGTATCGTTTCCAACAGTTTGGTGCTACGCGTTCTTGCGGCCTTGCTGATGCCCCTGCTGGTGATCTCTTCGGGGGTCGTAGGGTGGGCACTGGTTTCTGGGCGAATGTTCGTGGGTCTACAGTTTCAGAGTTACCTGGCATTCGCGGGGCAGGACCTGACGCGTTGGGGCGTTCTGCTCGCGGTGTGTCTGCTGTCCGTCGCGTTGCACGAGTTGGGTCACGCGGTTGTGGCGCGGTTCTGCGGACTGCACCCTTCCTCGGTGACGGTAGCGCTCTACTTGTTCATCTCACCCATCGTCTATGTGAGCATTCCGGGGCTGTACTCGATCAGCCCCAGGAAACGTGTCATGGTATGGGCGGCGGGTCCCTACGTCAATCTTGTTCTGGCCGCTGTCGCTGCCCTGCTGCGGCCGCATGTAGCAGGGAACTGGCAGCTGGTTTGTGATGCCGGTCTTTTGGCCAACCTGTTGCTGATCGGTGTGAACCTGTATCCCTTCCTGCCTCTGGATGGGTATTTCATGGCCAGTACGCTGTTGGGGGTGACCAACCTTAGGTCCCAAGCGTTGAGGCTACAGCCGAAGAGCCGCCGATTGGTCTCGAATGGCGCCCGAATCGTGCTGTGGGTGTATACGCTGGCCACTTGGGGAACGATCGCTGCGATCGTACTTCGGGAGTTGTGGGGAATCATCACCACGCTGCTCCACGCTCTACAACAGAACATGGGCGTCATGGCCACACTGGACGCGATCAAGGGGTACCTACTGTTCCTGACCGTGGTGGTGTTTGCGCTGGTGGTTCGTCGACGCAAGCTGTCGAGATCGAAAGGGAGGCGGAGCAATGGAGGCACTCCGTGTTGAGGGGCTGAGCAAGACCTTGGGAGGTGACAAGGTCGTCAACGACGTGTCCTTCTCGCTAACTCCGGGAGATGTTGCGGCATTCGCTGGTCCGAACGGGGCCGGGAAGAGTACGACCATCAAGCTGATCCTCGGGTTGGTCAGGGCCGATGCCGGGACCGTACACATCAACGAACAACCGCTGACGACTTCGAATCGGTGGGTCCTGTCCCGTGTCGGGGCGATGATCGAGTCCCCGAGCTTCTACGGCAACGCCTCGGGCAGACTCAATCTCGAGTTGTTCGCGGATCTGTATGGCGCCCCCCGCTCCCGGGTGGGCGAGGTCCTGGAGATGGTCGGTCTCCAGGATGCCGCCGGGAAGCGGGTCGATCGTTATTCACTGGGGATGAAACAGCGGCTTGGCATTGCCCGGGCCTTCCTCGGGCGTCCTGATGTCGTCATCCTCGATGAGCCCACAAATGGTCTGGACCCGTTCGGGGTCATTGAGATCCGTGAGCTGATCGGGCAACTGGCGCGACGCGAGGGGGTGACCTTCCTCATCGCGTCGCACGTGCTCAGCGAGTTGGAGCACATCTGCAACAAAGCCATCATCCTTGACCGGGGCCGGATCGTCACCCAGGGGAGCCTGAACGCTCTCATGGCCTCGCAGCAGGCCAAGGACCTCGAGGAACTGTTCATCTCAGTGCTGAAACGAGGAAGCCATGTTGGTCCACCTCAGGCATGACTGGCGTCGTTTCCTGGTGGGAGGTCTCCTGCCGGGGCAATGGGCGCTGGTGATGGTCTTTTCAGCGGTCTGGGGCACGGTACTTGCCACTGCGTCCACGCGCTATCGAATGCAAGGCATCGAGTCCTTGTGGCGCAGTGCCCCTTACGGTGAGGTGATGGGTTTCATCGTGCCTCTGTTCCTGGTCATCAACTGTGGCATTCGCTTCGGTAGCGACTACAAGCAGGGCACGCTCAAGTACGAGCTCCTCACCGGGACGGATCGGGCGCTGATCCTTTCATCCCGGTGCGTGTTTCTCGCCGCGAGCGCCGGGATTGCCTACTTCGCAGCGGCGCTCGGGTACGGCCTGGTGCCGATCCTCACCGGGCGCGCGTTGGAGGTTCGTGTGGAAGCGGTTGGGGAATTTCTCGCTTCCACGGGCGTGGTGTGGGCGGGCAGTGTTCCCTTGCTGGCCCTGCTGGTGCTTGGGGGCGTCTCGTGGCGGTCAATGGAGGTGGAGGTGGTTCTTGGAGTGTTGCTGCTCGTGTGTTTTGCCGTGGTGAACTCCGTAACCGATGATGCCTGGTGGGCACTGCCGACCGCGTTCATGTTGCGGCCCTTGGCGGCGTTCACCGGTCTTCAGGCCGGCGTCGCCGCCGGGGTGGCCCTGGTGGTGTCTTTCTTGGCCGCCGTCATCGCTTTCCAGACCTGGGGACGAAAGGACTTCCTGCGATGAGTTCGAACACCGTCTCATATTTGCGTCTGGCAGTGGTACGGCATCGGATCGAGACCAGGGGGCGTTTCTTGCTCGTCGTCGTGGCGATACCAGTGGCGATGGCCATCCTCGGTTTGTGGGCATATCAAGAGATGCGGACAGATGTCGCCAAAGGAACGCCCAAGGCCATGACTTTTTCACCGGAGCTGCGGGAGTTCATCACGGAACTGAACCCGGTGAAGTTCGCGACTTTGTCGGCTACCGATCTGCTGTACAAGCCTTACTTCTCGATCGGAATGGTCCTCGTCGGCCTCATCACCTGGCGCGTGGTAGGGGTGACGCTCTCCGAAGGCATTCACAAGTACTTCCTGCTGGGTGGTAGTTCCCGCACCCGGACCGCGGTGAACACGGGCTGTGTGTTGCTCCTGCTCGTCGCGGAATTCGTGGGTCTCGTCCTCCTTGTCAATTTGCTCGTCGGGGTCGTGGGTTTTGCCGGCGCCAGCGGGAGCATCACCGGCGGAGAGCTGGTCGCGGCCATCGGACTGTACTCCGCCGCGATTCTTCCGCTGATGAACTATTCACTCCTCATCGCGATTCTGGCGAGGCTGCATCTGCCGTCCATTCCATTGCTCGTGGCCGCCCTGGTGCTGCCGATCCCGCTGGGAGTGCTGGACACCATGACCGCCAGCAAGTTCTACACACCCTGGGGGTCGCTCGCTTTCTTCGGTAGCGTCCCCGGGCTCACCCCTGCGCTGGCCACGGCCTTGGTCGTGGAGGCCGGGTGGTTGCTGGTGCTGGCGAGCGGTTTCTGGATTCTCAGCGCCCGTGAGCAGATCTCTGGTTGATCCGACGTAGCGTTGTCCCATTGAAATTTGGGAGAGGGCCCCGAGATGCGACGACGTAGCCTCCGCCAGATGCTTCTGGACGCTCCCGTGGGAGTCGTGGAGCCGATGCTCGGCGGACTCCTGCTCGTCTGTGCCACGCTGGTGCACGTCCTCGCGCGTAATGGCTGGGCAGTCCTCGGGCTGGACGCATTCGGTTGCTGCACGATGATCGTGGCCGGCCGGTGGCCACGACTCGGCGGGTTCGCGCTCCTGATTTTTCTGGCGGCAAATCTCCTGCTGCCACCAGGAGTGGCGACGCTGGGTCAGTTCGGGATCCTGGTATCGGTGCTGGGGCTCGGGATGCGTGGCTATGTCTTCTGGAGGCGTGGGCTAACGGCAGCATATCTGTCCCTCATGGTCGTCGATCTGCTGAGACAGAGCCCGAATCCTCTGGCCGCGCTCGACCCGATGCTCGGCTTCGGGCTGGGCATAGCCGCTGTGTGGCTGATCGGCGATGCATTCTCCCGGGCGCGACGGCAGCAACAGACGGTCGCGCAGGCGGCGGTGCTGAGCGATCGGCTGGCCACGGCACGGGACCTGCACGACACGGTCGCCCACACCCTGAGTCTCATCAGTCTGCGAGCCCAACGCGCCGAGCTTCGCGAAGAGGCCACGCCCGAGGACCTGCGGTTCTTTGCCGAGGCGAGTGCACAAAGCGTCCAGGAGCTGCGCGCAATCATGTCCCTGCTGCGTTCCGAGGCCGATGACGAGCGGGAGAGCTCAAGGCGGGTACCGCTCCTGTCGGAGACAATGGAAGCCGCCGTCGCACGTCTGCGCTCCGCCGAGTTCTTGGTGTCCCTGACAGTTGACGGCGATCTTGACACGGTCCCGGCATCCCGCGTCGCAACCCTCGACAAGGTGGCGCGCGAGGCCATCAACAACGTGATCAAGCACGGCATCCGAGGGTCGAACTGCAGGGTTCTGGTCGGCGTCGCCGACCGCGAGGTGACGTTGGCCGTCATCAATCGCGTGCCGTTGGAGCAACCCGAGGTGGTCACGGACCCGCATCTGGCACTTGGGGTGACGGGCATGCGGGAGCGGGTTGCGGCGCTGGGCGGTACCCTCAGTTCTGAGCGTGTGGGAAACAACTGGGTGATGCAGGTGTCGATGCCGCTGGGGGTCAGCGGTCATCAGCGACGCCCCGCAGGAACGAGGAAGGCAAGGTCATGACTCGGAGACTGATCCGCCTCTTGGTCGTGGACGACGACGCGTTCGTGCAGCGAACCATCGCGGAGTTCGTCGCGGCTGCGGGCGACATGGACTGCGTGGGGGCCTGCAGCAACGGGGCCGAGGCCGTCCAGTTCGTTGCCGACAACGCGGTTGACGTTGTGTTGATGGATGTCAAGATGCCGATCATGGACGGTGTCGAGGCGGCGCGCCGCATTCTGGAGGCTCACGAGGGCGTCCGGGTCTTGATGTGGACGTCGTTCGACGACGACGACGCGGTCACCACCGCCATGAGTTACGGTGCTTCGGGGTTTCTCGTCAAGACCTGTGCCGCTCGTACCCTGATCGACGCCATCCGTGCGGCCCACGGGGGAATGGCTGTGCTGGCCCCCGACCAGCTGCGGGTGCTTCAACAGCACCGCCCCAAGCCCGCCGACGCACCGGATCTGACTGCTCGCGAGACCGAGGTGCTGTGGTCGCTCGGGCGAGGGCTCTCGAATCCGGAGATTGCTGCTCAGTTGTACCTCTCCGAGTCCAGTGTCAAGGCTCACTTGGCGTCGATCATGGCCAAGCTCAACGTCCACACCCGCGTGAAGGTGGTACTCCGAGCCCACGAGCTCGGGTTGCTCCAGGGGTGAGTGGCACCGTCCTCATCCGGGAAGAGCATGTTTT
This sequence comes from Propionibacteriaceae bacterium, assembly GCA_905372155.1. Classification (GTDB taxonomy): domain Bacteria; phylum Actinomycetota; class Actinomycetes; order Propionibacteriales; family Propionibacteriaceae; genus Arachnia. The sequence goes on from CAJPNZ010000001.1 coordinate 149,912, forward strand.
CCATGGGAGTTCCGAGAACAGCAACCTGGGCGGGCCCGTCACCGTTCTTCAGGGAGGTTCCCCGGGCTCGTTCAGCTGCTACCGGGGTTTTTGTCTTTCGCGGAGCTTCGGATGGATCCGACGCTCGCGAGGATCACCAGCGCCATGGCGGTCAGTTCCAAGGCTCCGAGCTGTTCGCCCAGCAGCAGGAGGGCGACGAGCGCGGCGGCCGCCGGTTCAAGGCTCGTCAGGACTCCGAAGGTGGCCCGGGACATGCGTTGCAGGGCCCGCATCTCCAGGGGGAACGGAACGGCGGAACTGAGCAGACCGAGGGCCAGGCCCATTCCCCAGACGCCCGGGTCCAGGGCCCAGGAGTACTCGCCCGAGATGGCCGTGGCCAGGGTCACGGGAAGTAGCAGGATGGCCCCGATCCAGAATCCCACGGTCAACCCGGAGAAACCCTCCCAACGGGCCCCGAGGGTGGGGGTGAGCAGGATGTAGGCGCCCCAGCAGGCCCCGGCCAGCAGCGCCAGGAGCACGCCCACGGGCTCCAGCGGGGCCGGGCTGATCCCAAGGAGGATCACCCCCAGGGCGGCGAAACCCACCCAGATCAGGTCGCGCCTGCGTTTGGAACCGAACGCGGCGACGGTCAACGGGCCCAGGAACTCGAAGGTCACCGCCATGCCGACGGGGATGCGCTGGATCGACAGGTAGAAGATCGCGCTCATGCCCGTGAGCGCCACCCCGTATCCCGCGGCCGAGAGCCACTGCTCCCGGCTGCGGCCGCGCAGGGTGGGGCGGAACACGATGCCCAGGAACACGGCGGCGAACAGGATACGCAACCAGGCCGCCACCTGCGGTGGGGTCACGGCGAACAGTCCCTTGGCAAGGGAGGAGCCGATCTGCACCGAGGTGGTTGCCGTCAACACCAGCAGAACCGGGGGGAATCCTCGCCTCACAGCGTGAACTCGATTCGTCTCGGCCGGGCGATCAGCCACAGGCACAGTGCAGCGGTGGTGGCGCAGCAGAGCATCGCGATCGCCATCGGCGCAGCCGAGGTCAGTTCGAACTGACCGATGACGGGCCCCACCACGGCGGCGAGGGTCATGTTGAGGGCCCCCATCAAGGACGCGGCCACCCCCGAGTCCGCGCGATGATTCTGCAATGCCAGCACCTGGGCGGCGGGATTGCACGCCCCGAAGGCCAGGGTGTAGGCAAACATCGCCGGTATCAAGGGGAGGTGGCCGCCGCGCATCGCGTCGAGTCCCAACAACGCCGAGGCCGCTGCGATCATTCCCGCGGTACCGGCGATGAGCACCTTCTGCGGGCCGAGATGCGCGGACAGGCGGCTTCCCAGCTGAACCCCGGCGAAGACGCCTATGGAACAGATGGCGAACACGACACCGAACTCGGTTTCGCGTAGCCCGAAGGTCTCCTGCAGCAGCAGCGACGAGGTCGAGATGTAGGAGAACAAACCGGCAAAGCAGCAGGAAGCGGTCAGCCAGATGCCGACGAACACCCTGTCGCCCAGTACCCGGCGGTAGGCGGCCCGGAGCGGCGCGAGCCCACCCGCGGTGCGCTCACCGGGCGGGCGGGTCTCCACGATCAGGAACAGGATCAGCACCAACAGAACGGCACCGTAGCTGGCCAGTGCCCAGAAAACCCCGCGCCAGTTCATGACCGTGACCATCCAAGAACCCACCAGAGGAGCGATGATGGGGGCCAGGCCGTTGATGAGCGCCAGCCTGGAGAGCATCACCACCAGCCACCGCCCCGAGAACAGGTCCCGGGCCATTGCCATCGACACCACGGCCCCGCCCGCCGCCCCGATCCCCTGGAGGACACGCATGGTGGTCAGGAAGGTGACGTTGGGTGCTACCGCGACGAGCACGGACGAGGTCACGTGCAGGCTAGCCGCCACGATCAACGGGAGTCGGCGCCCCAGCCGGTCGCTCAGGGGCCCGACCACGAACTGCCCGAGAGCGAACCCCAGGGTGGTGGCCGAGAGGGTCACCTGGACCTGGGAATCGGTGATCCCCAGGTCGGCCTTGAGGGCTGGAAAGGTGGGCAGGTACAGGTCTATGGTGAACGGACCGAGCCCGGTCAACAGACCGAGGGTGACGATGGTCGCCACCCTCCGGCGCACGCTGAACCGGTCCCCGAGTGGTTGTGGCATTCGAACTCCGCTGATGCAGGGCTTGGCGTCAAGAGCAAACAAATGATACGGCAGGAGCCCGGAATCTCCCGCTACTGTGATTCGTGTGAGTCCTGACCTGTTCGGCAACCCCGACCCCGTGCCCACCGGGACGGGCGGTTCCTTGGGGAACGCCCGCGGCGAAGGGGCGCCGTTGGCCGTCAGGATGCGTCCTGCGAATCTGGACGAGCTCGTCGGGCAGCAGCACCTGCTCGGCCCGGGCGCGCCGCTCCGCCGGCTGGTTGCGGGGCAGCCGATGAGCGTTTTCCTGTGGGGGCCGCCGGGAGTCGGCAAGACCACCCTGGCATCCATCGTCTCCCGTGCGTCCGGGGCCCGGTTCGTCGAGCTCTCGGCGGTGACCGCGGGGGTCAGGGAACTGCGCGCCGAACTCGACGCGGCCAGGCGGGAGCTGGAACGGGGTACCTCTACCGTGCTGTTCATCGACGAGGTCCACCGCTTCTCCCGATCCCAGCAGGACGCCCTGCTGCCCGCGGTGGAGAACCGGATCGTCACCCTGATCGCGGCAACCACGGAGAACCCCAGCTTCTCCGTGATCTCCCCGCTGCTGTCGCGTTCGCTGCTGCTGCGGCTCAGACCCCTGACCGACACCGACATCTCGGCCCTGGTCTCCCGCGCGCTGGTCGACGAACGGGGCCTGGCGGGCGCCATCGCCCTGGCCGATGCGGCCCGGGACGACCTGGTGCGCCTGGCCGGCGGGGATGCTCGCCGCGCGCTGACCTACCTGGAGGAGGCGGCGGCCTCCGCCGAGGCGCTCGGGCTGGGGGAGATCACCTCCGAGGTGCTCGCCCACGCGGTGGACCGGGCCGCCGTGCGCTACGACCGGGACGGCGACCAGCACTACGACGTGATCTCCGCCTTCATCAAATCCGTGCGGGGCTCCGACGTGGATGCGGCCTTGCACTACCTGGCGCGGATGCTGGAGGCGGGGGAGGATCCGCGATTCATCGCGCGCCGCCTGATGATCTCGGCCAGCGAGGACATCGGCATGGCCGCCTCCGGGGTGCTCGGCACCTGTGTCGCGGCGGCCCAGGCGGTGCAGCTGCTGGGGATGCCGGAGGCCCGCATCACCCTCGCCCACGCCACCGTGGCCGCGGCCACCGCCCCGAAGTCCAACGCCGCCTACAAGGCTCTGGAGAAAGCCGTTGCCGATGTGCGCGCAGGCAGGGGAGGGGCGGTTCCGGCGCACCTCAGGGACGCCCATTACGCCGGTGCCAGGGCCTTCGGGCACGGCGAGGGGTACGTCTATCCCCACGATCTGCCCACCGGGGTGGCGGCCCAGCAGTACCTTCCCGACGACCTCGCGGGGGTCAGCTACTACCAGCCGACCGGCCACGGGGCGGAGGCTGCCATCTCCGAGCGCATGGCGGCGGTTCGGAAGTTGTTGGGCCGCTGAGGACACGGGTCGGCTAGAGTTACGGCGATACTTCGATTCAAGGAGGCGACCTCACATGTCCGTCGGTGAGCTGGCAGGTCTGCTCGCAGCCATTGCTCTCTGCGTCCTCGTGGCCTTGGCGGCCGTCCCCCTGATCAAGGCCGGCCGAGCTCTCGACGAGGTCCGCATCGCGGTGCGTGACCTCGGACACAATTCAGTTCCCGTCCTGGTCGAGCTGAAGAGCACCGTCGAGAGCACCAATGCTGAACTGGAGAAGCTGTCCCTGGTCACCGACGACGTGGCCCGTGTCTCCGGGCACGCCACCGTGGTCAGCGAGCACGCCGCCAATTTGTCGCAGCTGTTCGCGGCCACTCTGGGCGGCCCCCTGGTTCGCGGCGCAGCGATCGTCCATGGTCTGCGGACCGCTTTGAAGGGACGCAAGAAGTGAGGCGTCTGTTCTGGATCTTGGTCGGCGCTGCCGTGGCCGTTGCGCTGGTGCTCCGGGGCCGCAAATGGCTTTACCAGCTCACCCCGAAGGGTGTGGCCGAACGCGTGGAGGCCTCCGGGCAGCAGGCCGTCAACAGGTTCAGCGAGTTCCGCGCCACCTTCACCGCCGCGATGCGGGAGAAGGAAGCCGAGCTCCGCGAGGAACTCGACATGCCTCAGAAGGCCTGAGAAACATCGAATCCAAGGAAAACCCGCCAATGAAAACCTCCGAGATCCGGAGCCGGTTCATCGACTTCTTCGCGCGCCACGACCACACCGTCGTGCCGAGCGCGTCGCTTCTCTACAACGACCCCACCCTGTTGTTCGTCAACGCCGGGATGGTGCCCTTCAAACCCTATTTCATGGGGGAGGAACCCACCCCCTACCGCCGCGCGGTCTCCGTTCAGAAGTGTGTGCGCACCCTGGACATAGACGACGTGGGCAGGACCACCCGGCACGGCACGTTCTTCCAGATGATGGGGAACTTCGCATTCGGCGATTACTTCAAGGAAGGCGCCATCAACTACGCCTGGGAGCTGATCACCACCGAGATCCCCAACGGTGGTCTCGGGTTCCGGCCCGACCAGGTGTGGGTGACCGCACTGCACGGCGATGAGGAGACCGTAGCCCTGTGGCAGAAGGCCGGGGTTCCGCGCGGCCGCATCCAGGAGCGTGGCTTCAAGGACAACTACTGGCACATGGGGGTGTCCGGCCCGGGTGGCCCCTGCTCCGAGATCTACATAGACCGCGGACCCGAGTTCGGTCCCGACGGCGGGCCGGAGGCCGACGAGGACCGTTTCCTGGAGATCTGGAACCTGGTCTTTCAGCAGGAGGAGATCACCAACGTCACCGCCAAGGACAAATTCGACGTGGTCAAACCCTTGGCCACGCAGAACATTGACACCGGCAGCGGCCTGGAACGCATCGCCTACCTGCGCCAGGGCGTGGCGAACATGTACGAGACGGACGAGGTCTATCCGGTCATCGCGAAGGTGGCGGAGCTCTCGGGACGCACCTACGGGGCTGACCCGGATGACGACGTGCGGTTCCGGGTGGTGGCGGACCACGTACGTTCCTCGTTGATGCTGATGACCGACGGCGTCACCCCCGGCAACGAGGCCCGCGGCTATGTCCTGCGGCGCCTGCTCCGCCGCTCCATCCGCGCCATGCGGCTGCTGGGTGTCGACGCCCCGGTGCTCGGTGAACTGCTGCCCGTCAGCCGGGACGTGATGAGCGTCTCCTACCCGGAGATCAACGACTCCTGGGCGAGGATCTCCGAGGTCAGCGAACACGAGGAGGCCTCGTTCCGGCGCACGCTGTCCGCCGGAACGCAGATCTTCGATCTCGCGGTGGGACGCGCCAGGCAGACCGGGGCGAAGGAACTGCCCGGCGACGAAGCGTTCCAGTTGCACGACACCTACGGTTTCCCGATCGACCTGACCCTCGAGATGGCCGCCGAGGCGGGGCTCGGGGTGGATCGTGCCCGTTTCGCCGAACTGATGCGCCAGCAGAAGGAACGGGCCCGCGCGGACGCGAAGGCCAAGAAGGGCGGGGCCGCCAGCCTCGAGGCCTACAAGGAGCTCCGCGAGGGTCGCGAAACTCCCTTCGTCGGATACCGGGAACTCGAACACGAGACCAAGGTCGTCGGCATCGTCTCCGGCGGCCAGGTGGTCACCTCCGCCGGCGACGGGCAGGTCGTCGAGCTGGTGCTGGCCGAAACCCCCTTCTACGCCGAATCCGGCGGCCAGGACTCCGACGCGGGGCGGATCACCGGTGACGGCTGGTCCGCCGAAGTGCTCGACGTCCAGCGTCCCGTGCCCGGCCTGATCGTGCACCGGGTCCAGCTGCTCGGCGACCTCGGCGAGGGGGCGGCGGCGCACGCCGCCGTGGACCCGGCGGCCAGGCACGCCGCGTCGCAGGCCCACACCGCCACCCACATCGTTCATGCCGCACTGCGGGAGCTGGTGGGCCCGACCGCCACCCAGGCCGGTTCCTACAACAAACCGGGCTACCTGCGCTTCGACTACTCGGCGACCCACGGCATGAGCGAGGCCCTGCGGCTGGAGGTCGAGCAACGCGCCAACCAGGCCATCCGGGACTCCTTCGACGTGACCGCCAGCCAGATGAAACTGGAGGAGGCCAAGGCCTTGGGGGCAATGGCCATGTTCGGTGAGAAATACCCGCCGATCGTGCGCGTGGTGGAACTCGCGGGCCCTTGGTCGCGGGAACTGTGCGGCGGCACCCATGTCGCCAACACCGCCCAGATCGGGGTGCTGAACCTGCTCAGCGAATCCTCCATCGGATCCGGGGTGCGCCGCGTCGAGGCCCTCGTCGCCCAGGACGCGTTCGAACGTTTCGCCGCCGAACGGGCCCTCGTGGCCACCCTCACCGACAGCCTCCGGGTGCAACCGGAGCAGCTCGCGGAGCGGGTGGACAAATTGCTCGGCCAGCTGAAGTCGGCGGAGAAACAGATCGCTGCCCTGCAGGCGGAGAAACTGCTGGCCCGATCCGGCGAGCTCGCCGCAGCGGCCCGCAGGGTTGGCGACGTCAGGCTGGTGGCCGAGTCCCTGCCCGGTATCGCCGGCGGTGACCTGCGAACCCTCGCCCTCGACATCCGGGAACGACTGGGGGCAGAACCCGCAGTCGTGGCGTTGTTCGGCGGCGGGAGCGGAAAGGCGGCCGGTGTGGTGGCCACCAACGCGGCGGCCCGTGACCTGGGTGTTCGCGCCGGCCAGCTGATCTCCGCGGCCTGCCGCGCCATGGGAGGCAAGGGCGGCGGCAAGGACGACCTCGCCCAGGGCGGCGGTTCCGATCCGGCAGCGACCCCGAGGGCGATCGCCGCGGTCGAGGAGATGCTGACCAACCGTGGCTGAGCTGGGGCGTCTCGGGATCGACTGGGGCAAGGCGAGGATAGGTGTCGCGGCCAGCAATCCGCGCACCTCGTTCGCCTATCCCGTCGAGACGGTTCGCGCGAACGGTTCGGAACTGGAACGGCTAAAGGAATTGGTCGGGGAGCACGAACCCGAGCTGATCTATGTCGGGCTTCCCCTGACCCTGTCGGGGCAGCGTTCCTTCGCTGCCCGATTCGTGATGGAGAAGGCCTCCCTGCTTGCCGCAGCGGTGCCGGGTGTTTCGATCAGGCTGGTCGATGAGCGGATGAGCACGGCCGGGGCGTCACGTACTCTTGGGGGAGCGGGTCGCAGTTCCCGACAGCAACGGCGGATCATAGACCAGGCCGCCGCGGTCGAGATCCTGCAGCGCGCGTTGGATCTGGAGACGGCCTCCGGCCGGCTGGCCGGAGAGCCACTGGAACAGGAGGATCTGTGAGCCCCACCTTCGTCGACAACGACGGCCAACCGGACTGGCGCAAGATCGGCTATCACGTCCGCAGTGCTTTCGCGGTTCTGCTCTCGGCCGTGGTGTTGTTCGGCGGTGGCTGGTTCGTCGTTCACAAGGTTCACGAGGCCTGGATCTCGTGGCGCACCGAGAGCGACTACATCGGCGAGGGCAAGGATGAGGTGGTCGTGGTGATCCCGAAGGCCGCCACCGTCACACAAATCGGTGACGTGCTCGTGGAGAACGGCGTCATCAAATCCACTCGCACCTTCCAGTCGGTGGTTGGACGCCAGCCGGGGGCGGGAGCCAAGCTTCAGGCGGGACGTTTCCGGTTGCGTACCGAGCTTCCGGCCGAGACCGCGTTGGCGATGCTGATCGAGCCGGCCAACAGGGTTGCTCTGAAGGTGACGATTCCCGAGGGACGGGTCCGGACACAGCAGTGGGAGATCCTGACCAAGGAACTCGGGCTCACGGAGGAACAACTGACCGAGGCGGCTTCGGATCCCAAGGAAATGGGTTTGCCGAACTGGGCGGGTGGCGACGGCAATCTGGAGGGTTTCCTCTTCCCCGAGACCTATGAAGTGGAAGAACCCGTGAATGCTGCCGGGGTCCTGAAACAGCAGGTGACTCAGTTCAACAAGGTAGCGAACACCATCAAACTGGAGGATGGAGCCAAGAAACTCGGAAAAAGCCCGTACGAGGTCTTGATCGTCGCATCCATCGTGGAGAAGGAAGCCGCGCGCCCGGAGGACAGACCCAAGATCGCGCAGGTGGCCTACAACCGGTTGGCGAAGGACATGCCCCTGCAGTTCGACTCGACGGTGCACTACGCGATCAAGGAGTTCAACCACGTCACGACAACCCCGGAAGACCGGGCCACGGACTCGCCATACAACACCTACAAGGTCAAGGGCCTGCCACCCACCCCGATATCGAACCCGGGGCAATCCGCCATCGAATCCGCCCTGAATCCGAGCGGTGACGATTTCCTGTACTTCACCACTGTCGACCTCGACACCGGCGAAACCAAGTATTCGAAGGACGAGGCAGGCCACGCGGAGAACGTGAAACTGTTCCAGCAGTGGTGTCAGTCACATCAGGGACGCTGCGTCTGATGCGCTGCGCCGTCATCGGAGATCCTGTCGAGCATTCGTTGTCCCCAGCGATCCACCGCGCGGGCTACCGGATCAACGGCCTCGACTGGAGCTATGAGGCGATCCTGGTCGTGCCCGGGACGCTGCCGGAGTTCGTCGCATCTCTGACGGATCCCGGATGGGTCGGGCTGAGCGTCACGGCACCCCACAAGAAAGACTTGCTCGGGCTGGGCGAGCCGGACTCGATCTCCCTCATGGTCCAGGGAGGCAACACGATTCTCTTGGGCGAGGAACCCCGCGTGTACAACACCGACGTGCCGGGATTCATCAAGGCCTGGCGAAATCGCGGTCTGGAAGGCGTTTCCACGGCGGTCATCGTCGGCAACGGCGCCACCGCGCGTTCCCTGCTGGTCGCGCTGTCGGGTCTGTCGGTCCGGGAAGTGACGGTGCTGGCCCGTGTTCCCTCCCGGGCCGCTTCGCTGTGCGAGCTGGGAATCTCCCTCGGGATCGACATCACCGCGCAGCCGATGGACGCATCGTTCCGGGACGCCGACCTGTTGGCCAGCACCGTCCCAGCCTCCGCGACGGAGAAATGGGCCGGTGCCTGGGCCGAACGGGCCGAGGTGTTGTTCGACGCCGTCTACGATCCTTGGCCCACCCCCCTGGCCAAGGCTGCCGCCCCCGGGCAGCTGGTGATCACGGGGCTGGAGCTGCTGGCCGGGCAGGCCGTGGACCAGTTCCGGCTCCTGACGGGATGCGAGCTGAGCTTCCAAGAGGCCCTGTCCGCCGCCACGGCCGAACTCGAAGCCCGTCGGCGCAGCTGACACAATTGCCCCCATGCTGCGTTATCTCACGGCCGGGGAGTCACACGGCCAGGCCCTGATCGCCACCATGGATGGCATCCCCGCCCATGTCCGCGTGGGAGAACCCGAGATTTCCGCCGCCCTGGCCAGAAGACGTCTCGGGGTCGGGCGAGGGGCGCGCATGAAATTCGAGGCGGACATTCTGACCCTGCTGGGCGGGTTCCGACACGGCGAAACCCTTGGCTCACCGATCGCCGTCATGATCGGAAACACGGAATGGCCCAAGTGGGAGACCGTGATGGCCCCCGGCGAGGTGGATGCCGGATGGCTCGCCTCCCAGGCTCGCAACGCCCCGCTCACCCGCCCCCGGCCCGGTCACGCCGACCTGGCCGGGATGCAGAAGTACGACTTCTCCGAGGCGCGGCCCATACTGGAACGCGCCTCGGCCCGGGAGACCGCGGCTCGGGTGGCGCTTGGCGCCGTGGCAGCCGCTTTCCTCGACCAGGCACTGGAGGTCGGCATCGTCAGCCACGTCGTCGGACTCGGCGGGGTTCGTGCAACCCGTACCGATCTGCCTCGCGTCGCGGACCGTGCGGCCATCGACGCCGATCCCACCCGCTGCTTCGACGCGGAGGCGGCAGTGGCCATGGCGGCGGAGATCGAGGAGTGCCGCAAGGCGGGCGACACCCTCGGCGGGGTGGTCGAGGTGGTCGTGTGGGGTCTGCCCCCCGGCCTCGGCTCCCACATCCAGGGGGATCGTCGCCTCGATTCCCGGCTCGCCGGGGCCTTGATGGGCATCCAGGCCATCAAGGGGGTGGAGTTCGGTGACGGCTTCGAACTGGCCAGGCGCCGCGGATCCGCCGCCCACGACGAAATCCTCCCCACCGACGAGGGCATCACCCGCGTCACCCACAACGCAGGGGGCGTGGAGGGCGGCATGTCCACCGGCGAGGTGCTCCGGGTACGTGCCGCGATGAAGCCGATAGCCACCGTCCCCCGGGCGCTGCGTACCCTCGACGTCTCGACGGGCCAGCCCGCGGTGGCCCATCACCAACGCTCCGACGTGTGCGCGGTGCCGGCGGCCGGGGTGGTGGCCGAGGCCGTGACCGCGCTGGTGCTGGCGGAACTCGCCCTCGAGAAGTTCGGCGGCGACTCCGTCGCGGAGACCCGCCGCAACCGGGATGCCTACCTCGCCGACATCGCCGCCCGCGGCCTGGGGGTGCGGGGATGACCATCGTGCTCGTCGGCGCCCCTGGTGCGGGGAAGAGCACGGTCGGGGCGGAGCTCGCGGGTCTGCTCGGGAAGTCCTTCACCGACGTGGATGCCCGGATCGAGGAGGTGGTGGGCAAGCCCGTCGCCGAGATCTTCGCGGATGACGGTGAGGCCCGTTTCCGCGCCCTGGAGGAATCGGCCACCCTCGAGCTGCTGGAGACCGGGCAGGTCGTGAGCCTGGGCGGGGGAGCGGTCATGAACCCCCGGATCCGCGAGGCCCTGGCGGGGCACGACGTCATCTGGCTGGAGGTTTCCATCCAGCAGGCCTCCCGCCGCATCGGGCTCAACGTCGCTCCATGGCCGCTCGGCAACCTCCGGGGGAGGCTCATAAAACTGCTCCGGGAACGCACTCCCGTCTACGAGGCGGTTTCAACCACCCGCGTCGACACCGACCGGCGTGACCCCGGGGAGATCGCCGTGGAACTCGCCGAGGCCAGGAGGCAGTCGTGATCATTCCGGTGAACAGCCGCGTCGCTCCCTACGAGGTGCACATCGCCCCCGGTGCACTGGAACGGCTCGGCGAGGCACTCGGCGATGCCACGCGGGTGGCGGTCATCGTTCCCGAGCCCCTGAAGGTCCTCGCGGAAAGGGCCGGGAAACACTGTCGGGATCGGCGGGTGACCACGATCACCATTCCCGACGCCGAGGCCGCCAAAACCCCCGCGGTGCTGGCGAGATGCTGGGACGAACTGGCCGCGGCCGGGTTCACGCGCAGCGATCTGGTGGTCGGGCTGGGAGGAGGCACCGCCACCGATCTGGCGGGGTTCGTGGCCGCCAGCTGGCTGCGCGGGATCGGTTTCATCAGTGTCCCGACCACAGTGCTCGGCATGGTCGACGCGGCTGTCGGGGGGAAAACCGGCATCAACTTGGCGGCAGGAAAAAACCTGGTCGGGGCCTTCCACGAGCCGAGAAGCGTGATCTGCGATCCAGAGCTGCTGCACGAACTCCCCGAAGAGGAGGTTGTTTCCGGGCTCGCGGAGGTGGTCAAGTGCGGATTCATCTCGGATGCCGAGATCCTGCGTCTGGTGGATTCGGACCTCCACGGTGCCCTCGACGTCACCTCGGAAACCTTCGCCGAGCTCGTGGGCCGCGCAGTCACCGTGAAGGCCGGTGTGGTGGCCGTGGACCTGAAGGAACGCACCTCCCGCGGTGGCTCCGTCGGTCGGGAAGCCTTGAATTACGGCCACACGCTGGGACACGCCGTCGAGGCACAAACGGGTTTCCGGCTGCGCCACGGCCAGGCCATTTCCATCGGCATGGTCTGGATTGCCGAGGTCAGCCGGCGGCTGTTGGGGCTGGATGCCGCCCTGGCTGCCGATCATTCCAGATTGCTGAGCGCACTCGGGCTGCCCGTCACCCATGCCCCGGAGGTGTGGCCCGAACTTCGTCGCATCATGCAGCTTGACAAGAAGACGCGAGGCAGGGAACTGCGTCTGGTGGGGCTCGCCGCCCAGGGACAACCGGTCATCCTGACCAGTCCGGACGAGAGCGAAATCGCCGATTCCTACGCCGTGGTTTCCGGGCGGGGGTAGGGCTCGGGTAAAATTCCGCGACGGCCCGTGCAAGCTAGAGTCGGAAAGGCGACAGGCGTGGTATCCACCAATGATCTCAAGAACGGAATGGTGCTGGACCTGAACGGTGAGCTGTGGCAGGTGCAGTGGTTCCAGCACCACAAGCCGGGCAAGGGCAACACCGTCGTCAGATCAAAGTTGAAGCACGTGCTCTCGGGCAAGATCATCGACAAGACATTCAACTCCGACACCAAGGTGGACACCGCCACCATCGACCGCCGCGACATGCAGTACCTCTACCTCGATGGTGAGGACTACGTGTTCATGGACAACACCACCTACGACCAGATCCACGTCTCCGCCGATGTCGTGGGGGAGGCCCGCTTCTACCTGCTCGACAACCAGACCGCGACCGTCGCGTTGCACGAGGGAACGCCCCTGTTCATCGAGCTGCCCGCCAGCGTGGAACTGGTGGTCACCTACACCGAACCCGGCCTGCAGGGGGACCGGTCCACCGGTGGAACCAAGCCCGCCACACTGGAAACCGGCAAGGAGATCCAGGTCCCACTGTTCATCACCACCGGCGAGAAGATCAAGGTCGACACTCGCGACGGATCCTACATCTCCCGGGTGAATGGCTGAGACCGTCCGCTACGGCACCCAGACCAAGGCCCGGCGAGTTGCCCTCGACATCCTGTACGCTGCCGAGCTGCGGGGTCGGGGCATCGTCGAGACCTTCATCGAGGCCAGGGACCTGACTGCGATCACCGTGCGCGAACTCACCACGAGGATCGTCCACGGCGTGGCCGAACACCAGGAGGAGATCGACGCGCGCATCTCGGCCGCCCTCGACAAGTCCTGGACCTTGGGACGCATGCCAGCCGTCGACCGCAACCTGGCGAGGATCGCGATCTTCGAGATGGATCACACGGACACCCCCGGGCCCGTCGTCATCGCCGAGGCGGTGCGGCTGGCGCAGGAACTGTCCACCGACGGCTCACCCGGTTTCCTCAACGGCCTGCTGAGCAAGGCCCTGTCAACCAAAGAAACAAACTCCTGACCCCTGATTTGGAGCGATCATGAATCCCCTTCCCGCGCTGCTGGTTCTGGAGGATGGGCGTTCATTCCTCGGGAGATCCTTCGGAGCGGAGGGAGAGGCCTTCGGAGAACTGGTCTTCTCCACCGGGATGTCCGGCTACCAGGAAACCCTGACCGACCCCTCCTATCGGGGCCAGGTGGTACTGGCCACTGCCCCGCACATCGGGAACACGGGCTGGAACGACGAGGATGACGAGTCGGCCCGAATCCAGGTGGCGGGCTACGTGGTGCGCGACCCAGCGCCCCGGCCGTCGAACTGGCGCAGCCGCAGAAGTCTCGACGCGGAGCTCGCGAATCAGGGGATCGTCGGGATCTGCGACATCGACACCCGGGCCCTGACCCGCCACATCCGCTCCCTGGGGGCGATGCGGGTCGGGATCTCGACCCGCGAGCTGAACCCGGACAGGCTGCGTGCCAGGGTGCTGGAGCAGCCCGTGATGGCGGGCGCCGACCTGTGCGGTGAGGTATCCACACCCGAGGCCCGGATCGTTCCCGCGGTGGGGGAGCGGCGTTTCACGGTGGCGGCCGTGGACCTCGGCATCAAGGGCATGACCCCGGCGCAGATGGCGGGCCGCGGCATGGAGGTGCACGTCCTGCCTGCGTCGACGAGTTTCGAGGAGATCGCCGCGCTGGAACCCGACGGGGTTTTCTTCTCCAACGGCCCCGGCGACCCGGCCACCGCCGACGGCCCGGTGACCGTGCTGAGGCAGGTGCTCGCCGCGGGCATCCCGTACTTCGGGATCTGCTTCGGCAACCAGCTGTTCGGGCGGGCCCTCGGGTTCGGCACCTACAAGCTGAAGTTCGGGCACCGGGGCATCAACCAACCGGTGCTGGATCGCACCACCGGAAAGGTTGAGATCACCTCGCAGAACCACGGGTTCGCCGTCGACGCCCCCCTGGACCGGGCAGTGGACACCGAGTTCGGGCAGGCGAGCGTCTCCCACACGGGCCTCAACGACGACGTCGTCGAGGGTCTCGAACTGCACAGGGACGGGAAACTGGTGGCATTCTCCGTCCAGTACCATCCGGAGGCCGCGGCAGGGCCGCACGACGCCAACCACCTCTTCGACCGCTTCGCCGACCTCATGGAGAGTGATCGTGCGCATTGAACACATGAGGGTCAGGAACTACAGGGTACTTCGGGATATTACATTCAAAGACCTGAGGCCCTTCACCGTCGTGATCGGCTCCAACGGCAGCGGGAAATCCACTGTTTTCGATGCTTTCGCCTTTCTTCATGAAGCTTTCACGGTGGGCCTTAGAGGAGCTTGGGACAAACGGAATCGAATCGATGCCATTCGCAGCCGGGGCTCTGAAGGGTCCGTCGAGTTTGAGCTGAAGTACCGCGTTGACGTTGACGGGCAGAAAAGGCAGACGACATACGAAATCGCCATCGACGAAGAGGGCGGGCAACCGGTTGTACAGCGCGAAGTTCTCCGATGGACCACCGCGCGAGGATCAGGGCGTCCTCGAGACATCTTGAGATTCGAACGTGGAAACGGAAAAATCTACAACGAGCAGACATGTGAATACGAGGATGAAGCCTTGGACTCCCCTGATCTGCTGGCGGTCTCGGCCCTGGGACAGATGCAACGTCATTTTAGGGTCAAAGCGCTGCGCAATTTTATTCAGGGATGGTACCTGTCGTATCTGACCGCGGATAACACCCGTACCACACCCACGAGTCGGCCGGAACCGAGGTTGAGCCAGACTGGGGACAATCTGGCCAATGTAATTCAATACCTTCAGGAAAATCACCCGAGCACCTTGGAGGCGGTTTTCGATGTACTTGGTCGGCGAATTCCTCAGCTCGAGAGCATTCTCCCCAAATTGCTCGAGGATGGTAGACTCCTGCTACGCTTGAAGGATCGCCCGTTTGACGATCCCGTCCTCGACCGTTTCACAAGTGACGGTACGCTGAAACTTCTTGCTTACCTGACCATGCTTCACGATCCGGCTCCTCCGACAGTGATTGGTATCGAGGAGCCAGAGAACCAGCTGCATCCAAGCTTGGTGCCACCGCTGGCCGAGGATATTCGTGAACTCTCGAGGCGGTCCCAAGTTTTCGTCACCACGCACTCCCGTGAATTTCTGTCGGTGGTGGCTCCGAAGGAGTTGTGGATCATATCTCGTCATGATGACGGATATGCGAGGGTGCACAGAGTGAGCGAGGATGAAAGGGTCATGGCCATGTTGCGCAAGGGAGCCTCGTTGCCTGAGCTATGGGCCGAGGGTTACCTGCATTCTGCCGACCCCAAGATGGTGTGATCGAATGACAGGATCCGTTGCGCATGTCGATTTCTTGGTGGAGGGATACTCGATGAAAATATTTCTCGAGACGATTCTCCCCGAGATCCTGCCAGACGATCTCGTGTTCGAGGTTTTCGATCTTGGCAGTAAAAGTCAGTTCCTGAAGAAATTCCCCAAACGCCTCGCCGGCTACTCCTCGTGGATGCCGGATGAGTATCGCGTCGTTCTTGTGGTGGATGCCGACCGGGATGATTGTCGCGAGCTCCGAACCACGATGCTCACCGAGATTGAGAAATCTGGTTTGACGGTGACAAGTTTGGGGTCATCATGTCAGGGTCAGGTTCTTCTCTGCATAGCGATTGAGATGTTGGAGGCTTGGTTCTTTGGTGATGCCAGGGCGATAGGAGAGGCATATGGAAAAAAATTCATGAATCTCCGCAACAGAAGAGGTTGTCGTCAACCGGATGAGATTCGAGATCCGGCTCGTCGTTTGGAAAGCATACTGACAAATGTTCCGAAACATCAGGCCGGACTGAAAAAAGTAGACCTCGTTTTGGATGCGACCCCGCATATGGATATTGAAAACAACACGTCGAACAGTTTCCGCCGGCTCCGTGACGGAGTTCGGTTTCTGATCAATTCATCCCAGGAGAGCCATGCCCCGTCGAACTGACATCTCGTCGATCCTCGTCATCGGCTCCGGTCCCATCATCATCGGCCAGGCCTGCGAGTTCGACTACTCCGGCACCCAGGCCTGCCGGGTCCTGAAGGCCGAGGGATTCCGGGTGGTCCTGGTCAACTCGAATCCGGCCACGATCATGACCGACCCCGATTTCGCGGATGCCACCTACATAGAACCGATCACCCCGGAGTTCGTGGAACGCGTCATCGCCCAGGAACGCCCCGATGCACTCCTGGCGACCCTGGGGGGCCAGACCGCGCTCAACACCGCCGTCGCGCTGCACGAGAAAGGTGTACTGGAGAAATACGGCTGCGAACTGATCGGCGCCTCTTTCGAGGCGATCCAGCGCGGCGAGGACCGGGAACAGTTCAAGGCCATCGTCGAATCCCTGACCGGCATTCCCGATGGTGCCCCCGAGGTGGCCCGGTCCCGGGTCTGTCACAGCCTGGAGGACGTGATGGCCGCGGCCGGCGAGCTCGGCTATCCGGTGGTGGTGCGTCCCTCCTTCACCATGGGGGGAGTCGGCTCCGGGTTCGCCCACGACCCGGAGGAGCTGCGACAGATCGCGGGAACCGGCCTGGCCGCCAGCCCCGTCACCGAGGTGCTGATCGAGGAGTCGATCCTCGGCTGGAAGGAATACGAACTGGAGGTCATGAGGGACAAGGCCGACAACGTCGTCATCGTCTGTTCCATCGAGAACTTCGACCCGATGGGTGTCCACACCGGTGACTCCGTGACGGTGGCCCCGGCCATGACGCTGACGGACCGCGAGTACCAGCGGATGCGTGACGTCGGAATCGCGATCATCCGCGCGGTCGGGGTGGACACGGGCGGCTGCAACATCCAGTTCGCCATAAACCCGGACGACGGCCGCATGATCGTGATCGAGATGAATCCCCGCGTCTCGCGGAGCTCTGCGCTCGCGTCCAAGGCCACCGGTTTCCCGATCGCGAAGATCGCCGCCAAGGTCGCGGTCGGATACACCCTCGACGAGATCCCCAACGACATCACCCGGGTCACCCCCGCATCCTTCGAACCCGCCCTCGACTACGTGGTGGTCAAGGTTCCCCGGTTCGCCTTCGAGAAATTCCCGGCGGCGGACTCCACCCTCACCACCCACATGAAATCGGTCGGGGAGGTGATGTCCATCGGCCGCAACTTCACCGAGGCCCTGGGCAAGGCCATGCGCTCCACCGAGACCGGCACCGGGTTCTGGCTCGACCGGGCCGATGAGGACCTGGAAACCCTGCTGACGGAGCTGAGGCGCCCCCACGACGGGCGGGTGCTGAAACTGATGGACGCCCTCGACGCGGGCGCCACGGTGGAACAGCTCCACGAGGCCACCCGGATCGATCCCTGGTTCCTCGACCAGATCGCCCTGATCCAGCAGGTCGGCACCGAGGTGAGGGAAGCCGACCACCTGTCCCCGGAACTGCTGCGCCACGCGAAACGCCACGGTCTGTCGGACGTTCAGATCGGCCGGCTCAGGGGACTCGACGAAAGCGTCATCCGGCAGCTCAGGTGGGCCCTGGACAT
This sequence comes from Propionibacteriaceae bacterium, assembly GCA_905372155.1. GTDB lineage: Bacteria > Actinomycetota > Actinomycetes > Propionibacteriales > Propionibacteriaceae > Arachnia. Next base: position 167,546 of record CAJPNZ010000001.1, read on the forward strand.
CCGTCCGGTCTACAAGGCCGTCGACACCTGCGCCGCCGAGTTCGAGGCCCTCACCCCCTACCTGTACTCCACCTATGAGGAGGAGTCGGAGGTGCCGACCCGCACCAAACAGGCGGTCCTGATCCTGGGTTCCGGGCCGAACCGGATCGGCCAGGGAATCGAGTTCGACTACTCCTGCGTGCACGCGACCATGGCGCTGCGCGACGCCGGGTACGAGGCGATCATGGTCAACTGCAACCCCGAGACCGTCTCCACCGACTACGACACCTCGGACCGGCTCTACTTCGAACCGCTCACCGCCGAGGACGTCCTGGAGGTCTACCACGCCGAGACCCTGGCCGGTCCCGTGGCGGGCGTCATCTGCCAGCTCGGCGGCCAGACCCCCCTGAAACTCGCGCAGACCCTGAAGAACGCCGGGGTGCCGATCGTCGGCACCTCACCGGAGGCCATCAACCTCGCCGAGGACCGGGGCGCGTTCGGGAGGGTGCTGGCGAACGCCGGGTTGCCCGCTCCGAAACACGGAATGGCCGCCTCGGCGGCGGAGGCCAAACGGGTCGCCTCGGAGATCGGCTATCCGGTGCTGGTGCGCCCCAGTTTCGTGCTGGGCGGGCGCGGCATGGAGATCGTCTACGACGACGCCGCCCTGGACCGCTACATCGCCGGGGCCACGGAGGTAAGCGACGGCGCCCCCGTGCTGGTGGACCGGTTCCTCGACGACGCCGTCGAAATCGACGTGGACGCCCTGTACGACGGCGAGGAACTGTACCTGGGCGGGGTGATGGAACACATCGAGGAGGCCGGGATCCACTCCGGGGACTCCGCCTGCTCGCTGCCGCCGATCACGCTGGGCGACGAGATGATCGAACGCATCCGAAATTCCACACACCTGATCGCCGAGGGGGTAGGGGTGCGTGGCCTGCTGAACATCCAGTACGCCCTCCAATCGGACATCCTCTACGTGCTGGAGGCGAACCCACGGGCCTCCCGGACGGTTCCCTTCGTCTCCAAGGCCACCAACACCTCACTGGCCAAGGCCGCGGCACGGATCATGCTGGGGGCCTCGATCCGGGAACTTCGCGACGAGGGGCTGCTGCGACCCACCGGCGACGGCACCAACGCGTCCCCCGGTTCCCCCGTGGCCGTCAAGGAGGCTGTGATGCCGTTCAACCGGTTCCGCACCGCCTCGGGCACCTTCGTGGACACCCTCCTCGGCCCCGAGATGCGTTCAACGGGTGAGGTGATGGGCCTTGACCTCAGCTTCGGCACCGCCTACGCGAAGACCCAGAGCGCCGGCGGGTTCCCGGTTCCCAGCGAGGGAACCGTGTTCGTCTCCATCGCGAACCGGGACAAACGCCACGCCATCTGGCCCATCAAACGCCTGGCGGACCTGGGATTCCGGATCCTCGCGACCTCCGGGACAGCCTCGGTGCTGCGCCGCAACGGCGTCGCAGTGCGGGAGGTGAGGAAACTCAGCCAGCGCGTGGAGGGAGACACCACCCCCTCCATCGTCGACCTGATCAAGAATGGCGGGATCGACCTGATCTTCAACACCCCGCAGGGCGCCAGCGCCGACACGAACCCACGGAAGGACGGCTACCTGATACGCGCTGCCTCGATCCTGGCCGACGTCCCCTGCATCACCACGGTTCCGACGATGGCGGCGATCGTGCAGAGCATCGAATCGAAACGGGCCGGACACCTCGAGGTCCGTTCCCTCCAGGACTGGGCGGCCCGGTCATGACGAGCCTGTTCACCCGCGCCGAGCTGGCCGCCTACCAGAAGCTGCTGCGCCCGATCCTGTTCCGCTGGGCCGGAGGCGATCCGGAGGCGATCCACGAGGCCATGATCTCCTGGCTCGGGCACCTGCCTGCCACCCGTTCCTCCCAGGTGGCCAACCCGGTCACCGTCGCAGGAATCGAGTTCCCGAACCGGGTCGGGGTGGCCGCGGGACTGGACAAGGACGGGTTGGCCGCCGCGGCCTGGGCGCGATTCGGTTTCGGCCACGCGGAACTGGGAACCGTGACGGGACAGGCGCAGCCCGGCAATCCGAAGCCGCGGATGTTCAGGGCCAGAGCCTCGCAGGGCGTCATCAACCGGATGGGGTTCAACAACCGCGGCGCAGATGCCCTGGCCGACCGGCTCCTGAAGCTCGGGGTGCAGCGCGGCAATCGTAGACTCGGTATTCCGCTCGGTGTCTCGATCGGCAAGACCAAAGCAATCGCGCTGGTGGATGCCGCGTCGGACTACCTTGCCTCCGTGGACGCGCTGCGGGACCACGCCGACTACCTCGCCGTGAACGTTTCCAGCCCGAACACCCCGGGGTTGCGTTCCCTCCAGACCGCTAAGGAACTGGAACAGCTCCTGGGATGCATCATCGAATCGGCCTCGCAGGGAGCCGATCCCATTCCAGTTTTCGTGAAACTTGCCCCCGACCTGGAACCCGGCCAGCTGACCGAGACCCTCGCCGTGATCCGCGACTGCGGGGCGGCGGGAATCATAGCCACCAACACCACCTTGAGCAGGGATGGCCTGGCCGTGGACGACGAACACCTCGCCGGCGAGGAGGGAGGACTCAGCGGAGCCCCTCTGACCAGTAGGGCCTTGGCGTTCGTCGAACGAGTGGTGTCCGCAACCGACCTCCCGGTGATCGGGGTCGGGGGCATCATGTCGCCGTGCGACGGGGTGCGGATGTTCGAGGCCGGGGCCGTCCTGCTCCAGATCTACACGGGATTCATCTACGCCGGCCCCGCCCTGGTTCGGGGCCTGAACGACCTCCTGAGGTACGCATGAGCTACGCGAGGAAACTCTCGGAAACAACCACGCACCGCGGGAACCTCTGCGTCGGCATCGACCCGATGCCATCCGTTCTGAACGCCTGGGGATTGGCGACGGATGTGAAAGGGCTCGAGGCCTGCGCCCGGGGAATCGTGGAGGAGCTGGGGGAGCGGATCGCGGTTTTCAAACCGCAGTCGGCCTTCTTCGAGGCCTTCGGTTCCCGAGGGGTCGCAGTGCTGGAGCGGGTGTTGGCGGACATCCGTGAGGCGGGAGCCATCAGCCTGTTGGATGTCAAGCGGGGAGACATCGGCTCCTCCATGACCGGGTATGCGACCGCCTACCTGGGGGACGGGTCGCCGCTGGCAGCGGACGCCGTGACGCTCAGCCCCTACCTCGGGGTCGGGGCATTGCTTCCCGCGATCGACCTGGCCGTCGCACAGGGCAGGGGAGTCTACGTTCTGGCGCGCACCTCCAATCCGGAGGGAGCGAGGATCCAGCATCACGCTGCCCAGGTCGTGATCGACGAGATCACCGGGCTGAACCCCGATCGGGGTCACGCGATCGGGCTGGTGGTGGGCGCCACCCACAGCGACCCGGGCTGCGACCTCACCGGTTTCAACGCCTCGATACTGGCGCCCGGCATCGGCGCCCAGGGCGGCACCGTTGAGGGCCTGGCGGCGACTTTCGGACCGGCTCTGGGGCACGTGCTGCCGACGGCCAGCCGTGAAGTGATCGGCGGTGGCCGTGACGAACTTCACACCCGGGCCACGAGGTTGCTGGAGAAGATGGCGTTGATCACGTCTTGATGTTTTTACGGTCATTGAAATCCTGATTCTTCTGCCTCCGAGGCACGGGAAGGGTAGATTTGTCAAGCAGGGGCATGAGCCCCTGCGAGGCCGGTCACTTATCCACGAAGGAGGACCGATGGCCATTCCGCATCTGAGCACCGAACAGCTCAAGTCGGCACGCGCCGCTGCGACGGAAGCACGGCGGGCTCGAGCCCAGCTCAAGGATCAGGTCAAGTCTGGTGCCCTCACGCTTCCTCAAGCCCTTGACCGGGCGACGGAGGACGAGGTTCTTTCCCGTGTGAAGGTGGTGGATCTGTTGCGCGCCCTACCCCGCGTCGGGGTGACGCGGTCCCAGGAGATCATGGAGAGTCTCGACATCGCCCCGAACCGTCGTATCCGTGGCCTCGGGCGACATCAGATCGACCGGTTGAAGGAGCTCTTCTCCTAGCAGGTCCCTGGGCCCCTTGGAGTTCTCGTCAGGAGGGGGTGGCGTGGTGAGGTACCAGTGAAGTGGTCTTTGCTGCGCCATCTTCCGTTTGTGGAGCGTCTAGGATCGTTGGGTGCATTCACCCAGACAACCCTCGGTTTGGATCATTTCCGGTCCCAGCGGCGTCGGCAAGGGCACCGTGTGCGCAAGGCTGCGCGAGTTGCGTCCCGGCATCCACATTCCCGTCTCCCTCACCACCCGAAAGCCACGACCGGGGGAGGTCGACGGGATCAGCTATCACTTCGTCTCCGAACAGCGATTCCGAGAGAAGGTGGATTCCGGGGAGTTGCTGGAAAACGCGGTCGTTCACGGCAGATACAGCTATGGCACACCCCGCGGGGAAGTTGTTGATGCGATCGCATCGGGCAGGGACGTGCTCCTGGAGATCGATCTCCAAGGGGCGCGCCAGGTGAAGCGGAACCTCCCGGAAGCGAAGCTCGTGTTCATCGCGCCGCCCTCGTGGGAGGAACTCGTCAGGCGCCTCACAGGCCGAGGCACCGAGAACGCCTCCCAGGTGGAACACAGGCTTGCTACCGCACGGGTGGAGCTGGAGGCCCGGGAGGAAGCGGATTTCGTGATCGTCAACGACCGGATCGAGGACACCGCCCAAGCTTTGATAGTCTTAATGGGCTTGTGACCGCAAGCCATCACTCGACCCTGCAGAGGTAGATCTTGAGCACCAATCCTGAAGGCATCACCAACCCTCCGATCGACGATCTGCTGGACAAGGTGGATTCCAAATACCGACTGGTGATCTTTGCAGCCAAGCGGGCACGGCAGATCAACGCCTACTACTCCCAGCTCGGTGAGGGACTCCTGGAGAACGTCGGCCCGCTGGTTGGCGTCGCCCCCCAGGAGAAACCGCTGTCCGTCGCCCTGCGCGAGCTGCAGGGCGATCTGCTCCAGTACACCCAGGTCGATCCGGAGGCCGAGGCCGCCGAGCGTGCCGCCGCCGAGTCCGACCCGGCTTTCGCCTTCGTGGACCCGTTTGCAGAGCTCGACGCCAATTCCCCCTCCTGATCCTCAAGAACTTTCCGGGAAGGAGCAGCCTTGAGCCGCTTGTTCACGTCCGAATCGGTCACCGAAGGGCATCCTGACAAGATAGCCGACTCCATTTCCGACGCCGTCCTGGATGCCCTTCTCGCGGAGGACCCTGCGTCACGGGTGGCGGTCGAGACCCTGATCACGACCGGCTTGGTGGTGGTTGCCGGTGAGGTGTCCACCACAGCGTGGGCTGATGTGGCGACCCTGGTGCGGCAACGCATCCTGGAGATCGGTTACAACAGCTCCCGGGTCGGTTTCGATGGAGCCTCGTGTGGCGTCACCGTGGCCATCGGTTCGCAGTCGCCCGACATCGCCGGTGGCGTGAACGATTCCCTTGAGGTTCGCAACCACGAGGACGAAGACGCTGCCAGCCGCCAGGGGGCCGGCGACCAGGGCCTGATGTTCGGTTACGCCTGTGACGAGACCGAGCAGCTGATGCCCCTGCCCATCCATTTGGCCCACAGACTTGCGGCCCGCCTGACCGATGTTCGCAAGCAGGGCTTGCTCGGCTACCTGCGTCCCGACGGCAAGACCCAGGTCACTGTCCGCTACGAGGACGGGAAACCCATCGGCGTGGAGACCGTCGTGGTCTCCACGCAACATGATGACGGCGTCTCCCTGCCGGACGTGATGACCCCGGATATCATCCGCGAGGTCATCCTCCCCGTGCTGGGTGAGCACGGGTACGACGGGGCCGCGGCCCGGATCTTCGTGAACCCCTCGGGCAAGTTCGTGGTCGGCGGCCCGATGGGTGATGCGGGCGTCACGGGGCGAAAGATCATCGTCGACACCTACGGGGGCATGGCGCGGCACGGCGGAGGTGCGTTCTCCGGTAAGGATCCCTCCAAGGTGGACCGTTCCGCCGCCTACGCCACCCGCTGGGTGGCCAAGAACGTGGTGGCCTCGGGGCTGGCCGAGCGCTGCGAGGTCCAGGTCGCCTACGCCATCGGCCGGGCTCATCCGGTCGGTTTCTACCTGGATACCTTCGGGACCGGGAAAGTACCCAACGAGCAGATCGTGGATGCGGTGAACACCACCTTCGACCTGCGGCCCGCCAGCATCATCGCCGACCTCGACCTGCTGCGCCCCATCTACCGGCAGTTCTCCACCCTCGGGCATTTCGGACGCACCGAGGCGGACGCCACGTGGGAGCGCACCGACCGCGCGGAGGCACTGGCGAGGGCGGTGAAGGGCTGAGCGTGTCGGCCACGCTGTTCGAGGTTCCGGCCGTCGAACAGGTCGCCAAGGTGGCGGTCGACGTCCCGCTCGCGCATCTGGATCGTCTCTTCGACTACCGTATCCCCGGGAAACTTCTTGAGGACGCCCGCCCGGGGGTGCGGGTCACCGTTCCCTTCGCCGGACAGGTGGTGGACGGCTGGCTGGTTTCCGTCGGTGCCCCGGAGACCGGCGGGAAACTGGCCGATCTGCGTTCGGTTATCTCCCCGGAACCGATCCTGACCACAAGGCTCTTCGATCTGATCCGGGCGGTCGCCGACCACTACGCGGGAACCTGGTGGGATGTGGCGCGCTTGGCGATCCCGCCCCGCCACTCGAGGATCGAGAAGCAGGAACAACGTACCTGGCCGGTTCCCGGGCCCGGGGGAATGCCGGAGATCCTGCCGGGTTTCCCTGGAGGACCCGAACTGCTCACAGCACTGGCGGAGGGCGGCGCCCCGCGTGCCTTCTGGCAGGTTCCGTGCGTCGCCGGCCCGCCGGGGGATCTCACCGGAGGCGTGCTGGAAGCTGTTTCGGCGAGCTTGGCCTCGGGACGCGGGGCGCTGGTCCTGTTCCCGACGATCCGGGGCATGGAGGCCGGCGCCGCCCGGCTGGAGCGGCTCCTGGGACAGGGTTGTGTGGCGCGGCTCAGCTGGGAACTCAGCAGGGGGTTGCGTTACGAGAACTACCTGGCGTGTTCACGCGGCCGGGCCAGGGTAGTGGTGGGAACCCAGTCGGCGGTTTTTGCCCCCCTGCCCGATCCGGGCCTGATAGTGGTGGTTGACGACGGCAACGAGGGACACTGCTTCGAGCGGTTCCCCCGCCCGCACGTGCGTTCGGTCGCGATGATCCGGGCCGTTCAGGATGGCTGCGCACTACTTCTGGCCTCCCATGCCCGTTCTTGCGAGGCGCAGGGACTGATCGAACGCCAATGGCTCCGAGAACTGGCCCTGCCGTCGCGGGAAATGCGCCGTATCGGACCGGCGCTCCGGTCGGTGCCCGAGACCCAGCAGAGCAATCCCGGCGGAACCCGGCTGCGGCTTCCCCGTCAGGCCTTCGAACACCTGCGGATCCGGCTGGCCTCCGGGCCGGTACTGGTCTCCGTGGCCCGGGCCGGGCATTCCCCGGGTCTTCGCTGCGCGCGGTGCCGGGCGAGGGCGACCTGCCCCCGGTGCGGTGGCCCGCTGCTCCGGCCCTCGCGGGACCAGCTGCTCTGCCGTCTGTGCGGACACACCCCGGTCCGGTTCGAGTGCACCCGCTGCCACGCCACCGGGCTGCGTGCCCCGATCGCGGGTTCGGAACGCACCGCGGAGGAACTGGGAAGGGCCTTTCCCGGGGTGCGGGTGATCAACTCCTCTGCGGAACGGATCCGTTCCGGGATACCGGAAGAGCCGGCGATCGTCGTCGCGACCCCCGGCGGGGAACCCGGGGTTCCGGGCGGCTACGCGGGTGCCTTGATCCTCGACGTGGAACTGGCCCTGTCGCGTGCGGACCTGCGCGTCGGTGAGGAAACCCTGCGCCGTTGGTGCCAGGTGGCCTGCCTCGTACGACCCGCGGTTGACGGGGGAGGACTTCTCATCGTCGGGCCACCGGAGGAACCTGCGGTCCAGGCGCTGCTCCGGGCCGATCCAGGGGGATTCGCTGCCCGCGAACTTGCCGATCGTGCCGCTGCCGGCCTGCCCCCGGCTGTCAAAGCGGTTCAGGTTGGTGGCGACCCGGATGCGGTGGCGGCTTTCCTGGACAACGATCCGTTCACTGGCGCCGAGGTGCTGGGACCCACCCTGACACGGGAGAATCCCGACCCGGAGGCGATGTCGTTGCTGCGCTGCCCCCTGGAGGAGGGACGCGAACTGGTGAGGGCCGTCAAGCATGCGGCCGCCATCCGGTCGGCCCGCAAGGAGGGCGGCCGACTGTTCCTGCAAGTCGATCCGATGACCCTCACGTGAGGAGGAAACCATGAAACTGGTGTTCGCCGGCACCCCCGGGGTGGCCGTGCCGAGCCTCGACGCCCTGATGGATTCGAGACACGAGGTGGTGGCGGTGGTCACTAGGCCGGACGCCACGGCGGGCCGCGGGCGTCGGCTCACCCCCTCGCCGGTCGCGATCCGGGCCGCGGAGCTTGGACTCGAAGTCCTCAAACCCGCTCATCCCCGGGACCCGGATTTCCGGTACCGACTGGGGGAACTGGCCCCGGATGTGTGCGCGGTGGTTGCCTATGGTGCCCTGCTGCCCACCTCGGTCCTCGAGATCCCGGCTCACGGCTGGATCAACCTGCACTTCTCCCTGCTGCCCAGGTGGCGTGGGGCGGCCCCGGTGCAGCGGGCCGTGATGGCGGGCGATCCCGAGATCGGAACCTCCTGTTTCCGTATCGTCCGGGAACTCGACGCGGGGGACGTCTACCGGATCGCGGCCCGTCCCATGCCGGAGGCCACCGCAGGGGAGCTGTTCGAACTGCTCGCGGTCTCGGGTGCTGCCCAGCTTGTCGAGACCATCGACGCCGTCGAGGCGGGCGAGGCCCCCGTGCCCCAGGAAGCCGTCGGGGTGACACGGGCCGCGAAGATCACGGTGGAGGAGGCGCGGGTGGATTTCACCCGGCCGGCGGCCGAGGTCCGCAACCACATCCTCGGATGCTCCCCGGAACCGGGGGCTTGGTGTGGACTGAACGGAAAACGGCTCAAGCTGTACCGGGCGCGGCTCGCCGATGCCCAGTTCACCCCGGCACCCGGTGAACTGCACGTGACCAAACGCCAGGTCTTCGTCGGGGCGGGTGAAGGTGTTCTCGAGCTGCTGGAGGTCCAGGCCCCGGGCAAACGGCGAATGGCGGCCATCGACTGGGCCCGTTCCGGTGCCGCGTCGGGGAGGCTCGTGTGAGCGGGGGGCTGTCTCCTCGGAGGGTCGCGTTCGACGTGCTGAGGCAGGTGAGTGGTGAGGGCGCCTACGCGAATCTGGCGCTCGCCAAACGGCTGACCCGGGCGGGCCTGGAAACCAGGGACGCGGCCTTCGTCACGGAACTCGTTGCCGGTACCTGCCGCCTGCGGGGCACCTATGATGCGATCATCGAGTCCGCCTCGGGACGAGGCCTGAAAACCATGCAACCCGCGGTGGTGGACCTGCTGCGGCTGCTCGCTCATCAGGCACTTGGCATGGCCGTGCCCGCGCGGGCAGCCGTCGCCGCCACCGTGGGACTGGCCCGCGACACCGTCGGGCAGCGGGTCACCGGCCTGGTCAACGCCGTCGGGCGCCGGATTGCCGCGCACGACCTCCAGGAGTGGGTGGAGCTGCTGAGCGAGGGCCTCGACGAGACGGACAGGCTGGCGATCAGGACCCACCACCCCCGCTGGATCGTTGCGGCCTACGAGAAGGTGCTCCAGGAAAACGAGGTCGCCCAGGCTCTGGAGGCCAACAACCTGGCACCGAGACCAACCCTCGTGATGCGTCCCGGACTTGCGGAGGTCGAGGAACTCGCTCCCGCCGTCCCCACCGTGTACTCGCCCTTCGGGGCGGTTCTCGACGGGGCTCCGGGCGACCTGGCGGCGGTCAGGGAAGGCCGGGCCGGCGTGCAGGACGAGGGTTCGCAACTGGTGTGCCTGGCCCTGACCCGGGTGGAGGCACCGAGCGGGCCGTGGCTGGATCTGTGCGCCGGTCCCGGTGGGAAGTCCGCGCTCCTGGCGGGGCTGGCCAGGCAACGGGGGGAACACCTCGTCGCCAACGAGGTGGCCGCGCATCGCGCGAAACTCGTTGAACAGGCCCTGGCGGTCTACCCACCTGGAACAGCGAGCGTCATCTGTTCAGACGGGTGTGACCCGGAACCGGTCAGGCGGCACGCTCCTTTCGCCAGGATCATGGTGGACGCCCCCTGCAGCGGCCTGGGGGCGCTGCGTCGCCGCCCCGAGGCCCGGTGGCGCCGCACACCGGCCGACCTGGCGGAACTCGTCTCGTTGCAACGCGCTCTGCTGGAAACCGCCATCGGTCTGCTGGTTCCCGGGGGAGTGGCCGCCTACGTGACCTGCTCACCCCACGCGGATGAGACCGCCGCCATCGTCGAGGCGGCCCTGAAAAACAACCCACATATGGAACTTCTGGATGCAGCAGCCCTGCTTCCTGAGGTGCCCGGTGCCGCCCGGGGCGGGTACGTGCAGCTGTGGCCCCACCGCCACGGAACCGACGCCATGTTCCTGGCTCTGCTTCGTGGCACATCCTGAACATCGCTAGGCTTCGGGCATGCGCATCACCCCGAGCATTCTGAACGCCGACTTCGCCAATCTCCGACACGAAATCGGACGGATACCGGGGGCGGACGGGGTGCACGTGGATGTCATGGACAACCATTTCGTGCCGAACTTGACGATCGGGCTTCCCGTGGTCGAATGCCTGCGCAAGGTGACCGATCAGCTCCTGGACATTCACCTGATGATCGAGGACCCGGACCGCTGGGCCCCGGCCTACGCCGAAGCAGGGGCGGAGTCGGTTACCTTCCACGTAGAGGCGGCCCACGCCCCGATCCGGCTGGCCCGGGAGCTGCGGGCCCGTGGGGCGAGGGCGTCGATGGCCCTCAAACCCGCCACCCCGATCGAGCCCTACGCCGAGATGTTCGACGAATTGGACATGGTGCTGCTCATGACCGTCGAACCCGGTTTCGGCGGGCAGAAATTCCTTGATCTCGTGCTGCCGAAGATCCGCCGGACCCGGGAACTGATCGGGGATCGCCCGATCTGGTTGCAGGTCGACGGCGGGGTCTCGGTGGAAACGATCGGGCGCTGCGCTGAGGCGGGCGCTGACACCTTCGTGGCCGGCTCCGCGGTCTACAACGCCCCCGATCCGGACGCCATGGTGCGGGAACTGCGTGAGCTGGCCGACTCCGCGTGGTGCTGCTGAATCAGCCCGGTTCGTCGCCCCGGTCACGGAGGTAGCGTTCGAACTCCGCGGCGATGGAGTCGCCGGTGGCGCCCTCCACATCGGAGGCGTCGCGGGCCTCCTCCAGTTGTTCGATGTACTCGGCCACGTCGGGATCCTCGGCGCTCAGCTCATCCACGGCCTGCACCCACTTGCCGGCCTCACTGAGCAGGTCACCAGCCCCGAGGCTGGCGCCCAGGACCTGCTCCATGCGGCTGAGCAGGGCGTGCTGGCCTTTCGGGTTCGGGGGAGTGGCGACGTAGTGGGGAATGGAAACCCACATGGATGCGCTGGGGAATCCCTCGGCGATCAGCATCTGGTTGACCACGCCCGTGATGCCGGTCGGACCCTCGTAGGTGAGTTCCTCGATGGCGAGGCTGCCCTTCAGCTGCGAGTCGTAGGTGTACATGGCTACGGGAAGGGGACGCGAGTGTGGGGTGTCGCTGAGCATGGCTCCCAGCAGCAAAACCATCGACGGCTCGTAGCGTTTCAACCGCTGAACCAGCTCACGGGAAAAGCTGCGCCACAACTGGTTGGGTTCGGGACCGACCACGATGATCAGGTCGCGTTCCGGTAGGCGCACCCGCTGGAGGGTGATGTGGGGCCATTGGATCCAGGGCCCATCGGGGGAACGGCGCAGGATCGGACGGGTCACCTGGAAGTCGAAGTAGTGTTCGGCGTCGATGGTCTCGAGTTCGGACGAGGGGTAGTGCTCCATCAGGTGTAGCAACGCGTCGCTGGCCGCGTTGGCCGCGTCGTTCCAACCGCTGAAGGCGATCACGACGGCCGGGTTTTTGAGGTCCTCGGGCCGGGGGTGCTGCATCCTTCCAGTCTATTGGCCCTGCCGGTGACCTCAAACCGGGCGGGCCGGCAGCGATTGACAGGGGTGTTGACCGGGATTTATGCTCGCCAAGGAGTTTGGGGGGATCAACTCTGTTGCATGGGGCATTCCGTCAATTTCCGAACAATGTTCGACGCCGAGCCGGAAAGGCGCCCATGAAATTGCTGAAACGCATCGTGTTCGGCATGCTCGCCGCCCTTGTCACGGCCGTCAGTGGCATTGTTCTCATCCCGCGGCCGGCGCAGGCCGACTACGCCACCGGCGGCCGAGGCTATTTCGTCAAGTCCGTGGTCTGGGCCGAGTGGGGGAACAAGGGCGACATCATTCCCGCTTCGGGGCTCACGAAAACCCAGTACACGCAGGTCGGCAGCACAACGCTCGCTCTCGAATGCACTTTGTCACAACCGGATTCCGGCAGTGGGTACGGATACAATCAGAACACCACGCTGGATGTCTGGACCGCGGGAAGCTGGCGGAAGGACGGTTTGGACGACCTCTACAACCGTGGCGGCACGGGCACCAACAATCGGATGACCAATGCCATTCACACCAAATATGCCAAGACCACGGTCAGTTTCAAGGTTTCCTGCTCGGCCATCGTTTCCGGCCCGGGTTTCCCAGCGGGAGGGCAGCGTGTTCCGGTGGACGGAATGGTCGTTGCCGATGCCGAGTCCAGCGACCCGAATCCCGACGAATACATCAAGGTGGAAACCAGCAGCAATGCCCAGTGGCGGGTCCTGGACCGGATTCGCGACAGCGGTTGCACATCGACGACGCTGGCCCAGCAAAGCACATCGGGAGGATCACGAACCCTGACGCTTCTCCCGGGAGGCGTGACCTGTCCCAACACCGGCCCCACCGTCGCCATGGTTGCCAGCAATGTCTCCGAGGCAACCATCACGATGTTCGGTCAGGGACAGGCGGCAGCAGCCGTGGGCGCCGTCATCAACCTCGACTACGGCGATGCCCCCATCAGCTACGGAGCCGCAGCCGCGCAATACCTGACGGGCTGGAACGGTTCATCACTTCCCGACGGCACCACAGATGCCTTCAGCACCAGACTGGCATGGCCACCCAGGAACCCCGACGTGATGCTGGGCAGACGCATAGACCCCGAACCGGTCAACCCCGTGAACGGTGACGGCACCCAGGACGACAAGAACCCCGCCAGTCCGAATGACGAGGACGCCATATCGGGAACACCGCTCTACCACGTGATACGGGGCGGGGGAACCGCCACCCAGGAGATCGTCTGCACGGGCCGAGGACACAACCGCGGCTGGGTGGACTGGAATCGCAACGGGGTCTTCGATGAGGCGGAGGCATCCGACACGGTGCAGTGCGCCGGGGGCAGAGCCACTCTCACCTGGTCCATCCCGCAGGATGCGGTCACCGGGAACAGCTACCTGCGGCTGCGTGCCGCCGCCGCGGCGGATTCCCTGACGAGCCCTACGGGATTGACCGTCACCGGGGAGGTCGAGGACCACAAGGTGCAGATCAGCACCTATGAACTCGAGATCTCCAAGACCTCCGACGCCCTGGTCGGGAAGAAGTTCGCGGGCGACGAGGTGACATACACCGTCACAGCGAAGAACCCGAGCAGAACCCCTTTCACCAACACCAGCCCGGCCTACGTCTTCGACGACCTGAGAGGAGTACTCGACGACGCCACCGTGATCACGGGCTCCCTGCAGGCCACCGTCGGGAACAGCAGCCGCGGTGACGTGGTCTTCGACTCGAACACGAGCAGGATCGCATGGCGGGGCACGCTGGCCCCCAACGAAACGCTCACCCTGACCTATCGGGTGCGCCTCAAGGTCGGGGGAGACCGTGACCTGCGCAACGTCGCCTGGGGACAGGCGGGTGTTGCCACCCCGGCGACGAACGTGACCTGCGAGAACCGCACAGCCGAGGGACGTGACGGATCGACGAACCACCCCTGCGCCGCCGAGCGGTATCAGCTGATGTCGCTGCTGAAGACCTTCCAGAACAACTACGACCCGGCCCCGAACGCCGCGGACTGGACACTGACCGCTACCGGAAACTTCGGTGGCGAAACCGGCGACACCGAACGCGTCGTCCCGGGGAACACCGCCGTCACCAACGCGAACACCTTCGTGGTGCCAGTAGGGGAGTCCTTCCAGTTCAAGGAAAAGGCGGCTCCGGAGGTCATGAAGGGATACGAGTTCCTAAACCCCGGAGTGACCGCCGTAGGTGGGAACCAGGTGGAACTCGTCAACAGGGACAAACCCGCCTCCGCCAAGTGGACCAAAACCGACAGCGAAACCGGCGAGCTGATCGGGGAATCCGAGTGGACACTGAAAGGTCCCACCGCCCCCGGCGGACTGGTGATCACCGACTGCATCGCCGCCGACCGCAGCCTGTGCACGGGACCGGACAAGGATCCCGGGGCGGGTTCCTTCCTGCTGGAGGAACTGAAATGGGGGGAGCACACACTGACCGAGGTCGCGCCACCACCCGGGTACGTGCTGTCGAACTTCTCCGAGCAGATCGTCCGGCTCAGCAGCACCGACACCGGCTCCGAACCTTTCGAGATCGGCGCGATCCCCAACGATCGCCTGCCGGGATCCATCTCCTGGCGGAAGACGGAATCGGGAACGACGAACCCACTGGCAGGCTCCGTCTGGAAACTGACGAACGCCTCGGGAGCGACCATCACCGACATCACGGACTGCGTCGCTCCGGGCAGCTGCACGGGACCCGACCAGGATCCCGCACCCGGGTCGTTCCGGGTCGAGAGGTTGTCGTGGGGCACCTGGACACTCACGGAGACCGGTGCGCCGCTGGGCTACCTGTTGACCACACGGGAGGAAACCCTCCAGATCGGCTCGCAGGCCGTGCACCAGACGGTGAAGGATCCGTTCGAGAACACCCGTGCCCCGGTCCCGGTGCTGCCGTTGACCGGGGGCACACCGAGCGACATCTACCACTACTCGGGGGGCGGCCTGTTGATCGTCGCAGCCGCGCTGGTCCTCCTCAAACGTTGCCGGAGGAACAAGCACTCGTGATCCCGCAACCTGAACGGGACCACACGCGAAACCGTCGATGAACTCGACAAAACAGATGGAGGGAATCAGATGACCACTCGGAACAAGCCCGGTGGGCGATTGTTGTCGCTGGCCGCGGCCCTGGCCGTCGGCCTGCTGGGGCTCACGGCCCCGGCGCACGCCGACTCGGCCAACATCAATCCGAGCCAGAAGGCGAATTTGACGCTGCACAAGTGCGTCCAACCCAGCACCCCGGGGGCGCCGGCGAACGGCAAGGAACAGACGGGAATCGGATGCACCCCGATCGATGGGGTCACGTTCACGCTCTACAAGGTGGACGACATCGACCTGACCACCCCGGGCGGCTGGGAAGCGGTCAAGGGCCTGACGGCCCCGGAAACGGGAACCATCGTCGGCGGCCACACCTCCACCGAGATCTCGGCCATCACCACGACCGGCGGGGGCATCGCGAACTGGCAGGGCCTTGATCTCGGTCTCTACCTGGTGATCGAAACCGACACCGGTTCCCCCGACACCAAGGTTGTGCTCGGCAGCAAACCGTTCCTGGTCACCCTGCCCTACTACACCGACGACAACCAGTGGAACTACGACGTCCACGTGTATCCGAAGAACTCAGTGGCGGGCATCGAGAAAACCGTCGACGACTCGATCGTTCAGGCGAAGTACAACGGTGATGACGTGAAGTGGACCATCACTACCGACATCCCGCGCAGTGGACAGGGTACCGAGATCACGAGCTACGTCATCACCGACACCCTGCCGGCGGGCCTCACCCTCGACAACAGCCGGGTCACGCTCGGCGTCAAGGACGGCATCAACTTCGTGAACAACGACGACTACTCGTGCACGGGCAACCTGACCTGCACCTTCACCCCGAACGGTATCGCGAAGCTGAAGGCCAACGGCGGACAGAAGGTGGTCCTGACCCTGATCACCGACGTCACCGACGTGTCGCAGGCCGCCAACGGGGTTTTCACCAACAAGGCCAAGGTGACCATCAACGGGATCGACTCGGTCGAGGAGAGCGCCACCACCACTTGGGGACAGCTCACCGTCTACAAGTACGACGGAAGCAACGAGGGTTTCCTGAGCGGTGCCAAGTTCAAGCTCTGCACCAGCGAGGCCTGCCCGGACCAGGACGTCGCCCTCGCGGAACTGACCACCGGGCCCGATGGCAAGATCCTCTTCCCCGTGGTGCGGCCGGGCACCTACTACCTGGTCGAGACGGAGGCCCCCGCGGGCTACGTCAAGACCGAGACCCAGCAGGTCACCGTCGAGGCCGGTGTGACCGAGACCCCGGCGCAGCCCATCTCCGCCGGCAAGAACTACAAACCGGTCGCGAACACCAAACAGGCCGTTCCCCAGCTGCCCCTGACCGGTGGCATCGGTCAGGTCGCCCTGGCCGCCGGTGGCATCGGGCTGCTGGTGATCGGCGGCGCGGTGATGGTCATCGGCCGCGCGGCCGCCCGTCGCAAGCAGGCCTGAGAGGGACACCGGTAAACCATGACATCGCATTCCCGTCGGCGCCCACGACGCTGGAGGCCGAGCCTGACGACATGGCTGGCCGCGTCGTGTGCGCTGACGGGGATCGTGCTTCTCAGCTACACCCCGGCCGCTTCGTGGCTCTCCCAGTACCAGCAGTCGCGGCTGATCGACACCTACAACGATTCGCTGCGCAGGGAGGGACAGACAACCGGGAACGAAACCGGGCGGGCGGAGGCCGGGGAGGCCCTGGCGGATGCCCGGGCCTACAACGAAAAACTCAGGTCCGGGGCGATCCTGGCCCCGAACACCAACGTTCCCCGGAGCGCCGGGGAGACCGCCGGAAATGAATACCACGAACTGCTCAAGGGCCCGGCGGAGGTCATGGCCCGGATCCGGATCCCGGGCATCGACGTCGATCTTCCCGTCTACCACGGCACCTCCGACCTGACGCTGCTCCGCGGCGCCGGGCACCTGCAGGGCACGTCCCTCCCGGTGGGTGGTGAGTCCACTCATTCTGTCATCACCGCCCATCGCGGCCTCGCCGAGGCCACCATGTTCACCAATCTGGACAGGATGCGCGCCGGCGACACCTTCACCATCGAGGTGATGGGAGAGGTGCTGGTCTACGAGGTGCGTCAGACGCAGGTGGTGGCGCCCGAGGAGCAGGAGGCCCTGTACCCGCAGGAGGGCCGCGACCTGTTGACCCTGGTCACCTGCACCCCGCTCGGGGTCAACACCCACCGGATCCTCGTCACCGGGGAACGGGTGATTCCGACCCCCCAGGAGGAGGCGGACAAGGCGCTGCGGGATTCCGACCTGCCGCGTTTTCCGTGGTGGCTCTTCCTCTCCGGTGGCGGTGTCGTCACCGTGATCGGTTATCTCTGGCTGGCCGGACGCCGCGATGCCCGGCTCCACCAGGCCGCGATCGCGGCGGGGACGGAAAAGATGGAGGAACCCGCCGGCTCGGAGACCACCGACACGCCCGGGGACGAGCACCCAGCAGCGGGGCACGAGGAAACGATCGTCGACAATCGGGAAAATCCCACGCAGGACGAGGATTCCACGGGCGGCCGGGATGACGGGGAACCGGCCGGGCAAGCGGATAACCTCGAGGGGTGAACCACTGGAACACCCGGGCAGCCCTGGACCGGCTCGAGGAAACGCGCGGCCACGAACGGGCATTGACGCAACTGGCCCACGACCCGCTGTCCAGATGCCTCAGGCTCGGTCCCGGGCTGGAGATCCCCGCGGCGGACGGCGAGCTGGTCTCCGAGATCTTCGACGGCGACCGGAGACCGGACGACCTGCTGCTGGGCCGGATGGATGGCCACATCTGGTGGGCGCGCAGCGACGGTGAGGGAGGGACGGACCTGCGGACCCTCGACCTCCCCCCGGGCCAGACACAGCTCGCCATGATGGCGACGGCCCTCTACGAATGGCACCGCAGCAATCCCGTCTGTCCCCGGTGTGGGGAGCGGACCACACCCGACCGGGCCGGAACCGCGCGCCGCTGTCCGAAATGTGGCCGGGAACTCTTCCCGCGTACCGACCCCGCGGTCATCCTTGCCGTGACCGACCCCGCCGACCGCCTGCTGCTCACGCACGCCCGGGGCTGGCCGGGCAACCGCGTCTCCGTGCAGGCCGGGTTCATCGAGGCGGGGGAATCAGCGGAACAGGCCTGCCACAGGGAGATACGAGAAGAAACCGGCCTGGCCATCCGGAGTCTCGGGTTCTTCGGAACCCAACCCTGGCCGTTCCCACGATCCCTGATGCTGGGTTTCGAGGCGAGAACCGACGGCACGGAACCGAACCTCGACGGCGAGGAACTCTCCTGGGGTTCCTTCCACACGAGAAAGGAGCTGCGGCGGGCCGTGGCGGAAGGAGAACTCACCCTTCCCGGACCCGTCTCGCTGGCGCGCCAGTTGATCGAGGCCTGGCTGGCGCGAGGCGGGTAGGATGACCCGCCGTGACCAAACTTCGCGACCTGCTGAACTCCCGTGTCCTCGTGGCCGACGGGGCCATGGGCACCATGCTGCAGGCCCAGGGCGATCTCGACCTCGAACGCGATTTCCAGGGCCTCGAGGGATGCAACGAGGTCCTGAACCTCACCCGGCCCGATGTGGTCTCGGCGGTTCACCGCGCCTACCTGGAGGCAGGTTCCGACTGCGTGGAGACCAACACCTTCGGCACCAACCTGGCCGCGCTCGCCGAGTACGGCATCGTGGATCGCCTGGTGGAGCTGGCCGGGGCCGGGGCCCGCATCGCCAGGGAAACCGCCGACGGATTCACCGACAAACCGCGTTTCGTCCTCGGCTCGGTGGGTCCCGGGACGAAACTTCCCAGCTTGGGGCACATTGCCTTCGCCGACATCCGTGACGCCTACCAGGCCCAGGTGGAGGCCATGATCGCGGGCGGCATCGACGCCGTGCAGATCGAGACCTGCCAGGACCTCCTGCAGGCCAAGGCTGCGGTGATCGCCACGAAACGCGCCCGGGCCAGGCTCGGGGTGGATCTGCCGATCCTGGTCAACGTCACCGTCGAAACCACCGGCACCATGCTGCTCGGCTCCGAGATCGGGGCGGCCCGCTCCACCCTGGAGGCCCTCGGCGTCGACGTGATCGGATTGAACTGCGCCACCGGGCCGGCCGAGATGAGCGAACACCTCAGGTACCTGTCCCGCAACGCGTCCTGCGGCATCGGCGCCATGCCCAACGCGGGCCTGCCCGAACTGACCCCGGAAGGCGCGGTCTACCCGCTCGGCCCCGATGCGCTGGCGGACGCCCTGGCGACCTTCCTGGACGACTACGGGTTGTGCGTGATCGGCGGGTGCTGCGGAACCACCCCGGCCCACATCCGGCTGCTCGCGGAACGCTTCGGGGGCCGTGAGGTGCGTCCCCGCGAGGTCACGACGGAGCGAACCTGCTCGTCGCTGTACGTGGAAGTGCCGTTCCACCAGGACCTCAGCTACCTCAACATCGGGGAACGCACCAACGCGAACGGCTCCAAGGCCTTTCGGGAGGCGATGCTGGCCGGCAATATCGACGACTGCGTGGAGATCGCCAAGGGGCAGGCGCGCGACGGCGCACACGTACTGGACCTGTGCGTCGACTACGTCGGCCGCGACGGCATCAGTGACATGGAGGAGCTGGCCGGGAGACTGTCCACGGCCGTGACCCTGCCGATCGTGCTGGATTCCACCGAACCGCAGGTCCTCCAGGCCGGTCTGGAGAAACTCGCCGGACGCTGCGTGATCAACTCCGTCAACTACGAGGACGGCGACGGCCCCACATCCCGTTTCGCCCGCGTCATGCCGTTGGTGGCGGAGCATGGCGCCGCAGTGGTCGCCCTGACCATCGACGAGGAGGGGCAGGCACGCACCGCCGACTGGAAGCTGCGGGTCGCCTCGCGCCTGATCGACGAGCTGACCGGAACCTGGGGCATGGACATCGGCGACATCCTCGTCGACTGCCTGACCTTCCCGATCGCCACCGGGCAGGAGGAAACCCGCCGCGACGGCATCGAGACCATCGAGGCGATCCGCGAGCTGAAACGCCGCTACCCGGGGGTGCGAACCACCCTCGGGGTCTCGAATGTCTCCTTCGGGCTCAACCCCGCGGCCCGGATGGTGCTGAACTCGGTGTTCTTGCACGAATGCGTCGCCGCCGGACTGGACTCGGCCATTGTGCACTCGGCGAAGATCATCCCGATGGAACGCATCCCCGAGGAGCAGCGGGAGGTGGCCCTCGACCTGGTCTGGGACCGCCGCCGCGACGGTTACGACCCGCTGACCCGCTTCCTGGAACTGTTCGAAGGGGTCACCGCCGCCTCCGTGCGGGCTTCCCGGGCCGCCGAACTGGCCGCCCTGCCCCTGGCGGAGCGGCTGCGGCGCCGCATCATCGACGGGGAGGCCAAGGGGCTCGAGGCCGACCTGGACGAGGCCCTGACCGGGAAGGCCGCCCTCGAGATCATCAACGAGGACCTGCTGGCCGGCATGAAGGTGGTCGGTGAACTCTTCGGCTCCGGGCAGATGCAGCTTCCCTTCGTGCTCCAGTCCGCCGAGGTAATGAAAACCGCCGTTTCCCACCTCGAACCGCACATCGACAAGGTGGAGGGCAGCAGCGGGAAGGGCACCCTGGTGCTCGCCACGGTGCGGGGGGATGTCCACGACATCGGCAAGAATCTCGTCGACATCATCGTCAGCAACAACGGCTACACCGTCATAAACATCGGTATCAAACAACCGATCCAGGCCATCATCGACGCTGCCGAGACCAGCGGGGCGGACGCCATCGGCATGTCGGGTCTGCTGGTGAAGTCCACGCTCGTGATGAAGGACAACCTCGCCGAACTGAACCGCCTCGGCCTGGCGGAGAAGTACCCGGTGCTGCTGGGCGGGGCCGCGCTGACCCGAGCCTTCGTGGAACACGACCTCAACGACATGTTCGACGGGGAGGTTCGCTACGCGAAGGACGCCTTCGAGGGGCTCGCCCTGATGGACGCCGTCATGGCGGTGAAACAGGGAGTGCCGGGCGCGAAACTCCCGGAACCCAAGAAACGCCGCTACAAGAAGACCGAGGTGGTTGAGCAGCGGGAGATCGACACCCGCCGCTCCGACGACGTGGAGCGCCGCATCGATGTGCCGACCCCGCCGTTCTGGGGCACCCGGGTGGTCAAGGGACTGCCCGTCGCGGACGTGGCCCAGTGGCTGGATCACCGCGCCACTTTCCTGGGCAGGTGGGGGCTCAAACCCGTCAAGGATGGCCCGGGTTACGAGGAACTCGTCGCGACGGAGGGTATGCCGCGTCTGCGGATGTGGCTGGACCGCATCACCACTGAGCAGCTGGCGAACTTCTCCGTGGTGTACGGCTATTTCCCCGTCCACAGCGAGGCAAACACCCTCATCGTCGGGGATCCGGACGATCCGTCCCGGGAGTTGACGCGCTTTGATTTTCCCAGGCAGCGCCGCGATTCCCGGCTCTGCCTGGCAGATTTCTTCCGCGACGCGGACGAAACCCGGGAGCTCGGCCCCGACGTGCTGGAGATGCAGCTCGTGACCATGGGCGCCGAGGTCGCCAGGGGTACCCAGCGGCTGTTCGAGTCCAACCGCTACCGCGAATACCTGGAACTGCACGGCCTCTCCGTGCAGCTGACCGAGGCCTTGGCCGAGTTCTGGCACCACCGGGTGCGCATGGAGCTGGGTTTCGTCTCCGAGGAATCCACGGTGGACGCGGCCATCCGCGACCAGGCCTACCGCGGGTCGCGGTACTCGTTCGGCTATCCGGCGTGCCCGAACATGGAGGACCGGAGGAAGCTCGTGACTCTGCTGAAACCCGAACGCATCGGGGTGGAGCTCTCCGAGGAGTTGCAGCTGCATCCCGAACAGTCCACCGACGCGATGGTGGTGCACCATCCGCAGGCCAAGTACTTCAACGCCAATTGAGGGATCATGGAACAGCGACGACTGCGTGCGGTGCTGTGGGACTTCGACGGCACCCTGGTCAATTCGGAACCGATGTGGATCGAACACGAGAAGGACATGCTCGCCCGGCACGGCGCATCGTGGCCCGAGGAGCAGTTCAAGGCCCAGATCGGGGAGCCCGCGGCCGTCACGGCGCAGCGGATCTCCGAGTCCTGCTCGGGCGCAATCACCGTCGCCCAGGCATACGAGGAACTGCATGCACGGATCTGCGCCCGCTTCGAGGCGGGTGAGATCCCGTTCCTGCCCGGCGCCCGCGAACTGCTGACCGACATTCGCGCCCACGGGGTGCCGTGTGCCATGTACACCTCCAGCAACAAACGGATCATGTCGGTGATCGCGAGGGTGGTGCCCGAGTTCGAGTTCATCGTCGACGGGGATGACGTGAAACATCCCAAACCGGATCCGGAGGGATACCTCCAGGCCATGCGGCGTCTGGGTGTGGGACCGGAGGAGGTGGTCATCATCGAGGACTCGGTGCCGGGAACCGACGCGGCATCCGCCACGGGGGCGGTGGTCCTGGCCGTGCCGTTGCTGGGGCGTCCCGGGGCGGCACCGCGAAGGGTGCTGCGCGAGGGCGGCCTGACGGGCCTGGATTTCGCGGGCCTGGAGAAGATCTGGAGGAACCAGTGGTGAATCTGTCGGGGGTCCGGACCGGGCCGCTCGTGGTGGGGGAGCGGGTGACGCTGACCGACCCCAAGGGACGCAGGAAATCAGTGGTTCTGAAGGAGGGGGCCGTCTGGCACACCACCAAGGGGGCGGTCAGGCACGACGACCTGATCGGCGGCCCCGAGGGCGTGACGGTGCGTTCCGCGGGCGGCACCGAATACCTGGCGCTGCGGCCCCTGCTGAACGAATACATGGTGGCGATGCCCCGGGAAGCGGCGGTGGTCTACCCGAAGGATGCCGCGCAGATCGTGATGTGGACCGACATCTTTCCCGGGGCCAGGGTCCTGGAGGCGGGGGTCGGTTCAGGAGCCCTGTCGCTGGCGTTGCTGCGGGCCATCGGTCCCGGCGGGAAACTGCACTCCTACGAACGCAGGCAGCAGTTCGCCGACGTCGCCCGCAGGAACGTCGGGAACTTCATCGGCGGGGAACATCCCGCGTGGGAACTGACCGTGGGCGACCTGGTGGAGGTGATGGCGGACGAGCCCATCGACCGCGCCATCCTGGACATGCTGGCCCCCTGGGAGTGCGTGGACGCGGTGGGGGAGCGGCTCATCCCGGGCGGGGTGATCTGCTGCTACGTCGCGACGACCACGCAGCTCGGCCGGGTGATGGACACCTTCCGTGCCCACGGTGGTTTCACCGAACCGACCGCGACCGAGACGACGGTGCGCGACTGGCACGCCGAGGGCCTGGCGATCCGCCCCGGCCACGGCACCTCCGCCCACACCGGTTTCCTGGTGCTCTCCCGTCGCCTCGCCCCCGGGGTCAGCGCACCGATCCGCAAACGACGCCCCGCACCTGGGGCCTACGGGCCCGACTACCAGGGGCCACGCCCGCTGAACATGCCGGAGTCGGACCGATGAGGGTGAGGATCGTCGGGACCGGCCTGGTCGGTTCCTCGCTCGGAATGGCCCTGACGAGGGCCGGGGCCGATGTCCTGCTGGAGGACCTGAACTCCTCGCACGCCAGGGTCGCCGCCGGGCTGGGGGCGGGACGGGTGGCCACGGACGACGAACCGGTCGACGCCGTCGTGGTGGCCTCACCCCCGGCGGCGATCGCAGGGGTTGTGACGCGGATGCTGGAACGCCACCCGGAGGCCGTGATCACCGACGTCGGATCGGTGAAATCCTCCATCATCCGGGCGGTGACCGCGGCCAGCGACCGTCCCGAACGGTACGTGCCCGGCCATCCGATGGCCGGTTCCCAGCTCACCGGGCCCCTGACCGCCTCCGCCGACCTGTTCACGGATCGCACCTGGGTGATCACCCCGCAGGCCGGCAACAGCCCCGAGGACGTTGACCTGGTCCACCGGCTGGCCCGTCTCTGTGGGGCGCGCGTGGTGGAACTCGACGCGGACCTCCACGACGAGGCCGTCGCCCAGGTCAGTCACGTGCCACACCTGATGAGCATCCTCACCGCCTCGCATCTGCGCGGGGTGCCGGGGGAGAACCTGATCCTGGCGGGGCAGGGCATCCGGGACGTGACGCGCATCGCCGGTTCCGACCCGGGACTGTGGCGGCAGATCATCACGACCAACTCCGCGGCCATCCGGAGGGAACTGAACGAGGTGGCCGCCGACCTCGAGTACCTGATCGGGGTGCTCGACCAGGCCGAACCCCTCGAGGCCTTCCTGACCCTCGGGCAGCACGGCGCCATGGCGTTGCGCGGCAAACACGGGCAGGCGCCGAAGGAACTCGCGGCGGTCACCGTCGAGATCCCCGACGAGCCGCGCGCACTGACCAGGTTGTTCGGCGACGTCGGTGACTTCGGGTTCAACGTGGAGGATTTCGAACTGACCCACGACGCAGTCCGAGAGGTGGGCTACCTGTCCATCTCCGTGGAACGCCCCCAGGCGGAACGGTTCCGGGAAGACCTGGAATCGCGCGGCTGGCGGGCCTGGCTGGACCGGGAGGGAATCTGATGGATGAACTGGTGATCGCATTGGACGGGCCGAGCGGGGTCGGGAAATCCTCGACCGCGAAACTGGTGGCACAAAAGCTCCGGCTCGCCTACCTCGACACGGGAGCCATGTACCGGGCCGTGGCCTGCGAGTTCGCCCGGCGGGGTCTGGAACGCACCGACGAAACCGGGATCGGGGAACTGGCCAGAACAGCAGACCTGCGGATGACCACGAACCCGGATGCGCCCCGCGTGTGCATCAATGGCCGCGACGTCACCGAGGAGATCCGGAAACCGGAGATCTCCGCGATCGTCTCGGCGGTGGCCGTCATCCCGGAGGTGCGCCGGGTGCTGACCGAGCGCATGCGCCGGATCATCGCGGAACACGACCGCCGCATGGTCGTGGAGGGACGCGACATCACCACGGTGGTGGCCCCCGATGCCGAGGTGCGGGTGCTGCTCACCGCCGATGCGGAGGCGCGCGTCGGGAGGCGGGCCGCGGAGCTGGGGGAACGGGCCGATCAGGTCACGGTGACGGATTCGATTCTCAGGCGGGACCGCGACGACTCCACGGTCTCCAATTTCACCGAAGCGGCGGACGGGGTGAGCGTCATCGATTCCACGCACCTGGGCCTCGACGACGTCGTGGCGGAGATCCTGAAGTTGGTGCCCGATGCGTGAGCCCCTCGACGTTCTCGTGTTCTACGTGCCCGTCCCGGACACCGACCACGTGCTGGACGCCCTTTTCACGGTTGGGGCCGGACACATCGGAAACTACGACTCCTGCGCCTTCGTGGCCTCAGGGATGGGCCGGTTCCGGCCCCTGGAGGGGGCAAATCCCGCCATCGGGAAGGTGGGTGACCTGGAGAT
>CAJPNZ010000002.1 GCA_905372155.1 Propionibacteriaceae bacterium
AAGGCTAAGACCGATATCTATGAGGGTTATGCCGCTGATGGTATTGCCCTGGATAACAAGAATCAGGTTTGGGCAACCAACTTTGAGACTGGGACTGTTTCAGTCTATCGACAGAGTGATTTGACTCATGTTAAGACCTTCTCTAAGGCGCCAATTCGGGGTGCTACAAGCGTAGTTGTTGATGAAAAGGCAAATCTTGCTTACGTGGCAGGCGAAGGTAATGAAATTTCCATCCTTGATATGAATGCTGATGAGGATGGGACTGGAGTTATTGGTACAGTCAAGTTGGATGGTTTCGAGAAGGTTGCAAGCCTGTCTTTGGATAAGCAAACCAACCAGTTGATTGCTACCTCAGGTGATTCTGCTGACCCGCAGGTAGCAAAGGTCAATCTTGCTGATGGCAAGAAGGTTGAACGCTTCACTGTTAAGGGAGCGGAAACAGTCCTTGGCGCTACATATGATCCAGCAAGCAAAAACATCTTTGTGGGTACTGGTGGCGGCGAAGTTTCGGTCGTGAGTACTGAGACTAAGAAGGTTGTTGCTACCATCCCAACTGGTGCAGGTACGTTGGATGTACGGTATAATCCCACGGATAAGCGAGTCTATGTGGTGAACCATGATGCTGGCACGCTCACAGTAGTTGATCCAGTTACCAATAAGGTTGTTTCTAACCTAGCGGTTGGTGATGAACCAAGTCACTTGAGCATTGCGCCTAACGGCACTGTTGCAGTGGTCAACAACGCTTTCAAGGACAGTGGTGTAGATCAACATGTCGATGAAATCTACACCTTCAAGTACAATGCGCCGACTCCGCCTCCGCAGCCGAAGCCTTCCACCTCTGAGTCCACCACTCAGAAGCCAACCGAGAAGCCGAAGCCGAGCGAGGACCCGAAGCCGAAGCCGCCGACCGGCAGCCAGGATCTCAGCAGCAAGCTGGGCAAGTATCGGACTATCCTCATTGCGATCTTCTCCGTGCTTGGCCTGACCGGCATCATTGCTGGTGCAGTTGCCGCTATGGCACACGCCAACATGATCCCGAAGGAATGGCTCCCTCCGCAATTCCGGTAGGGGATCAGAAATCCAAATGAATTCATGAGCGTCATTTGGTAACTGAAGTTAAGGTGCAGCAATGCCTAACCGCATTGCTGCACCTTTTTGTTATGGGCGAGTTGTGGAGACGCAACGTCGTAAAGCGTTGGTAGAGAAGTGAGTGTTGAAGGCGACAAACCAGCAAAAACTCAAACGCTCAGGATACCGAGGAATCCAAGGCCATCCCATTCGCCCAGTGAGCCCAACCAGCTGGATTCCAGTGCAACTCTGGTGCCTGAACCGAAGCATATCCCCAAACCCCCGCCCGCCTATAAGGCCCTGGAGAAAGGATCAGACCAGTGAGCACCTCCCCCTTCGACCCGCCCGGCATTGACGCGGCAGGCAACAGCAAGATCGTGTTCGTCAAGGCGATCGCCGACTTGTCGGCGCCGAAGCTGGCCGAGATCAAGGCCGGCACGGACCTGTCCTGCGCGCTCTATTCTTTCGAGCCCAGCACCGAGCAGTCCACCGTCACCAGGACGAAGTACTGCTACAAGCAGGCCACCGAGAGTCTGGGCCGCGCCACCACCAAGATCGAGGCCGTCGAGTACGACTACAACCCGCAGAACCTCACCGACGCCGCCTACGGCTACTACTCCGTCCTGGCGCCCGGCACCAGCGGCTGGATCTTTGACAGGCGCGGCCTCGACGCCAAGACTGTGGATTTCGCCGTCGACCAGATCGTCGACATCTACCCGGTGACACTCGGCGCCCGTAGCCGCGTCGCCGTTGACTCCTCCGCGGAGGGCGAGAAGCTGCGTACCCGACAGGCCATTGCCGTGTCCGGTGAGCCGCTGCTTGACGTCAAGATCGTCGCCTGAGGTCCCTGATGGCCAACTATCTTGACCTCATCCAGAAGCGCATCGCCGACCCCGCCACCGGGCCCGCAGTGACCGTGGACCTGCTCGTCGACCACGAGCAGCACCAGCCGCTGCGGGAAGCCTGGGGGCGGGCGCAGGTCGACGTCGAGGCGGCACGCAAACGCGTCGCCCTCGCCACCGAAACCAGCAGCGAGGGGCCGAAGCGGCGCATGAACCAGCCGTCCCCGCTGACGCAGGCGGAAGCCGAACTGGAAGCCGCCCAAGAGGCGGAGAAGCAGGCCCGTGACGCTGTCAAGGCGTGCTTCGTGCGCATCCACCTGGCAGCCCCCTCCGCCCCGATGATGGCCGAGGTTGCCGCCCAGGCCGGCAGCGATCAGGTTCGGCTCTACGACCTGCTGACCCGGCGCTGCGTGGTCCGCGTCACCGATGAGACCGGCGGGGAGCTGCCGGAACTCACCGCTGACGTGATCGCCGACTACCTGGCCGTCGCTCCCGTCGGGGAGCGCCTCAAGGTCAGCAAGGCCCTCGACCAGGCCTCCACCCCGGTCGATCTCCCTACGTAGCCAGCGTCGTAGCCGACGACGCTGGGTTGCGCGCCGACATGCGTCTAGCCCATAGGCAGGGCATCTCGCTGAGGCGCTTCCTCGGCTGGGAACCCGCCCGGTACTACGACTCCGGCACCGGGCGGGTCACCCAGGAAGCCGAATACGACGAGTGGGAACGCGCCCTGTGGCGCGCCTACGCCGACTGGGAGGCCAACTGCTGCCCCGACTGTGGGCAGCCCCTCTCCGAGTCCCTCTGGGACCCGGAGATCCCCGAGCAGGAGCGCGCCAAGTGGCGGGCCGTCTACTGGCAGTGCCGGGCGTGCCTCGAACTCGAGAACGCCCAGGAGAGGCAGCGGGAACTCGACAAGCAGCGGAGCGACGCCACGGGGCAACCCGTGCCGCATCGCCACCGCAAATGGACGGTGTCCCGCGACGACGAGAGAGGACGGTGACCGATGTCCGACCGCACCGTGCGCGTCGTCCTCGAAGCCTCCACCGGAGGCTATGAGGCGGCCATGCGTCGCGCAGCCCAGGTCACCTCCGATCTCGCCAACAAAACCAAGGAGGCTCAGCAGGCCGCCAAGGGTTCTGCCTCCGCTGTCGGCGCAGCCGCATCCGCTGCCGCCAGCCACGAATCCGCCAACCGCCGAGCAGCCCAGGCTGCCGGCGAACTCGCCAACAAAACCAAGGAAGGTGGGCAAGCGACCAAGGAATCCGCTGCGGCGCTCGCCGCCGCTGGGGCCGCAGCCGGAAGCTACGAAGGCGGCGCTCGCCGAGCCGCGGCTGCGGCGACGTCCTTGACGCAGCAGGTCCTCGCCAACAAGCAGGCCGTCCTGGATGTCTCCAACGCCCTGGCTCTCATGGGCGGGGCGGCCTTGGCGGTCGCGGCCTTGGCGGTCCGCCAATTCAGCAGCTTCTCGTCCGCCATGTCCGGGGTGCAGGCCGCCACCCAGGCGTCCGCCTTCGACATGTCCGCCCTCCGCGAAGCCGCCCTACAGGCGGGCGCGGACACGAAATACTCCGCCACCGAGGCGGCGCAGGGCATCGAGGCGCTAGGCCGTGCGGGTGTCTCCACTCGGGACGTTCTGGGCGGCGGCCTGAAGGGCGCCCTGGGCCTCGCGGCAGCAGGACAGATGCAGGTCAAGGACGCCGCAGAGCTCGCGTCCATCGCCATGACGCAGTTCAATCTCAGCGGCAAGGACGTCCCTCACGTCGCTGACCTCCTCGCCGCCGGCGCGGGCAAGGCCATGGGCGAGGTCTCCGATCTCGGCATGGCTCTGAAGCAGGGCGGCCTCGTCGCCTCCCAGTTCGGGCTGTCGATCGAGGAAACCGTCGGCACCCTGTCCGCCTTCGCATCGGCAGGTCTACTGGGCTCCGACGCAGGAACCTCTTTCAAGAGCATGTTGCAGCACCTCGCAGACCCGTCGAAAGAATCTGCGCGGCTCATGCAACAACTGGGCATAAACGCCTATGACGCTCAAGGAAAATTCGTCGGGCTCGCCGGCCTGGCCGGGCAGCTGCGCGAGAAGCTCGGCCACCTGACCGATGCGCAACGTCAGCAAGCCCTGGCGCAGATCTTCGGCTCCGACGCCATTCGCGCCGCCAGCATCCTCTACTCACAGGGTGCCGAGGGAATCCAGCAGTGGACCGCTGCGGTCAATGACTCCGGCTACGCCGCCAGGCAGGCAGCCCAGCTACAGGACAACCTCGCCGGGGATCTCGAGAAGCTGGGCGGCTCGTGGGAAACCCTCGCCATCCGCATGGGCGAATCGGCCAACGGCCCGCTTCGCGCCGCAGTGCAGGCCCTCGACGGCTTCCTGTCCGCCCTAGCCCAGAGCCCCGCCGCTGCTGCTGCCCTGATGGGCGTGGTGACGGTATTTGGCGCGGTCGCTCTCGGTGCAGCCGCCCTGATGCGCGGGGCTGTTCATGTCGCGGAGTTCAAGGCGGCGCTGGATCAGCTCGGCATGGCGGGCGGGAAACTGTCCAAGGTTCCCGCCGTACTGGGGAAAGTCGCCAAGGCGGCAGGCCTCCTCGGCGTGGCCTTCGCCGGCGTACAGCTCGCCGCCGTCCTCGCATCCTGGAATGAAGCCGCGGTCAAAACTGGCGACGAACTCAACCGCACCCTGACGAATATCGGCAATGGCTTCACCAAGATCGACTCCATATTCCGCAGCGTTGATGGAAAAGCCCTCACCACTGACCTATTCGGCGCCGTCGAAGGCATCAAGGATCTCGGCTCCGCTCTGGACGCAATCGACTGGGATGCCAAGTGGGGCGCGGGGGCCGATCACAGCTGGTTTGGAATCATCCAGTCTGATGCCGGGAAGGCTGTCGACGCACTCAAGCAGGTATCGCAGCAGCTCACCCAAATGGACGCCATACAGGCCGGGAAGTCTTTCGGGAAAATCTTCGAGGACTTCAAGGCCCACGGCAAGGACGCCGCCTACACCGCACAATTCTTTGGCGACTATCTGAGCAAGGTTAAGGATCAGCTCATCGCGGCTGGCCCCGCCTACTCCGACTATGCCAACAACATGGACAAGCTCGCGGAGGTCGCGGGCGGCAAACTCCCAGCGGGGCTCGTGTATACCGCCGAGGGCATCAAAACCGTTGAGCAGGCCATGGCTGCCGGGCTGGCCTACACCGACCACCTCGGCAACAGCTATGACGCGGCAGGGCAGGCGGCGGAACAGCTGGGGTCGCAGCAGCAGGCCGCTGCTGCCGGAGCCGAGGCGCAGGCGAAAGCAATTCAGGGTGTCGTCGACGCCCTGAACAACTACTACTCCGCCGTCGCCTCAGCGGAGGACTCCGCCATCAAACTGGAGGCCGCCTACGACGCCGCAGCGGAGGCCCTGGAAAAGAATGGCCGCACCCTCGACATAACCACCGAGAAGGGCCGCGCCAACCGTTCTGCACTCCTGGAGATCGCCGAGGCCGCCAAGAAGCTCGCGTCCGACATGATTGCCGCGGGCGAGGGTGGCGAGGCGACCACCGCCAAAATGGCGGGTGCCCGTGAGCAGTTCATCAAGACCGCCCAGGGGATGGGCATGTCCGCCGACGAGGCGGCAAAATACGCAGACAAATTGGGGCTGATCCCTGAGGATATTGTCACCCGCATTCAATTGCAGATGGCGGAGGGCGACCCAGGGAAGCTGGCGCAGATCTATGATCAGATTCAAAAGCTGCCCACCGAGAAACAGATCCAGCTCCGGGCACAATACCCAGAACTGATGAAGGCCGCCGAGCAGGCATGGCTTTTGGATCGGAATCTAAATGGAATCCCGGACAGCAAGGAAGTCCGGGTGACATCCCCGGGCCTCCCGAATACCGGCGCGGACGCGAAGGAATTGAACAATTCCCTGCTGAATATGCCGCCAGAAACGCAGGCCGCCGTCTCCACCCCCGGCCTACCCGAGGCGCTCATCGCCATCCTCGGCCTCGGGGCAGCCCTGCTCGGGCTGCCCGCCAACAAGGACATCCCGGTCGGCGTGCCGGGCGCGGACGGCGCCGTCCAGCAGATCGGCGGCGTCCAGCAAGCCCTGAGCGGCCTGCCCGGCAGTGTGGCAGTGCCGATCTCCACCCCCGGATGGGACAGCTCTGTCGCGAACGCCTACGCCGTGCGCGGCGCACTCGGCTCCATCCCCCGACAGACCAGCCCGGCCATCGGGACCGTTGGGCACGGCCAGGCTATCGGGAACGCGAACGCCGTGACCTCTGCACTCGGTCGGATCCCGCGGCACGTCGGCGTCTCCATCAGCGCATCCAGCAACGTGCCATCCGTCGCCGCCGCTGCCGCCTCCGCGCTGGCCGCAATCAACGGTCGCACCGCCACGACATACATCCGCACCGTGCACACCACCGAAGGCGGCCCGTCGGGCATGGCAACCGGCGGCTACGTTGCCGACTACGCTCGCGGTCTGCGGCTCGCCGGCGGAGGCTCCCCAACCCGCGCCGCGTGGCCCGCCGGCGGCATCGTCACCGGCCCCGGAACGCCCACCTCGGATTCCGTGCCCGCCATGCTCTCCCGCAGAGAGTTCGTAGTCCGGGCGGCGGCGGTGGAGCACTACGGCCCGCCCCTGCTGCATGCACTCAACGCCAAGCGGGTGCCGCGCGACCTGCTGCCCGGATTCACCGACGGCGGCTCGCTGTGCAACGAGCCGCCCCGATACCTGCCATCCCCTGCCCCCCTCATCGCAGGGTCGGGGCGTAGCGGCGGTTCGGGCACGGTGACGATCAACGTCACCATGCCCGAGACCGCTGCCACGACTGGCAGTGCGGGCGTGGCATGGCTGGAGGAGTTCGCCGACCGGGCACGACGCGCGTCCTGGGACAGGAGGTACTGAGGTGGCCACCTATGTGACCCAAGGGGCGTGGGCTCCCAACTCCGGCACCCCGCGCCGCATGTGCATCCGCATCACGTGGACGATGTCCGACCCCGCCCCGGGCGACACTTCCGTGCGTGTCGGCGTGCGCATCGAGGTCGGCGGCCACTACCGCTTCTGGGACTCCGCCGCCCGATACGCCCGCTCCGGCACCTTCGGCAGCTACACAGATACCCGCGCCGTGCAGGTCTCCACCTCAGGCGGATGGGCACTCCTGGAAGAGTTCAGCGACACCTTCCCGCTGCGCCCTCAGGGCTATGACATCGACTGCGCGGCATCCCTGACTGGCGTCGACTACATCGGCGGCAGCGTGAAAGCGATCCACGAATCCACGCTGTGGATCCCGCCGCGCGGCTCCGCCAGGCCGAACGCCCCAAGTCCGGGCGCCTACTACGTGTCGGACCGACAGATCCGGGTCGAGTGGCCCGCCGTGCCGCTCGCCGACCGCTACCGACTCGAACGCTGGGTCGAGTCAGACAAGGCGTGGAGCCGCATCGGCACCGTCTACGGAACCTCCTACACCGACTACGGCGTCTGGGAGAACGACCAGTTCCGCTACCGCGTGGACGCGTGGTCCGGGAGCCTCGATTCTCCTTGGGGTGAGTCGAACTACATCCGCACCACGCCATCCGCCCCCAGCGTCGCCGTAACCCGCGAGAGCGGGAATCTGCGCGTCACCCTCACCCACAACGCACGCTACCCGCAGCGTTGGCAGATGGAGCGTCGCGTCAACAACGGCGAGTGGCGGACATGGCTGAGCGGCGGAGACGGCGCTGCAACCGGAACAATGACCCCGCAGCCCGGCGAAGTGTGGCAGTTCCGTGGCCGCACCGGCACCGGCGTGGGCGCGGAACTGTGGTCCACGTGGACGGTCACCGACCAGATTCCCGCCCTGGCTGCACCGCTCGCCCCCACCCTGATTGCCCCACTTGGCACCGCGGCAAGCGACGACTGGATAACCTTCCAGTGGCGCCACAACCCGATCGACCGCAGCCCGCAGACCGTCGCCGAAATCCGCTACCGCACCGGCGGGGAGACTTCCTGGCGTCCCGTTGTGCAGGTCACAGGCGACGCCTCCACGCATAGGCTGCGCCTGGGTAGCGCCTCCTGGTTGTGGCAGGTGCGCACCCGCGGAGCTCATGCCGACTGGAGTCCCTGGTCCGACATGGGCTCCTTCTTCGCGACGGAGTCGCCGCACCTCAAGATCACCGCCCCCTCCGCGGGCGGCGTCGTCGAGTCCAGCCGCCTCGTCGCCTCCTACGAGGCCGACAGTGGCGGCTACCAGACGCGCAGCCTCGAAGCGACCATCACCGAGGTCGCCACCGGGAAGCAGGTTGCGGCCTGGACGGACGACGCAATCACAGGCCGCACAGAGTCCCCGTCAGTACTGGAAGACGGCGGCAGCTACCGCTTCTCCGCGCGGATCCTGTCCTGGTCGGGGCTGTGGTCCCAGTGGGCCAGTGTTGACTTCAGTGTCGACTACGCCGACCCCGCCATCCCCACCATCACTGCCCGCTGGATTGAAGACGAAGGCGTGGTGGTCGCCACAGCCAAGGCCGGCAGTAAGGCCGGCGCGCCGGACACTGTCGCAATCGCCATCGAGGTGTCCCGCGACGGGGAAGCGACATGGCAGCTCCTCGACCGCTGGGATGCGCAGGAAGGGACCGTCACCGATCCCCGCCCCGATCTCGCCTCGACGGTCGCTTACCGCGCCCGCGCAATCTCGGGTCTCCCCTCCGAGGCCGTCTCGGAGCCGATTCGCGTCGGGACGCCCACCTGCCGCATCTGGGTCACCCCCGCCGACGGCACGCCGGGCGGGGCCTGGGCCGCAGACAATCTCAAAATCGAAACTGCCTGGTCTGCGGCAGCCACCATTCTTGAGCAGTACGAAGGCTCGCCGCTTCCCACCGCGCATTTCGGATTGGCGCGCCCCATCGAGGTCGCCATATCTGGGGACCTCCCCCCAGAGGAGGTCGCACCGATCCAGTCGTGGGTACCGCTGATAGGTCGGCATGTGTGGCTGCGCACCCCCCGCGGTCACCACATGCACGGCGTCCTGATCGGCGACATCCGCACCAGTGACGAAACCGACCGACCCCTCGTGGCCTTCGCGGTACGCTTCGCCGCCGCGACGCAGGCGGGTGGTGGCCGTGGCTGAGTGGTGGAGCGCCCAGCTCGTCGATCGAGACGGTCGCATCCGTGGTGAGCTGCCCGACATTCGAGGCGGCCAGCTGGAGTGGAACATCAGCTCCGCGGTGCGAACCGGCGGTTCTGTCGAGTTCGCCGAGCCGCCATCCACGGGCATCGACTGGGTGACGACACGGGTGCGGATCCTGCATCACGACGGCGCCGAAACCCGACCCATGGGCGTATACCGCGCCAGCTGGCCGAACCGGAAGCTGCGCGACGGCCACACCTCGTCCACCCTCAAACTCGAGGATCCCACGTCCCGGCTGCGCTCCCAGCTGGGCTACTGGACCCAGTACGAGGCCGGCATCGTCGTCACCGACAGGGTCGCCATGACCCTCCGCCAGCTAGGCGAATCACAACTGGCACTCACCCCGTCCCCGCAAACCCTCCGGACTCCACTCACGTGGGACCCGGATAAAACTTGGGGAACGCTGTACTCGGAGCTGCTCGACGCCATCGGCTATGGCGGCATCTGGTGCGACGCCAACGGCTGGTGGCGTGCCGCACCCTACGTCGCCCCGATGGAGCGCCCCCTGGTCGCAACCTACGGCGGGGACCCTGCCGACTACCGCTGCCGCACCACCTACGAGGACGAGGCCGACTGGACGGACGTCCCCAACCGGGTGTTGCTCTACACCCGGGCCACGTCGGACGCGCCAGCGCTGACCTCGGAGGTGTGGATCACCGACCCTGCCAATCCATGGCACCCCGACCGTGTAGGTCCACACACCCGCTGCGAGGCCGTCGAAGCAACCTCGCAAGAGGTGCTCGACAGCAAGGCCAGGCGGTTGCTGGCCGAGGGGCAGGAACGGTCCCGCTATGTGACATGGACCCACCCCGTCGACGACACCGCCCTGGGCGACCGGGTCAGGATCCGTCGCCTCGGCCTCGATGTCGCCATCGCGAGCCGAAAGATCGCGTTCGGCGTCGGCGCGGTGTGCGAAACCCGCGGACGCCACATCTACACGGGAGGACAGCTATGGCAGTAACCACCCCCCTGGACCTGCTTATCCAGGCTGCCACGCGCGGAGAAGTGCCCCTCAGAATCATCACTGGCCGCTGGGACGGGCGTCGACTGCACCCCTCCGGGGCCGGCAGCGCCGCTCTAGAGGCCGAGAACGCTGCCGGGAGTCTTGCCGAAGGCAGCTTCGTCTACGCCCTGCACGATGGCAAACGGGTCGTGATCATCGGGCCCGCGCGGGAAACCCCTCTGTCTGCCAGCGGCGGAAACTCCGATGGCCGCTGGCGACGCGAGCCCGACGGAACGCAAATCTGCTGGCAAAGAGTGTCGACCACCTGTGCTGGCACAGCCGCCTACGGAGGGTTGTGGCTGGATAAATGGGAGTGGAAATTCCCCGTGCCGTTCCTCAACCCGCCCGTAGTAATCCCGGGCCGCTACCAGCTGGGATCCGGAAAATCGTGGCCAACCTCGCCAGATGACGCCACCACGGATCACGTCTACCTGTGCGGCCTGGACGTAGCAGACAGACCTCGAGGCTTCCCCCTCCATATCACCGCATGCGCCATCGGGCTCTGGCGCTAGCTGCCCATCCCAGAAAGGAGAAGCATGACCGACATCGCAGATCTCACCCTCGACCCGAACTGGGACCCGGGCTGCCCCACCTGCCGCGACACCATCTCCGGTATCAGCGCTCTGGCGATGCTGCCGGAGGGCCGCAGCTGGACTCTCGCCCCCGCCCTGGCTGCCCTACGCGACGAGGTAAACCGCCGCTGGCCCAATCGGGATCGCAGCTACGACGGCACCATCGGCGACCTCGCACACCAGGCGCAGTCCAAGTCCGAACACAACCCGGACGTCAAGGGCGTCGTGCGCGCCATCGACATCACCGCCCGCGGAATCGACGTCGACGCCCTGCTCAACGCCGCCATCGGGGACCCGAGGGTGCATTACGTCATCTATCGCGGGCGCATCTGTAGCCGCACCTACGGCTGGACGTGGCACCGCTCCTCCGGGCACGAGCACCACGTGCACATCAGTCTGCGCAACCACACGTCGGAATCGGCGCCGTGGGACGTGATCGATCGGGCGGCGGAGGACACCGCCCGCTGGTTCAAATCGAAAGGAGAAGCGGATATGCCGCTCAATCAGGAAGACTTCAACGGCATCGCCCGCACCGTGGACCGCAACGTCCTCGGCGCGTCGGCTGGCAGCTATGGGAGCTTTTTCGACATGCAGCGCATCACTGCGGACAATGTCCGAAAGCTGGTGGAGCGAACCAACCCGGTGCGCCGAGGCGCCCCCGAGGGCAACGTCGAGATCCCTCAGGAAATCGCCGACTCCAAGACTCTGGGCATCCAGAACAAGGCCAAGCTCGCCGAGGTAGAGACCAAGGTCGACAAACTCGCCGCCGGCGTGGAGGCGCTGCTGAAGCACGCGGGGGTCGCGGCAGAGTGATCCCCTTGGAGGGCCCCGCCCTCCCTCCGTGGGAGGTGTGGGGTCCACTCCTGACCGGAGCGGCCGCCTTTCTCGCTGCCCTGGCGGCAATCGCGCCAGTAATCAAGGAACTACGCCCCAACCACGGGTCGAGCATGCGGGACGCCGTGAACAAGACCCTCGCCAAAGTCGAGACTCTCGGCGAGCAGGTTGGCGACATGGCCATCCGTGTCGACCAGAACAGCACCGAACTGGCGGCGGTCCGCGACGACGTCGCGGATGTCCGCGCCGCAGTCAAGCGCCACGACCGGGAGCTCGGCCGCGCCAACGACCTGGCGGCCGGCGCAGCCGCCAGGGCAACACAGGCTGAGCGACGCTACGACGAACAGCTGTCCGACCACTCAGTCCGTATCCACCGCCTAGAAACTGAGCCCCGAAAGGAAAACCCATCATGATCATCACCAACCCCGCCGTCCGCAAGTGGATCTACGGCATCGCCACCGCCGCCTTGGCCGTCCTTGGCGTCTACGGCATCGTCACCGGCGAGCAGATCACCGCCTGGTCTGGCCTCGCCATGGCCGTCACCGGCCTGGCCGCAGTCAACACCCCCGCCAGCGAGAAGCAGGAGGGCTGACGTGGCGGACATCCTGCCCGCCGACCTGGCAAAGCGCACCTCGGCCGAGCTCCTCGAGGCGTGCGGCCAACTCCAAGAGGCCTACGCGATCGCTCTGGAGCGGGAGGCCAAGGAGCGGGAGACAGCTGCGGCCCGGCTCCGCCGCGAGGCGGAGAAGCTCGCCACCCTCCTCGGCCCGGAGAATCCGCCCTCCGGGAACCTCCAGTCTCTGCGGGAAGCGTGCAAGCTGCCCCCGCAGGACCTGGTCGAGAAGCAGGCCGAGGTCACGGAGCTGGTGCTGCGATCGCTGTGCGCCGTCGCCGCGGTGGCGCACAGCGTCGTCCTGATTGGCGTCGAGCAGGCCCGCTAGCCGAGTATGCTGAGGATTTGTGATGGGCTCCTATGCCGGCCCTGGACCCGGTCGTGGAGTAGCGGCAGGTACGGGTGACGACCTACCCCTGCGCGTCCAGCACCACACCGCCAGCACACTGAAGACCCCCACCCGACTGGGTGGGGGTCTTTTCGCGTTTCCCGGGGCTCTCTTCGGGGCCCCTCGGGGCCTCCCGAACTCAGAAACTCCCCTTCGGGGCCTCTCGGGGCCTGACTTTCAGCACCATCCGGCATCATCGGACATCATCCGACGCCATAGCGTTTTCCCTTGCCAGAGTGCATTTCAGTGCCTGGCAGGGCTCTTCGCCGAGCCTTTCGGGGACGAGCCGGCCTGTAAGCCGGATTTTGTCCAACGGTGACCATCCATCTGAGGCCCGCCGTTGCCGGCGGGCTCCTGCAACCTACCCGGAAACCTCGCGCGAGCAGCGCTCAGACGGTTTCCGCGGCCAGCGGACTGGCCTTCTTGGTCTTGCTCCGGGTGGGGTTTACCGAGCTGCGCCGGTCACCCGGCGCACTGGTGGTCTCTTACACCACCGTTTCACCCTTACCCGGCCATGGGGCCGGGCGGTCTGTTCTCTGTGGCACTGTCCCGCGGGTCACCCCGGGTGGGTGTTACCCACCACCCTGCTCTGCGGAGTCCGGACTTTCCTCAGCCCGGTTACCCGGGCCGCGATCACCCGGCCGACTCGTCCGGGCAGCAAGTCTAGCTCCCCCGACGGCCTCAAACAGCATGGGAGAACACCGTCCTGCCCTCGCTGAGATCCACCTCGTCCAGCCGCACCCGAACCGCCCGGCCGGGTTCACGGCCCTCCGCGGGCAGTTTCGCCTCCACCGCCGGATCGGCGATCTGGAAGGTTCCCATCCCGGACCTCGGATTGACATCGATGAGGACCGCGTCGAAGACCTCACCCACCCGCGTCTGGAGGACCAGCGCCTCCGCCAGGTCCACCACCGCGTGTTCCCAGGCCCGGGCTCGCCGATTGCTGGCCGCCATCAATCCCGGCAGCCTGGTGAGGTTCTCACGCACCCACCCGGGAACCGGTTCCCCCTGCCCGATGCTCACGCAGATTTCTGACGCGAAGCGATCCACCAGCCGCCGCAGGGGTGCGGTGACGTGGCTGTAGCGGGCCGCCAGGGCGGAGTGTCCCAGGTCGTCGCCAGGCAGTGAGCCGTCGAAACTCCGGTAACCGGCGCCCCGAAACAGCGAGGTGCAACGGGCGAGCACCGCGAGTTCCGCGGGTTCCCCCGGTTCCAGCCCCCGGACGAAATCCGGGTACGACTGCGCAACGGGCCAGTCGACCCCCAGCACCCCGGCGCTGATGCGGAGGCGATCGACCGCCTCGGGAGCGGCGGCCGGCAGGGTTCGCAGGATCCCGACCGCTGCACCCACCATGAGCTCGGCTGCGGCCATACCGGTCAGGAGCGAGATCTGGGCGTTGTGTCTCTCCACCGGGAGCGGGGAACGAAACCTCGTCAGCCAGGTTCCGTTCCCCGCGACGATCTCCTGTCCGGGCAGGTTGAGGGAGACGCCCCCGCGTTCAGCCTCGAGGCGTTGCCGCAGTTCACCGACGACGGGCAGCAGTGCGACGCTCGGGTGCGCCCGGCCCGCGTTCACATCCGCCTGGACCTCCTCGTAGGAGAGCTTCGCATGCGAACGAACCAGGGCCCGCTCGACGCCCACCCCCGTGGGCACCCCGTCGGCGTCCAGGTCGTGGGTCCACAACACCGCCGGGCGGGGCCTGCCGTCGGCCAGCAACGATCCGATTTCTTCTGAGAAGGAATCGGGATACAGCGGCACCTTGGCCCCGGGCGCATACAACGTCTCCCCGCGTCGCCTCGCCTCGGCCTCCAGGGCGGATCCCGGTCCCACCCACGCCGCGACATCCACAATGGCGTAATGAACCCGGTATCCCGACCCGCTCCGTTCGATCCGGACGGCCTGGTCCAGGTCCTTCGAGGACGCGGGATCAACCGTGACGAGCTCCACGGCTGTCCGGTCGGCGTGCCTCGGGAAACTAGGAGGGTCTTTCTGGAGGTTTTCCGCCTCGGCGAGCACGTCACCGGGGAAGCCGATCGGTACCCCCAGTCTGCTGCGAAGCAGCTCGAGTCCTTCAACGACAGCGCGGGGAATTTCCGGGGAGACCTTGAGTTCACCGCGTGGCATCAAAGTCCCGAATCAGCCGTCCGCACGAGAATCCGGTCGCACTCGACGCATCTGAGCACCTCATTCTGCGGGGCCTTGCGGTAAGCGTCGAGATCCGAGACGGTGAGTTCCAGCTGACATCCGCTGCACCGACCGCGATGCAGTTTGGCTGCCCCAAGGCCGCTGTGTGCGCGGATCTTCTCGTAGAGGGCAAGCAGCGGGGCAGGAACCTTCTCGGCCTCAGAGGCCCGACTGGAGGCGATGGCCTTGGCCTCCGTGCTCAATTTGCCGACCTCAGCGTCACGAACAGCGACCTCGGCACGCAACGTCTCCTCGACGTCCTTCTTCCCAGTGGCCAGTTCATCGCGTTCCGCTGTGGCCTCCTCGAGCTGCTCCATCAGATCGAGTTCAGCATCCTCCAGCTCGGTTATCCGCCGCTTGATGCGCTCCACCTCCTCCATGAGCCCGCGCAACACCTTCGGGTCCGTAACAGACCCGTCCTCAACCCGTCTGCTCTCCCTGTCCAACCGGGTTCTCACCGGAACCAGATCGGATTCCGCCCGGCGAACCGAAAGCTCCAGATCCCCCACCCGGGTGGTAACGGCCACCAGGTCGTCGGTGACGGCCTGTCGATTCTTCATCAGTTCAGCGATGCGGGCGTGCTGCGGCAGCTTCTTGGCGGTGTGCTGCAAACGCCCGATCTCGGAGTCGAGTTCAGCAAGGGTGAGCAGGCGTTGCTGGTCAGCGGGGTCTGCGAGCATGAGTTTCCTCCCAACGTTCTGGGACGCAAATCTACCGGGGATCTAGACTCTTGACCCATGAGTACGGAGCAGGTAGGCAGCCACGAGGCGAAAGATCGCGCAGACAACCGGAAGTCCCCCTACTCGGAGGCCTTCAAGAAGTTCATCGTCTCGGGGTGGGCGCCCTACTCGGAAGTTCCGCCCGAGCGACTAGCAGCCGCCGACTGGATTCCCGCCCGCTGGGCATCCCTGCGCGAAGCCTTCCCCGGCGCGACCCTCGTGATCCCTGCCGGGCCGTACAAGGTACGCTCCAACGACTGCGACTACCGGTTCCGTCCCCACTCCACCTTTGCCTGGGTGACGGGGCTGGGTGAGGACCGGGAACCCGATGCGGTCGCCGTGGTCTCCCCTGACGATGTCCTCCTGTACTTCCGGCCCCGCTGTCCCAGGACGGATGAGGAGTTCTACGCCTCCAGCCGCTACGGGGAGATGTGGGTCGGCCAGCGCGACTCGCTGGAGGAAATGGCCGCCCGGGTCGGTTTCCCCTGCCGGGATCTGCACCAGCTGAGGGACGAGCTTTCCGGGATCGTCGGACTGCGGGTGGTACGCGAGGCCGATCCGGAGATCACCTCCATGGTCGACGAACTGCGTGGCGGCCAGGCGCAGGACGCGGACGCCGAACTGTTCCGCACGCTCTCCGAACTGCGCCTGGTCAAGGACAATTTCGAGATCGACGAGTTGCGCCGCGCCTGCGATGCCACCCGGGTGGGTTTCGAGGCGGTTGCCCGCGAGCTCCCGAACGCCGTGGCAGGCGGCCGCGGCGAACGCTGGGTGGAGGGAGTCTTCGGCCTGCACGCCCGCCACTTGGGCAACAACGTCGGCTACGACACCATCTCCGCGGGCGGTGATCACGCCAACACCCTCCATTGGATCCGCAACGACGGCGACATCCTGAACGGCGACCTGCTGCTGCTGGACGCCGGGGTCGAGGTCAAGTCGCTTTACACGGCGGACGTGACCCGCACGCTGCCGGTCAACGGCCACTACACCGACGCGCAGCGCCGCGTCTACGAGGTGGTCCTGGCTGCCCAGGAGGCCGGTATCGCGGCCTGCCGGGCGGGCAACGGTTTCCTGGATCCACACCGCGCCGCCATCCGGGTGATCGCCGAGTTCCTGGCGGAGATCGGTGTGCTGCCCTGCTCGGTCGAGGAAACCCTCGCCGACGACGGTGGTTATCACCGGCGTTGGATGGTACACGGCACGTCGCACCACCTGGGTCTGGATGTCCACGACTGCGCCGCCGCCCGTCGGGAGAAGTACCGCGACGCCGAACTGTTGCCGGGCATGGTGATCACGGTGGAACCGGGTCTCTACTTCAAGTCGACCGATCTTCTCGTGCCCGAGGAATACCGAGGCATCGGGGTGCGCATCGAGGACGACATCCTCATCACCGAGGGCGATCCCGAAAACCTGTCGGCCTCGCTGCCCCGCGCGAGCAGGGACGTGGAGGCTTGGCTGGCACGGCTGAAGAATTGATTGCCCGCCTCGGTGGGAATTACCCCATCGAGGCGAGCCTTTCTCACGTTCGGATCCGTGTCTCGTCAGTCGTCCGGGAGTTCCTTCCTCGCCTGCCGGGCCACCCGGTCCATGAATGCGCGCAGCAGATTCGCCGTGGTGTCCGGGGCCGCTACCGTGACTTGGTGGGACGCCTCCGGAATCACGGACAGTTGGGCCCCGGGCACGGTTTCCGCGACCAGTTCCTGGCCCGCGATCGGCGTGGAGCTGTCGCGCTCCCCGGCGACGAGGAGGAGCGGGCAGCGAATGTCGGCCAAGTCAGCGCGCAGGTCGTGATGCGCCAGGCAACGGCAGAGCTGCGCGTAGGAATGATCGTCAGCCGCGGCCAGGCCCTCCATGATGGTGGTCGTGACGCGGGGATTGGCCGCCTTGAAGGCCGGGGTGAACCAGCGTTTGGAGGTTTCCTCCACCAGTTGTTGCGTGCCCGCGGCCTCCACCTGCTCGGCCCGTTCGATCCACCTGTCGGGTTCCCC
The DNA here is from genome assembly GCA_905372155.1 of Propionibacteriaceae bacterium. Taxonomy (GTDB): domain Bacteria; phylum Actinomycetota; class Actinomycetes; order Propionibacteriales; family Propionibacteriaceae; genus Arachnia. The sequence goes on from CAJPNZ010000002.1 coordinate 17,357, forward strand.
CACGGTGGCCGCCGAGCACAGCACTGCCACACCCGCCAGTTCGTCCGCGTGATCGCGGGCCAGGTGCAGGCCGGTCGCCCCTCCGATGGAGAGCCCTGCGAAAATCACGGGAAGCTCACCGGTCCGTTCTCGGACCTCGTGGATCACGTCCATGATGGCCGAGGCGACCACGTCCAGGGTGGGCTCGTCCGCATCGTTCCAGACCTCGCTCAACGCGTGTCCGGGATAGTCGACGAACACCACTTGCGCATCATTCGTCAGCAGCTCCGCCACCTTCGCCCACTGGTGCGAACAGTTCCCGCCAAGACTGGGGGCGACCACGAGGATGCGGTTGGCGCGGCTGGTGGGGTTGTACAGATCCCAGGTCAAGTCCATGCACAGAACCCTACTCAGTCAATCCCGGTGGCCCTGCCACCGGGCCACGTGGCGAGCAACTCACGCGCCCGGCCGGCGACCTTGTGCTCACACAGCACCTCGTAACCGGTGGCCACCACCTGCCGCATCGAGTCGAAATCACGCCGTCCCCCGCTCAGCGCATAGGCCAGGGCCGCGGAGAGCATCCCGAACGTGACCCCGAGACCGAGCCCGGCGAGAATCAGCGTCAGGAACGTGCTCTCACTCTGCATGAACAGGTAGAACATCAAACCCACAACGATCCCGGTGCCAAAACCAGAGACGGCACCCTGGACCAGGACGGAACCCCAGGTGCGTCGTCCCGTCACTCGTTCCACCGATTTCAGGTTGGTCCCCACGATCATCAGGTTGGCCACCGCGAATTTCGAATCCGACAGGAAATCGACCGCGGCCTGGGCCTCCTCGTAGGTGCCGTAGCTCCCAACACGCTGAGGATAATCCAGTTCGAACAGCCTATTGGTGGAGACGATCGGGACGAATCGTCGCGGTGGAACAGCGGGGGTCATCTTGGCTCCTGATCGGTGTCCGGCAAGCGCTCACACGCTTCCCAAGTGTAGATTCGTGTCCATGAGCGCCAAGGAATCAGCGGTTTTCATCTCCCGCCTGATCGGTCTGCCCGTGGTCGATGCGGCGGGCGATCAGGTAGGGCGCGTGAAGGACGTGGTCTTCCACCTGCGCACCGGAAACCTGGCGCCCCGGGTGCGCGGCCTGGTGGTTGAATTGTTCGCCCGACAACGGATCTTCGTCCCCATGATCCGAGTCCACAACATAACAGTCAACCAGGTGGCGATTCTCGGTCAGGTCGACACCCGTCGCTTCAGCAAGCGTGAGACGGAGTGGCTGGTGGCCACCGATCTGTTTGACCGTTCCGTCCCGCGAGATGTCCCGACCCACATCTACGACGTCTCGATGATTCAGGTTCGCAACCGCGAGTGGGAGCTGTTCCAGGTTGCCATCACGAGCCGCACCCGGGTGAGTCGCTTCGGATTCGGCGGTCGCCGCGTCACCGACATCATTCAGTGGAACCAGGTTCCGGACCTGGTGTTGACGACCGGCCGATCCCCGGAACACCTGGTGGCGAAGTTCTCCGACATGAAACCCGCGGACATCGCCCAGGAGCTGCACGACCTCGACCCGGATCGCCTGGTCGACGTCATCGATGCACTTGACGACGAAACCTTGGCGGAGGCCCTCGAGGAACTCCCCGGGGACGAACAGATCAAGCTGATCTCAAAACTGGAGACCAACCGTGCCGCCGATGTACTGGCGGAGATGGACCCGGACGACGCCGCGGACCTCATCAAGGACCTCCCGGAGGCGGTCGCGGAGGACCTTCTCGAACACATGGAACCGGAGGATGCCTCCGACGTGCGCCGGCTGCTGGTCTACGGCGAGTTCACCGCCGGCGGCATGATGACCCCGGAACCGGTGGTGCTGGGCACGGACGCAACCGTGGCGGAAGCCCTGGCCCACATCCGTGAGGAACAGCTGACCCCAGCCCTGGCCTCCATGGTTTTCGTCACCCGCCCCCCACTGGAGACCCCGTCAGGCCGCTACGTGGGAGCGGTGCACTTCCAGCAGCTGCTGCGGGCCGCCCCCACCCTGATGGTGGCGACGATGCTGGACCACAACCTGGAACCCCTGAACCCCGACTCGCCCCTGGCGCAGGTGTCGCGTTTCTTCGCCACCTACAACCTGGTGGTCGCACCCGTGGTGGACTCCGACGGGGCGCTCGTCGGGGCGGTGACCGTGGATGACGTCCTCGACCACATGCTGCCCGACGACTGGCGCGGCACCCAGATGGACGAGCCCGTGGAGGTGAGCCATGGCTGAGCGCAGCCCCCTGTCGGAACCGCGGTCGAGGCGGCGCCGGCTGCTGCCGAAGGTGACTCTCGACTCGGAGGCCTTCGGCGAGTTCGCGGAGGCCGCCGCCCGTTTCATGGGAACCGGCAAGTTCATCGCCTACATGACGGTCTTTGTCGGGGCGTGGGTGATCCTCAACGTGGTCGGCATCTACGGTTTCAGTTGGGACGCCTACCCGTTCATCCTGCTGAACCTGTTCTTCTCGACGCAGGCCTCCTACGCGGCCCCCCTGATCCTGCTGGCGCAGAACCGGCAGGAGGTGCGGGACAAGCTGAGCCTCGACGAGGACCGCCGCCTGGCGGCCCAGTCACGAGCCGACATGGACTTTCTGGCCCGCGAGATCGCCGCCATCCGGATGCATCTCGGCGAGCTGGCCACCCGCGACTTCGTGCGTTCGGAGCTGCGGTTCGAACTGCGTGAACTCACAGAGCGTCTGGAACAGGCGGTCAACAAGAAAGGGGAGGAGCCATGAGCGGGCCCCGGTCGATCAGCTGGTATTCCGTGGTGCTCCTCGCGGGGCACATGGTCATGGCGGCAGTGGCCACATGGTCACTCTGGGTGCTCGGTTCGGGTCTCTGGATCGGGGCGGGCGCCGCCCTCCTGACACTGATCGCCTACGGTTTCGTGTGGCGACTTCGCCTGGCCCCCGCCGCGCGCAATCGTTTCACCTACCGGCAGCGGCTGACCGTGCATCTGATTCTCGGGCCCGCCGTCGTGGTGCTGGCCGTCCTCACATCCATCTGGTTACCAGCTCTGGCGGGTATCAGCATGGTCCTGCTGGGAGACGCCCTGGCCTCCCGCACCGAGAAGGAAGGGCTGGAAACCAGCTGAACTGTGCGGGAGTATGGAGGGGTGACGAACGAGAACCCCCTTCTTCCTCTGGTCCGAGCTGCTCTGCACACGGTTGAGGATCCCGAAATTCACCGCCCGATCACGGAACTGGGCATGGTCGATGAATTGACGGCCACTGACGATGGCCAGATCTTCATTCGGGTTCTGCTGACCGTTCCCGGATGTCCGATGCGCGCCGAGATAACCAGCCGTGTGACCAAGGCCGTGGAAGCCGTCGAGGGTGTCAAGGGCGTGCACGTCGAGCTCGGTGTGATGGATGAGGAACAACGAGCCGCGATGCGGCAGGTGCTGCGCGGTGGCCAACCGGAACGCGAGATCCCGTTCGCCAGGCCGGGAAACCTGACGAAGGTGATCGCGGTCGCTTCCGGCAAGGGCGGTGTCGGTAAGTCCTCGGTCACGGTGAACCTGGCCCTGGCCCTCGCGAAAGCGGGTCGCGGCGTCGCCATCCTCGATGCCGACATCTACGGCCACTCCGTGCCGGATCTCCTGGGTCTGGGTGATACACGTCCGACGGTCGTCGACGACATGATTCTGCCGGTCCCGGCAGCCGAGGGGCTGAAGGTGATCTCGGTGGGCATGCTGAAACCGTCCCGGGATCAGGTTGTGGCATGGCGTGGCCCCATCCTGGACCGGGCTCTCACCCAGCTGCTGGCCGATGTCTTCTGGGGTGACGTGGATTTCCTGCTTCTCGATCTCCCCCCGGGAACGGGAGATGTCGCGATGAGTCTGGGGCAGAAGATCCCGAACTCCGAGGTCCTGGTCGTGACCACCCCGCAGCTCGCTGCATCCGAGGTCTCGGAACGGGCCGGGACGATGGCACACATCCTCAAGCAGAGGGTGCTCGGGGTGGTTGAAAACATGAGCTGGCTGGACTTCATCGCCCCCGACACCGGGAAGCCCTACCGGATCGAGCTGTTCGGCTCCGGAGGCGGCACCCTGGTGGCGGAAGCACTAAGCGAGCGACTCGGATACGAGGTGCCCCTGCTGGCCCAGGTGCCCTTTGACGAGGCCCTCCTGGCTGGCGGTGACAGAGGAGAACCCATCGTGCTCAGCGCCCCGGACCATCCAGCCGCACAGGCCTTGTTGAAGCTGGGTGAAGAGCTGGCGAATCGCAGCCGGAACCTGGTGGGGAGAATGCTTCCCGTGAGCCCGGCCTGATCAAGTCGCCTCTGGATCGTAGGGGGCCGTGAGAAGCGTGAGCGTTGAGGTTTCCGTTTCGCCCGTCGGATCGTTTTTCGCTGCTGCCGCGGCCGTCGCTTCCGTGGCGGCGGCCTTCACGGTGCTGCCCACAGTGGAGATCTCGCGCTTGGCCTCCTCAATGGCAGCGATCTCCTCGCGCATGTGCTTGGCGACGAATTTCTTGGGGTTGAGGTCCTCAATCTTGAGGTCGGAGTATTCGGGGCCGAGTTCTTCGCGCAGCTGTGTCTGGGCATTGTTCGCGATGTTCCTGACCGCCACGAACACCCGGGCCGCCTTGCGCGCGAACAGAGGGAGTTTCTCGGGACCGAACATGACGACGCCGAGTACCAGAAGAAGAATCAGCTCGGAGGCGTCGATGTTGAACACAGGCTCAGGCTACCCGCGACCGAGCTCTCAGCCAATCCCGACCAGTCGCCCCAGGCCACTTCCCACGCGCTCCAGCAGGCCGAACTCGTTCTTCCGCATCTGTGGGAGGGTCCTGCACACTTCCGCCATCAGAGTTCGTGGCCCGTTGGTGGCGACGGAGACCACGCCTTCGCCCACCTGCCAAACGGACACCTGGGGAAGTCCCGGAGAGTCGTCAGAGATCCGGGTTCCACCTGCCAGCACACCCGGGGTCCATGAGACGCTCAGGGTACGCACACCGTCGGAATAGACCAACCGCTGGTAGGACTTCTCTCCCTCTCCAGAACTGGCATGGGCCACCAAGGGAAGCCCCCCCAGTTCCAGCGGGCACTCCGGCAGGCCAACGCACCATCCGGAAGTGCTAGCGCTGGAGACAGATTCCATCGGATAGGGCTGGGTGGAGTCCGTTGCCAGCTGCGCCGTCCCGATGTTTATGCTGACGAATCCGAAGACCAGTGTCGGGTTTCCCGTCATGTTGTACCGCTCCACCCACAACGGAAGTCCCGTTTCATCGTCGAGCCACCAGCGCGCCGTGAGGTACCCGTCGCCATGCGCTTCGACCACGGAAGCGCTGCGTCCCGCGATCTCGTCCGAGCTTTGATAGGTGTAGAACTGCAAGCCGGTACCGGCAAGGGATGAGCAGCACCCCATCGTGGGGACGAACCACGAGAGGAAACGCTCCCCGGTCGCATCGAGGACCGTCAGGCTGGCTCCCTCACCTGCGACGACGTCGACCTCCACATCATTCGCCCGGTGGGCACCGTCCCCGTCCATGAGCCAGACCCGCTGCCGCCCGGAGTAGGTGATGCTCTGGCCGTTGTTGCCGAGCCGGGCCATCGCGTTGCTCTCGTCGATCGGCACTGCCTGACCGAGATCAATGGGACGAGGGGTCAACTGCACGGCCACACCGGGACGGGCTCCTCGCTCACGCGCCCACTGGACGGCGCCAACGCCTTGGCCGACGTTGATCGTGGTCAGGGCCAGCGAGTACTGCTCGCGTGCCGCCCTGACCGGATCCCCCACGATCGCGGGTTCTTTCGCCAGGGCCAGAGAAAGCATCATCAGCGTCGCGAGCGCGAGAGTTGCGGCCACGCCTCCCCTGATCAGCCGCCCGCCGACGCTTCGGCAGCGTGTTCCGTCCTCGGCGATCAGGTAGAGGGGCTGATCGCACTCATTTCCTGCGATGCCCTGAAGTCGTTCAGCCAAGGAATCCGGTAGAGGGGCTGCCGCTTGGCAGGAACTCAGTCTGGAACGCACTCGTCGCAGTTCCTCGACGACAGAAGTACAGTGCGGGCACCGGATCAGGTGTTCACTGACCTGATTGACGCGACGTTCGGGCAGCGTCTTGTCGACGAACCCGGAGAGGTCGTCCTCGTAGCGGCGGCAGTCGTTTCCCCGCACCTCCTATGACACCCCAAGGTATCGGGCATGGTCCTCGTTCGGTGCGCGGTGGGCGAGCGCGTCACGCAGCTGGGCGCGCCCGCGGGCGATCCGGCTGCGCACGGTGCCGAGCTTGATGCCCAGTACCTGCGAGATCTCCTCGTAGCTCATTCCCTCGATGTCGCAGAGCACGACGGCGACGCGCTGCTCGGGTTTCAGGGCCGCCAAAGCATTCGCCACGTCGGCGTCCAGGGCCCCGTCCGTGTGGAGTTCCTCGGGGCTGCGGTCCTGTCCCCAGAGGTGCTCGGGGGCCGAGCTGAGAGCATCCATGCGGATCCGTTGTCTGCGTCGCGCGGAATCCAGGAACAGGTTGGTGGTGATGCGGTGCAGCCAGCCCTCGAGGGTGCCGGGTTGGAAGTTGTGGATCGATTTGAACACCCGGACGAACACGTCCTGGGTGAGGTCCTCGGCGTCGTGGCGATTGCCGGTGAGCCGGTAGGCGAGGCGGTAGACCTGCGCCGAATGGTCCCGGACGAGTTCCGCCCAGGTGGGCGCACCCCAGTCCGAATCGCTCGGTCTCGCCTTGTTGCGGAACACGCCTCGCCTCTCCATGGGAACAATCTGGCACCTCATCCTGTGAGGAACCTGTGTGTGAAGCGTTCCACGCCTCTCACACAACCTTCAACGCACGGCGGCGAGGCTTTGTTCCAACGGGTTTCCGCCGCCGGGCGAGGTCTTCAGGTTTCTGTGAGTTTTCCGGGAAAATGCTCAGAGTTGGGTGTCCAGAATCCCCAGGAAACGTTCCAGGATCTCCGGGGCGACCGTTCCCATGGGAGGGCGGCACATCCCGACGTCGAAACCGCGGCGGTTCAGGGCCGCCTTGACCATCATCGTTCCCTGGGTGGCGAACACCCCCCGGAAGACCGGCAGCAGCTGGGCGTTGAGCTGCCGCGCCTGTTCGAGGTCCCCTGCGACGAACGCGTCGATGAGCGCGCGGACCTGAAGACCCGAGAAGTGCGTGGACGTCCCCACCACCCCTGCCCCACCAACGGCCAGCAGCGGCAGCAGGTAGGCGTCGTCGCCCGCGTAGTAGGTCAGCGTGGTGTTGGCGATCACGACCGAGGACGAGCAGATATCCGCCTTGGCGTCCTTGACCGCCGCGATCCTGGGATGGTCCGCCAGGCGCACCAGCAACGCCTCCGGAATCGGGATACCCGTGCGGTGCGGGATGTCGTAGAGCATGAGGGGAAGTTCGGTGGCGTCGGCGACGGCGAGGAAGTGAGCTTCGAGCGCATCAACGGGAGGGCGCGAGTAGTAGGGGGTCACCACCAACAGCCCGTCGGCACCGGCCTCCGCGGCCTGCCCCGCGAGTTCGATCGTGTGGCGCGTGTCGAAGGTGCCGACCCCGGCCACCACCGAGGCGCGGTCCCCGACCGCCTCGACCACCGCCTTGAGCAGTTCCTGTTTCTCCTCGTCGCTGGTGGTGGGGGATTCCCCGGTGGTTCCGTTGATCACCAGGCCGTCGTGTCCCTGTCCATCCACCAGGTGCCGGGCCAACCGGGCTGCCTCGGCGAGGTTCACGCGCCCGTCCGGCCCGAACGGGGTGATCATGGCGGTCAGCAGCCGCCCGAAAATGGGCTGTTCCGGACTTGCAGGCATGGTTCAGGCCTCCTCGAAAGTGACGAGCGATTCCTCGTCGTGGATGTTTTCCTGCCCGGTCATCGCCGACGACACCAAGCCGGATCCAGGTGATGCGGCGGCATCGCCACCCCCCACACGCCGACCGGCCGCGACGACCAACTGCTGCGCGCCGCCCGGGTTGTCGGCGTAGGCCACATGACTCATGCGGTTCAGGATAGAGCCTCCATGGATAAGGGCATCGAACTGGGTAGAGTTGCCGTGTGACTCACATAGCTGATTCTCCCATTCCGGCGCCGACGGCGGAGAGCTGGAGCTTCGCCGAGGCCCACTCCCCCATCGCCGATGGTCTTCAGCGGGCCCGGGTGGAGGCGGTTCAGGCCGGGCTCACCCCGGTCAGCCAAGGTGTGGCGTCCACCCTCACCGTACTGGCCAAGGCCGTGAATGCGCGAACCGTGGTCGAAATCGGTACCGCGCTGGGCACCTCCGCCCTGCCCCTGCTCGCCGGGATGACCTCCGACGGAGTGCTGACCAGCATTGACCCCGAGGCCGACAATCAGCTGCCTGCACGGTCCTTCCTGAACGCAGCGGGCTATCCGCCGTCCCGTTGCCGACTGATCGCGGGCGCTCCCCTGGAGATCCTCCCGAAACTGCGGGACGGCGCCTACGACATCGTCTTCATCAACGGCGACAAACTGGAATATGTCGAGTACGTGGCCGCTGCCCTGCGTCTGCTGCGCTCGGGCGGGCTTCTCATCCTGCATGACGTGCTCTGGTACAACACCGTCGCCAACCCGGGCCGGGAGGGCGACGAGACAATCATCATCCGTGAGGCCCTCGATGCGGTGCAGGCGGCCGAGAGCTACACGACCACCCTGCTCACGGTGGGAAACGGGTTGCTGGTGGCCGTCAAGAACTGAGCGGGCAGCATTCCGCTCAACGCGAGTGGCTGCCCGGAAGCTTCAGTCCGGGCAGCCACTCGCGTTTTCCTCTCAGTCGCGTGGGACGACCTTGTCCTTGCCGACGACGACCACTCCGCTGGGTGAGACGTGGAAACCTCGATCCCGGTCATGGTCGTGGTCGACACCGATTTGCGCCCCGTCCTCGACGAGAACGTGCTTGTCGAGGATGGCGCGACGCACCACCGCGTCCCGGCCGACACGCGCACCGTCCATCAGCACGGAGTCCGAGACCTGGGACCACTTGTCGATGCGCACGTTCGGGCCCAGCACGGTACGATCCACCTCGCCGCCGGAGATGATGCATCCGGGATTGACGATGGAGTCCTCCGCCTTTCCGCGAATGACGAATTTTGCCCCGGGCGCCTGGGACTGGTTCGTCAGCAACGGCCAGTCACTGTTGTAGAGGTTGAACTCCGGATCCACGGAGACCAGGTCCATGTGGGCCTCGTGATAGGCGTCGATCGTACCGACGTCGCGCCAGTAGTTGAGGTCCTTGTCGGTCGCCCCGGGAACTACGTTGTCCTTGAAGTCGTAGACCTGCGACTGCCCTTGGGCCGTGAACCACGGGACGATGTCACCGCCCATGTCATGCTTGGCCGTCGGGTTCTCCGCATCGGCCCGGAGCGCCTCCACCAGCGCGTGACGGGAGAAGATGTAGTTACCCATCGAGGCGAATGACTCATTCGGCGAGTCCGGCAGCCCCGGCGGATCGGCGGGTTTCTCCAAGAAATTCTTGATGCGCTTGTCTTCCCCGGCATCGATGATGCCGAACGCACCAGCCTCGCTGCGAGGCACGCGGATACCCGCGACCGTGCAGCCAAGTCCGGAATCGATGTGGGCATCCACCATCTGCTCGATGTCCATCCGGTAGATGTTGTCCGCGCCGAACACGACGACATAGTCGGGATTGGCGTCACGGATCAGGTTGAGCGACTGGTAGATGGCGTCAGCGGATCCCTGATACCAGCGAGGCCCCAGACGCTGCTGAGCGGGAACGGGCGTCACGTAGGCGCCCATCAGGGTCGAGAACCGCCACGTCATGGAGATGTGCCGGTCCAGGGAGTGGGATTTGTACTGGGTCAGGACCGCGACCTGGGTCAACCCAGAATTCGCGAGATTGGACAGGACGAAGTCGATCAGCCGATAGCTGCCTCCGAACGGCACCGCTGGTTTGGCGCGATCGGAGGTCAGCGGCATCAACCTCTTCCCCTCGCCACCGGCGAGGACAATTGACAGGATCTTCGGGCGTGCCACCATGTCTGAAACCTAGCGCTTCGTCGGGTCCCTTACAACAGCTTCGGGGAGATATCATTGCTGAGCATGAAACTGTCGCTGCTGACTCGTGAGTATCCACCATCGATCTACGGCGGTGCTGGGGTCCACGTGGCCCAGCTCGTCCCGCAGCTCAGAAAGTTCATCGACGTCGATGTTCACTGCATGGGAGAACCCCGCGACGGCGCCGTCGCACATCCTGAATCCTGGCCGGCCGGGGCGAACGCGGCCCTGCGGGTTCTGGGAGCCGACCTGTCCATGGCGGCCGCGGTCGCCGAGGACACCGATGTGCTGCACTCCCACACCTGGTACGCGAACATGGGAGGTCACCTGGCAGGGCTGATGCTGGACCGCGCCCACGTGGTGACCTCGCACTCCCTCGAACCGCACCGCCCCTGGAAGGCGGAGCAGCTGGGAGGCGGGTACCGGGTGTCCTCATGGGCCGAGAAAACTGCCTTCGAAGCCGCCGATGCCGTCATCTCCGTGTCCGCGGGGATGCGCAAGGACGTCCTTGCCTCCTACCCGGACCTTGACCCCGACAGGGTGTTCGTGGTCAAGAACGGAATCGACCCCGACGAGTTCAAACCGGACAACGGCACCGACGTGGTGCAGGACCTGGGCATCGACCTGGATCGCCCGACCGTGGTGTTCGTGGGTCGCATCACCCGCCAGAAAGGGCTCATCCACTTGGTGCGGGCAGCCCAGCAGTTCGATCCCGAAACCCAGGTCGTGCTGCTCGCGGGAGCTCCCGACACCCCGGAGATCGCCGCCGAGTTCGACGGGGCGTTCGCGGAACTCCAGGCCAAACGCAGCGCACCCGTGATCTGGATACCGGAAATGCTGCCCCGGGCCTCCGTGAGACAGGTCATGACCCACGCGACGGTCTTCGCCTGCCCAAGTGTCTACGAGCCCCTGGGCATCGTGAACCTGGAGGCCATGGCCTGCGAAACAGCCGTCGTCGCCTCCGCGGTGGGTGGAATCCCGGAGGTGGTCGTCGACGGCACAACGGGCCTGCTCGTCCCCTACGACCCCGCCCGGGCATCCGACCCCGAGTTCATCTCCGCCTTCGAGGCGGATTTCGCGACCAAGGTGAACCGCCTCACCAGCGACCCGACACTTGCCGAGCAGTTCGGGAAAGCGGGAAGGCAGCGTTGCATCGACGAGTTCTCATGGGAACAGATCGCGAAGGAGACCATCGCGGTCTACGAGAAGGCCATCGCCTTCCACGGAAACCACTAAAGACCGAGGGTCGCCCGGGAGAAAGCTCCCGGGCGACCCTGTCAAGGTGGATTCGGCCGTGCTCAGCCAACGACACCCTTCAGAGCGTTGAGCAGATCGGTTGCCTCCGTGGCATTCATCTCGACCACCAGTCGTCCCCCGCCATCAACCGGAACGCGCATCACGATGCCGCGCCCCTCCTTCGCGACCTCCATGGGTCCGTCTCCCGTGCGGGGTTTCATCGCTGCCATGTGCCAAACCTCAATCCTTGGAGTCCAAGTGAACTCCTCCATTATTCCGCATCTGCAAAGTCCCTGACGCATCAGCCGGGGTGGGATTCGCCGGGGACGGCGCCTCCAAGCCGGCGACGAGCCCGGCAGCAGGCTGCCCAAAACGCAAACCGAGGTCCTCGGCAATCCGATTGACCACTGCATCAACGGCCTGCATGTCGTACCCACCACCGACGATGTCGAACTGGGGCGGCCCCGGCGGCGGTTGCCGTTCGGCCTCTGCCACGAACCGATCCACCTGCGTCCTCTCGTATCCAACCGAGACGGTGGGAAGACGTAGCTGCTTCACGAACTTCTCGCCGAAGGGAAGATCTGGGATGAAGGCCCTGGGCCTGTCATCCACTGGTTCGGGCATCTCCCCGAGCCGCCCGGTCCCCGCCCAGGCGGCCAGGGCGAGAACCACCATGAAAACTGCCCCGAAGACCCAGATCATGTGTCAGAGCCTACTGATCGAATCCGGTCAGGGGATCCCATGGCGGCGATTGCCTCATCGACGTCATCGGTGAGAGTGATCAGCTCCAGATCACCCGGGCTGATGAAACCACCGGCCTCGACCCGCTGTGTGATCCACTCGAGCAGCGGCTCCCAGAAATGACTTCCGAACAGCACCACCGGGAAATGGGTCACCTTGCCGGTCTGGATCAGCGTCAGCGACTCGAACAACTCATCGAGGGTGCCAAAGCCACCGGGCATCGTGACGAATCCGCGCGAATACTTCAGAAACATCGTCTTGCGAGCGAAGAAGTAGCGGAAGTTGATGCCGAGCCCAACGTACGGGTTGAGCCCCTGCTCGTGGGGAAGCTCGATGCCCAGCCCCACGGATGTACCACCCGCCTCGATGGCCCCCTTGTTGCCTGCTTCCATGACGCCGGGCCCGCCACCGGTGATGACGGCGAACCCCCTCTCCGCGAGACCCCGGGCGATCCGTTCCGCTGCCCGGTACATCGGATCGGTGGGGATGGTTCGCGCGGAACCGAAGATGCTGACGGCGGCGGGAAGATCGTGGAGGGTGTCGAATCCCTCCACGAACTCGGCCTGGATGCGCAGCACCCGCCACGGATCCTTGCTGGCCCATTCGTCCCCGTCGGAGCCGAGCAGGGCCTCGTCGGCGGTCGGCACCTCCTCACGGGCCTGGCCACGAAGCACCACGGCTCCTTGGCGGCGTTCGGTCATCAGGTTCCTCCTTCAGGCAAGCCAGCGGCGAAGGCCGTCGGCGCAGATTCCCAGGTGTTCGGCCGGGCAGCGTTCGTCGTCGCGGTGGGCCAGCGACGAATCCCCGGGACCGTAGTTGACCGCGGGAATCCCGAGTGCGGAGAAACGGGACACGTCGGTCCAACCGTACTTGGGGAACGCCTTCCCGCCGACCGCGTTGACGAACTCCTGCGCAAGCGGCCTGTCCAGCCCGGGCCGGGCAGCCGGAGACAGGTCGGTCACCTCGAACGTGTACCCGTCGAAGACCTCCTCCAAGTACCCAAGGGCCTCGTCGAGGCTCTTGTCGGGCGCGAACCGGTAGTTGATCTCCACCCACGCCTCGGGGGGGATGATGTTGCCCGCCACTCCTCCACCGATGCGAACGGCGTTGAGCCCCTCCCGGTACTCCAATCCCTCCACCTCGATCCGCCTCGGTTCGTGGGCAGCGAGCCGCGCGAGCACGTCCGCCAGGCCGTGGATGGCGTTGTTCCCCATCCAGGCGCGGGCGCTGTGGGCGGCCCTGCCCTCGACGGTGATCCTGATGCGGATGGTTCCCTGGCAGCCCCCCTCTACCCGAGCCCCCGTCGGCTCCATGAGGACCGCGAAATCCGCCTCGAGCAGGTCGGGGCGGTTGCCCGCCAGCCGCCCGAGGCCGTTCAGGGAGGCGTCCACTTCCTCGTGGTCGTAGAACACCCAGGTGATGTCGAAACGGGGCTGGTCGAGTTCGCAGGCGAGCTTCAACGCGACCGCCACCCCGCCCTTCATGTCCACGGTGCCCCTGCCGTGGATCACAACCCCTTCCGGGGTTTCCTCCACCGTGCTCGGCAGGTTTCCGACCACTGGAACGGTGTCCAGATGTCCGGCGATCAGCACCCGCTGCCCACGGCCGAGCCGGGTCCAGGCCACCACGCAGTCGCCGTCGCGCGCCACCTCGAGATGGGACTGAGCGCGAAGCAGCTCCTCAACCAGGTCCGCGAGCCGCTTCTCGTTCCCGGAAACGCTCTCGACGTCGACGACGGCGCGCAGCAGGGTTACGAGATCGGTGCGGGGATCAAGACTCATGGCTGTGAGCCTACTGCCACCAACACCAGCCGCAACCAAGAATCGGCCCATGACTGTGGGGTTCGCCTAAACCGGGAGGGTCGGCGACCGGGGATCCTCGAGGCCGTTGCTGTGCCCGGGCCCGTCCCGGGATCGTTGTCGCCCGTGTTCACTACACTTGCCCGCATGACCGACGTTCCTCGCCAGGGCTGGGGCTGGGGCCTCGCCACCATTCACGCCTCCGGTTCCGTTCTCGACGTGTTCTACCCGGAACCGCGAATTGGCGGTGAGGTCGCCAAGGAGGCTCCCGGCTCTTTGCTGGCGGCCCAGCTCACGGACGACCTGCGCCAGGTCACCACGAAGGTGGTGTGCGTGGTCATCGACCTCGACGCCGCCCCCGAGAACACCGAGGACGCCTACCTGCGTCTACACCTGCTCAGCCATCGCCTGGTCCGGCCGCACGGGCTCAACCTCGACGGCATCTTCGGCAAGCTGCCGAACAACGCCTGGACCAGTCGCGGCCCGGTACGGACGGAGGATGTCGCTCATCTCCGCACCTTGCTTCGCGGGCGAGGTGAAACACTGCTGGTCTTCGGCATCGACAAGTTCCCGCGCATGACCGACTACGTCGTCCCCGCCGGCGTTCGTATCGGGGACGCGGACCGGGTGCGACTGGGGGCTCACCTGGCCTCCGGCACCACCGTGATGCACGAGGGTTTCGTGAACTTCAACGCCGGCACTCTGGGAACCTCGATGGTCGAAGGACGCATCTCCGCCGGGGTGGTCGTCGGCGACGGTTCCGACATCGGCGGTGGCGCTTCCATCATGGGCACCCTCTCCGGTGGCGGCAAGGAAATCATCCGCATCGGCGAACGCTGTTTGTTGGGGGCGGAGTCCGGCATCGGGATCTCGCTGGGTGACGACTGCGTCGTGGAGGCAGGACTCTACGTGACTGCGGGCACGAAGGTGGAGCTTCCCGACGGTCGTGTGATCAAGGCGCGGGAATTCTCCGGCATCCCCGGCCTGTTGTTCCTGAGGGATTCACAATCAGGAAAAGTCGTGGTCAAACCACGCCAGGGCAGCACTGTTGAACTGAACGACGAACTGCACGCCAACTGACATGCGCAAGAAGACGGCAATCATCCTGGTTACGACGCTCGTGATAGTGGGCGCCCTCGGTTTCGGCGCCTGGAAGGGATACGAGTGGTTCATCGCCCGAATGACCCCGAACGCCTGTTATCTCCAGGTCCAAGGGGTGGAGGAACCGCTCCGGCTCACGAACGAGCAGGCGAAGAACGCCTCCATCATCGTCGCCGAGTCGTACAACCGTGGCCTGTCGGAACAGGCGGCGGTGATCGCCCTCGCCACGGCGTGGCAGGAGTCGGGGCTGCGGAACCTCAACTACGGCGATCGCGACTCCTTGGGCCTGTTCCAGCAGCGTCCCTCCTATGACTGGGGCACCGAGGAGCAGATCATGGATCCGTGGTACAGCTCCGGCCGGTTCTACGAGGAACTGATCAAGTTCGAAGGCTGGGAGAGCACCGACGTCAACGACATCGCCCAGAAGGTGCAGCGTTCCGGGCATCCCGAGGCCTACAGGAAACACGAAACCAATGCGCGCGCCCTGGCCGGGGCCTTCCGGGGTTCCCGGGAAGGCGTTTTCGCCTGCATCAACCGAGACGCCAGCGGCACTGACCACGGCGTCCTGGACAAGGTGGTGGCCGCCGTTCCCGGTGTCAAGCTCCAGGACAACGGTTCCGACCTGACCATGACGGCGAGCAATGCCGATTCCGCCTGGTCGGCCACTCATCTGGCCATCGCGAATGCCGCGGATCTCGGCGTCGAGAAGGTCGTCGTCGGTGGAAACGAGTGGAAGCAGGGGGAACGAACCTGGAAGGACGTCCGACCGGTTTCCGGCGAGTCCGTGACGGTAACCATCAAACTCAGG
The DNA here is from genome assembly GCA_905372155.1 of Propionibacteriaceae bacterium. GTDB lineage: Bacteria > Actinomycetota > Actinomycetes > Propionibacteriales > Propionibacteriaceae > Arachnia. The sequence goes on from CAJPNZ010000002.1 coordinate 33,031, forward strand.
TCGTGACCCCCTCAGGACCGAGAATGAATCTGATGTTCCACCTGCTCCGAGATCTTGGAGGAAAGCCATGGCACTGAAACGGCGAACCCTGATCCTCGCGGGCTTGGCAGCCGCAGCGGTAAGCGGCTGCTCGGCCGAACCCAGGGTGGAACTACTCAAGGGGACCGTCGCATACGTGGCACAGAATCCGGACCATCCCCTAGCCGGGGGTGCCGCTGCCGCCTCACAGCAGATCGGTTGGCGTCTGCTCGCGCAAGGCGACCGTACGGGAAACCAGCTGGTGTCCCCCGCCTCGTTGTGTGCCGCCCTGGCCCTGGTCGGTCTCGGGGCCTCGGGAGCCTCCGCGACGAGCTTGGACGAGTTGTTCGGGATGAACTCCGAGGACCGGGCAGCCGGCATAGGTGCCCTGCGGGCGGGCCTGACGGACTACGCCTCCCTGCCGGAGAGCATCGATGCGAAGAACCCGCCCGAGAAGCCGATCATCAATCTGGCATCGCGTCTCCTGATCTGCAGTGACGTCCAGCCCAAGTCTCCTTTCCTGGACGCCATCCGGAAACACTTCGACGCCTCGGTGGAGAAGGTGAAGAACTCCGAGGCCCAGGCCAGTCTGGATGCCTGGGCCAAGAAGAACACCGCTGGGCTGATCGAACAGTCAGGAATAGCGGTGGATCACAATACGGCGCTGGTGGCGCAGGATGCCCTGCTGTTCGCCTCCCGCTGGGAAACGCAGTTCAAATCCGACGACGAGCCGCTCGCCTTCACCACCGGGAGCGGGGAGACCGTGGAGGTCAAGGCCCTGTCGGACAGCTTCTCCGTCCGGGCGGCCTCCGGACAGGGCTGGCAGGCCGTCCGGCTGCCCTACGACGAAAACCTCGCCATGGACGTCATTCTCCCGGACCAGGGAATCCATCCGTTGACGTGGGACGCTAACGTGCTGCAGGAAACCCACGAAAAGTTGAGTGCGGCCCCCAAGGACAGAGTTGAGGTCACCATGCCCCCCGCCGACCTGGCCGTGAAACGCAACCTCAAGGAGGAACTCACCCGCCTGGGGGTGGACCTCGATCATCTCGACGGCATCTTCGACGGCGCTGGAGCAAACCAGGCCGCCCAACAGGTGCGCCTCCAGGTGAATGCCAAGGGCACCGTCGGCGCAGCCCTGACGGAGGTCGAAATCCCTGTGAGCGCACCCGCGAACCCGCCGACCACGCTCGTGGTGGACCATCCCTACGTGATGCGGGTGCTGGATGTCCGCAAGGGCTGGCCGCTGTTCCTGGCCGTGATCTCGAATCCCGAGGCGAAATGACCCGGTACCGGAACCGTCTGAACCACCCGGCGAACCGGATTCCAGCCGGAACCCGCCTCTGCCGTGATCAGTTGCCCTGAGGTTGCTCCCCCAACCGGGCGGCGGCAGAGGCGATTCGCTCATCCGTGGCGGTGAGGGCGACGCGAACGTGGGAGGCTCCGGAGGTTCCGTAGAAATCCCCCGGGGCGGCGAGAATCCCGCGCCGCGCTAGCCACGCGATGGTGTCCCGGCACGGTTCGCCGCGGGTGACCCACAGGTACAGCGACCCCTCGGAATCGTCCACCCGGAAGCCCGCAGCCTCCAGGGCGGGGCGGAGCACGGCCCGCCTGGCCAGGTAACGCCGCCGCTGCTCCTCCACGTGTTCTTGATCGGCCAGCACGGCCGTCAGGGCGGCCTGGATCGGGCCGGGAACCATCATGCCGAGGTGTTTACGGGCCTGCACCAGGTCCTGCACCACCACCGGATCGCCTGCGACGAACCCGGCGCGGTATCCGGCGGCATTCGAGCGTTTCGAAACGGAGTGCACCGCCAGCAACCCGGAGAGGTCGCCGTCGTTGACGCGCGGATCGAGGACACTGATGGCCTCTTTCTCCCAAGCGAACTCCCCGTAGCATTCGTCGCTGGCCAGCACGGCCCCCTCGCGGCGGGCAACCGCCACCCAGGAGCGCAGCTGCTCCGGGGCAAGGATGCGACCCGAGGGGTTGGCGGGCGAGTTCAACCAGACCAGCCTGGTTCCGGCCGGGATGGCGTCGGGATCGTCGCAGGCCACGGGCATGGCACCGGCAGCCCGGGCCCCCACCTCATAGGTCGGGTAGGCGATCCCGGGATGGACCACGACATCGCCTGCCCCCAGACCGAGGAAGGTGGGCAGCCAACCAACCAGTTCCTTCGTTCCGATCACGGGCAGCACGGACTCGTGCCGCAGGCCGCGCGCGTTCCATCGGCGTTCCAGGTAACCGACTATGCCGTCACGCAGCTCCGGGGTGCCCCACACCGTCGGGTACCCGTGGGCATCCGACGCGGCGGCCAGTGCCTCCTTGGCGATTTCCGGGGTGGGGTCCACCGGGGTTCCGACAGACAGGTCCACGATCCCACCCGGATGCTCACCGGCCACACGCCGGGCCTCCGCCAAGGAGTCCCAAGGGAAATCTGGCAATTGCTTTGCCAGAGACATCATTCGCCCTGCGGGGGAAGCTGTTCCACCGTCGGGTGGTCGTGGTCAACGGGACCCAGACGCGCGGCCCCGCCGGGTGAGCCGAGGTCTTCGAAGAACTGAGCGTTGATGTCGAGGTATTCCTCCTGATCCTCAGGCAGGTCGTCCTCGTAGTAGATGGCCTCCACCGGGCACACGGGTTCGCATGCCCCACAGTCCACACACTCCTCGGGGTGGATGTAGAGCATCCGGTTGCCCTCGTAGATGCAATCGACGGGACATTCCTCCACACAGGCCCTGTCCTTGACGTCGACACACGGCAGGGCAATGATGTAGGTCACTTCACTCCTTCTGGTTCTTCCGCGAGAAGCTTAGCGCGCGGCACCGGAATCGGTTGCCACCAACAGCTTCAGGAACCGCAGGTGACCTTGTCCCCCGCGGAGTAGGTCCACGAGTAGTCCTCGGTTTTTGCCACCTCTCCGTTCTTGTAGAACAACCGTTTCCAAGTGGCCGTGAAGCCCTGAATAGAATCTTGGGGCTCGCAGCCCGGGGTGTTCACGACACGCTCCCCGCCCGAGTGGTAGTTGGACTTCACCGGCTCCGTCGACTCCACCTTGTCCCATGTCGGACGAGACCAGATCCGGAAGGTGAGGCTTCCCTTGCTGCCCGACGTGGATGGGGTGTTCACCCCCTGGATGTAGGCCGGGTAGTCGGTGTTGTTCTTGAACTTCATGTCGAAGCTGCCGTAGTAGATGGTGGCCTCGCGACCCGCCGGATAGCGCGGGAAATACAAACTGTGGGGTCGGTGCTCGACATCCTCGTAGCCGGCGAAGAAACCGGCGTTGTACATGGTGGTCGCAGCCTGGGAGATGCCGCCGCCGGATTCCTTGACCAGCAGGCCGCCGTTGATGACGTAGCCGTCGGTGAAACCGTTTGCCGGGGTACGGGGTCCCAGGGTGTCGTTGAGGCTGAACGTCTCGCCGGGCAGAAGCACCTTGCCGTTGATGAGCTCTGCCGCTCGTCCCAAATTCTTGTTCCGGTAATCAGCATGCGGATACTCGGTGGTGAATTCCCCGATCACCTGGGTGGGTTTGAGGGCTTCCGCCCGTTCGGTGGAGAACTCTGCGGACCCGTCGATCACCTCGACGGTGGTGGTCCGGGCCTCACCGCTCTGGGTCGCGGCCTTGGCGACACCCTCCGCCAAGCCCTTCATGTCGAGCTGCTGGCCGCCCTCGGCGGGCACCACCTCGATGGTTTCACCCTTGAGGGTGTAGCTGGCGTTCTTGCCCGTCACCAGGCCGAGACCGGCGCGGGCCTCGGCGGTCACCTTCAGCAGCTGCTCCGGGTTGATGTGCGGGACCAGTTTGCCGTCCTCGGCCGCGAAGGTGGTGACCGCTGCGATCTGTTCCGGACTCACCTGGAAGCTCTTGTCGCGAACCTGCACCGTGACGGGGCCGGAGAGCGCCGGGGTCGCGAAGTTCGCAACCGCCTCGTCCACCATTGCCGACGTGACGGCGGGTGACTGCGCCTTCGTGACGGCCGCGACCTCGCGGGTACCCGATTTCATGGCCTCGGCGACCGATGCGCTGGTGGCGTCCACGTCCAGGACCGCCGAGTCGGTGGACTCGGTGCGGCTGATCGCGCCGTCCACGAAGGCGAGGGTGGCGTCAGTGCCCTCGACCGTGAAGGCCGGGGCATGGGTGGTCAGCGTCTCCTTGAGTTTCTCGGAATCGACGTTCTTCGGCAGCTCCGTCGGGCCGCCGCCCAACAAGGTCTTGAACACGTCAATCGGATTCAGGCTCGCTCCCCCGGCCGCTTTCACGGCGCCTGCGTAGTCGACGCTCAAACCGCTGTCCAGAGGCGTGAATTCAACGGCGTGCTCCTTGTCGTCGGTCACGGTCATCGCCGCCTCGTACCGAGCCCCCAACTCGGTGCGCAGCCGCTGCTCCGCATCGGCGGGATGCAGCCCGCCAATCGCCACCCCTTCAACCGTGGTGTTGACCGGCACCTTGTCACCAGCCATGAAATAGGCTGCCGCGTAGGCGCCGCCCAACAGCACGATGAGTCCGATGCCGCTGCCTATCAACCATTTCCTGCACCGCGATGGGGGTTTCTTGCTGGTCAACTCCGGTCCTTCTCTTGTCACTGCTCATGGGGAATGAGCCCGCCCCATGGTACGCGAGTAGGCTGTCACGTTGGTCGGGGACCACAGGAGGGAGACGACGTGGGGCTCAGGACACGGCTGAGAGCAACCGGGTTACCCCGCACCGCATGGGTGCTGGCAACCACCACTTTTCTGGTCGCCGTCGGCTTCGGGGTCGTGATCCCGGTGCTGAGCCCCTTCGCACGCACCTTCGGGGCCGACAACTTCCAGCTCGGGCTGGTGGTTTCCATGTTCGCCCTGATGCGGCTCGTCAGCAGCCCGTTCGTCACCCGGATCGGGCAGGCCATGGGGGAACGTAACGCGATCACCCTGGGAATGGTCATCGTGGCCACCACCACCTTCGGGGTGGCGTTGTCCCCCAACCTGTCGTGGATGATAACGGTGCGGGCTCTCGGCGGAATCGGGTCCGCAATGTTCACCATCGCGGCCATGAACCTGCTGATCTCCACCACCCCACAGCACCTGAGGGGTCGCGCCTCAGGCCTGAACCAGGGCGGTTTCCTGCTCGGCAACATGGCCGGGCCCGCCATCGGGGGTCTGCTGGGTTCGATCTCCCTGCACGCGCCCTTCTACTTCTATTCCGGGATGTTGTTGGTGGCCGGGTTGTTCGCCCTACTGCTGCTCCCGGCCAGGTGTGATCCCTTGCCGACCGCCGCGAAGGAACCACGGACGCTCCGGGAGACGTCGCGGGACATCCGCTACCGGGCCGCCTGTCTTCTCGGATTCGCCCAGGGCTGGCAGTCGATCGGGGTGCGTTCTGCCCTGATCCCGGTGATCATCACCGAGGTGTACGCCCTGGAAACCGGCTGGACCGGGATGGCCTTCGCGATCGCGGCGATGTTCCAGGCCGCGGCACTGACCCCGGCGGGGCTGGCCACCGACCGAATCGGTCGCAAACCCGTCATGGTGACGAGCGGATTGGTGTGTGGCCTGTCGGCCATCGCCATGCCCTTCGCACCCGGGATCTGGGTCCTCATCCCGCTGCTGTGCGTCTACGGGATCGGCGCCGCCATGCAGGGCACCGCGCCCGCTGCCGCTGTGGGCGACGCCTCGGGCGGACGTGGTGGCACCCCAGTTGCGGCCTACTCCATGATCGTCGATCTGGGGGCGATCATCGGGCCCGTCGCCGTCGGTCGCCTGGTGGACGTCACCAACTATCAGGTGGGTTTCGCCGTCGGTGGTGCGCTCCTGCTGCTGGGCAGTTTCACCGCGTCCCTGATCCCGCGGAAACTGGACCGGTCCTTCCTGAAGCCACCGGCTCCCGAGGGCGACGACGACTGAGAGGTCAGTGCTCGAACTCGATCCCCAGGGCCTTCAGGAGAGGCCAGGATTCTGTCGGGCTCAGTTTCAGTCCCTTGGTTCGGTTCTCCCGGGGGTCGAACACGTAGCCGGAGGAGCCGACGAGACTGGCCCCGTCGAGATCGGTTCCGTGGAATCTGGTCCCCCGTAGGTCGCAGTCGTTCATCCCTGCGTTCGTGAGCCGGGCCTCGGAGAAATCCGCCTCGCGAATCGAGCAGTCGATGAAACGGCACCGCGCCAGATCCACCCCCACGAACCAGCAGAAGTCCATGCTGCAGCGCAGGAACTCCAACGGACGGGCAGCGAACCTGTTGACGTGTGACAGCGCCCAGTTGATCCCGGAGAGCTTCGTGCCGGTAAACCTGCACTCCCCCAGGCTGGTGTCCGTCAGATCCGCACCGGAGAAGTTGCAATCCTCGAAGCGACACTCGGTGAAGGACGCACCGACCAGGACCGCCCTTTCCAGGTTCACGCCCTTGAAAACGCAGTTCTCGAACTCGAAACCCCGCAGCCCGGCTCCGGGCAGGTTTCCCTCGATCGTGGCCCCGAACACCGGGCCCGGAGGGGAACCTGCCAGTTCCGCCAGGGACAGCGCGGGCACCGGGTCAGCGCACCTTGATGCGGAAGGGCAGGCTCAGCACGCCGTGGATCGGGAGCCCGACCAGGTCGGCGGCCCGCGTGAGCAGGTCGTCAGCCGTCGGGAGAGCGATCCGGGCGGACTCGGCGCGGTGTTCGCTGGAGCGTGCGGGGATGATCCTCTCCAGCACGGAGCCGGCCCCGATCCTGACCGAGGTGGCCTCCTCGGGGTCGATGTCCGCCAGCGCGCAGGCGCGCCGCCAGGCCAGGCGCCAGTCCCCGACGTGATCCACCAGTCCCCGCTCGCAGGCGTCGGAACCGCTCCACACCCTGCCCCGGGCCAGCGATTCCAGGTGTTCGTGATCCATGGCGCGGTCCTGAGCGGCCAAGGTCGTGAACTGCCGGTAGATGCGGTCGAGTTCCGCGTTGAGGCGGTCCCAGTCCTCGGGGGAGAACTCCGTGGCCGAGCTGAGCATCCCCGAGGCCGACCCGATCCGGATCGGTTCCCGTTTCAGTCCCAGTTTCTCGTAGAGCTCACGGGTCACGAACTTGCCGGCCAGGACACCGATGGAACCCGTCAGCGTGGTCGCATGGGCGACGATCTCGTTGCAGGGCATCGAGACGTAGTAGCCGCCCGAGGCGGCCAGAGCTCCCATCCGAGCCACCACGGGACGACCGGACTCCCGTAGCCGCAGGACGCTTCGGCGGATGAAATCGGAGGCCACGGCCGACCCGCCGGGGCTGTCGACCTCGAACAGCACCGCTTTGATCTGATCGTCACGCAGGACCGTCCGGAGGTGCTCGTCCACCACATCGGCGCCGGCGCTGGGACCCGTGAAGGTTCCGGGACGTCCCCGGCCGGTCTCGATGGGACCGCGCAGGCTGACGACCGCGACCTTCGGTCGGTCCCTCCGGAAAGCTCCCGCAAGGTTGGGGCGTGGCTGGTAGCGGGACGCGTAGAGCAGTTCCTCGGGTTTCGCAGCCCATTCGGCGAGTGCCTTGGCGTAGGCCTCGTCGCGGTAGCCGATCTCGTCGATGAGGCCCATTTCCTTGGCCCGTTCCGGCACCACCGGGGAGCTGTTGACGGCTTCCCACACGGTCTCCAGTGCCGCTCCTCGGCGCCTGGCGATGACCGCCACGGTGTCGTCCACGGCGGACTGGGCCAGACGGTGGGTCATCTCCCGGTTGGCCTCGGTGATCTCGGGCGCCGCGAACTGATCCGCTGCGGTCTTGTACTCGTGACGCTGTCCGAACTGCGGGGTGACCCCGGCCTTCTCCAACAGCCCGCGGAAGAGGGTGATGTCGACCTCGACGCCGCCGATGCCGAGTACGCCGGTGGGTTGGAGCCAGACGGTGCGACATGCCGTGGCGAGTTTGTAGGCGGCCAAGGAGTTGCCGAGTTCCCCGAACGACTCGGCCCACGCCATGGTCGGCCGTCTCGCCCCGAAGGCCTCGATCAGGTGGGCGATCTCGTCCATCACCGTCATCGGCTGACCGCAGTCCACGGCGTGAACGATCAGCCCGGCGACACGCTCATCCTTGACCGCTTCCGTGAGGTGTCCGCGAAGGTCGCTGATCGCAGTCGCGCCCACCGCCTGAAGCATCTGTAGGGGGTTCCGCGGGAAGGTCTCCAGCACGCCCCGGGCCAGGTCGAGTTCGAGCACGATGCGCCGGGTGGGGCGGGGCAACTTGTCGAGGAAGGACTTGAGCACCATGCGGCAAGCCTACCGACAGCCACCAACACCCCGCCCGGGAAGCGGGTTCGCAGCAGTTCTCAGAGCACGGAACGGGCCGTCTTGATCACGTTGTCGACCGTGAACCCGTACTCCTCGAAGCACTTCGATCCGGCGGCCGACGCACCGAAACATTCGATACTGATGCTGGCCCCGGCATCTCCGACGTACCTGCCCCATCCCATGGCGATGCCGGCCTCGATGGAGACCCGGGCCTTCACGTCCTTGGGCAACACCGACTCGCAGTATTCGGGGCCCTGTTCGTCGAACCATTCCATGCAGGGCATGGACACCACGCGGGTGGGGACGTTGTCCTCCTCCAGCTTCGCAGCGGCCTCAAGGGCCAGGGCGACCTCGGAACCGGAAGCGATCAGGATCAGCCTCGGCTTTTCGGAGGCCTCCTTCAACACGTAGCCACCACGAGCGACCCCTTCGGCGGAGGAGTACTCGTCGCCACGGGCCACGATGCGCAGGTCCTGGCGGGACAGGATGATCCCCGCGGGGCGATCGGTGCGGCGCAGGATCTCGCCCCACGCGACGGAGGTCTCGTTGGCGTCCGCGGGACGAACCACGTCCAGATGGGGGATGGCCCGCAGCGATGCGAGGTGTTCCACGGGCTGATGGGTGGGGCCGTCCTCGCCGACCCCGATGGAATCGTGGCTCCACACGAAGATGGAGGGCAGGTTCATCAGGGCCGCCAACCGAACCGCGGGACGCATGTAGTCCGCGAACACCATGAACGTGCCGCCGTAGGCCCGGGTCAGGCCCGACAGGACGATGCCGTTGATGATGCCCCCCATCGCGTGTTCGCGGATTCCGAAGTGGATGGTGCGCCCGTAGGGATTTCCGGGCCAGTCCTCCGTCTGCCGCGCATCGGGCAGGAAACTTGGTTCATCCTTCATGGTGGTGTTGTTGGAGCCCGCGAGGTCGGCGGAACCACCCCACAGCTCCGGCAGCTGAGGCGCCAGCGCGGACAGCACCTCCCCGGATGCCTTGCGGGTGGACATCATGCCCTCCTCGAAGACCGGGAGCTTCAGATCGGCCGGGAGCTTGCGGGAGCGAACCCGTTCCAGCAGGACAGCGCGCTTCGGATTGTTGGCCTTCCACGCCTCGAACCTCTCGTCCCATTCGGCACGCTCCACCTTGCCACGGGACGCGGCGTTGGCCCGGGCGTGGGCGACGGCCTCCTCATCGACCGCGAACGGCTCGGCGGGAAAACCGAGTTTCTCCTTGAGGGCGGCGATCTCCTCGGCCCCAATCCTGGAACCGTGGATGGCATGGTTCCCGGCTTTGGTGGGCAGCGGCCAGCCGATGATGGTGTCGAGTTTGATGATCGAGGGTTTGTCCCTGACGGCCTTGGCCGCCCGGATGGCCGAAAGCAGCGCGTCGAGGTCCTCCTCGTACCCGGTTCCGCCGTTGGTCCAGTCAACCTCCTGAGTGTGCCAACCGAGCGCGTCGTAACGTCCCAGGACGTCCTCGGTGAAGGCGATGTGGGTGTCACCCTCGATGGTGATTCGGTTGGCGTCATAGATCACGATGAGGTTGCCCAGATCCTGGGTGGCCGCCAACGACGAGGCCTCCGCGGCCACACCCTCCTGGAGACAGCCGTCGCCGACAAGGCAGTAGACGAAGTGGTCGAAGACAGACTTGCCCTCGGGTGCGTCCGGATCGAACAGGCCGCGTTCCCTGCGCGCGGCCATCGCCATGCCGACTGCGTTGCTGATGCCCGCGCCGAGGGGCCCGGTGGTGCACTCGACGAACCGGGTGTGGCCGTACTCGGGATGCCCCGCGCACTTGGATCCCCAGGTTCGCAGCGACTTCAGGTCCTCGAGCTCGAGGTTGGCACCGGCCAGGTAGAGCTGACAGTACTGGGCCAGGGAGGCATGACCGATCGACAGGACGAAACGATCGCGGCCGAGCCATTTGTCGTCGGTCGGATCCACCTTCATGATCTTCTGGTAGAGCAGGTAGACCACGGAGGCCAGTGAGATCGGGGTTCCGGGGTGGCCGTTGCCGACCTTCTCCACAGCATCGGCGGCGAGAATCCTCGCCGTGTCAACGGCTCGGGTGTCCAGTTCGGTCCAGTCGAGGGTCATGTTCCGTCCTTTGAGCTCCTGAGGAACGGGGCAACTGCGCCCGCAGCCCCACACTATCGGATTGTTAACGTGAACACCTGCGTTGAATCAGGTTTCTGTGACGTTGATGGAGAGCCCTGTCCACTGGGGTAGCGAGGTCAACGAGGCCCCTTGCCCTGCATCGGTCTCGGCCTCCGGGGAAACCGTCCCGGGAACCGATCCGGGCGTTATGGGGCGGATGGTCTCCCCCAGCGCCTCACGGACGAGGCGTCCGAGGTCAGAGCCACCTTCGGAATCGTGGGTGCGGATCTCAGCCATGGCCCGGAGTTTACTGGGGGTCTCCGACAATCAATTCAGGGGTGGCTCAGCGGACCACGGGAACACGATCCAACGGTCGGTGCGCCTCCAGCAGAAATCCGGATTCACGATCGTGGTCGGCTTGGCGTAGAGCACCGCGCTTCGCACATCGGCCCCAAACCCACGCAGCAGTTTCACCACCAGCGAGAGGGTGCGCCCCGAGTCCGCAACATCGTCCACCACGAGAAGCTGCCTGCCTGCGATGGATTCGGTGTCCAGCATGGGGGCCAGAAGAACCGGATCGGGGAGGGTTTGTTCAACGTCGGTGTAGAACTCGACGTTGATGGCGTCGGTGAGTTTCACCCCGAGCCGATAGGTAAGCGCACCGGCCGGAATCATGCCTCCCCTGGCGATGGCGATGATCACCGAAGGGCGGAAACCGGATTCGTGGACCTGGAGCGCGAGGTCGTCGGCGGCCTCCCCGACCCCTTCCCAGGTGAGCACTTCTCTACCTGCGTGGTCGCTGGCGTCGCCGTGGTAAACCATGGCGGAATGTTACCGTCAGTCGAAGTGATGGGTGACGAACACAACGTCCAGCCAGCACCCGAATTTCCTGCCCACCTCTGACAGCACGGCCGACTCGACGAATCCCAGGCTCTTGTGAAAGGCCCGGGAGGCCGCGTTGTCCGCGTCCAGGACACCGATCATGACGTGAACCCCGCAACCCTGGGCATGGTCGAGGAGAGCACCCAGCAGCATCCGACCGGCCCCGTTGGAACGGCTTCCTTCGGCCACGTAGACGGAGTGCTCAACGGTGTGGAGGTAGGCCGCCTTGTCGCGGAACGGGCCGTAACTGGCGAAGCCGACCACCCGGCCGTCCTCCTCGAGGACCAGCACGGGATGCCCTTGGTTCCGCAGCCGCTCGAACCAGGCGGTGCGCTCCTCGAGGGTGACCGGTTCGACGTCGTAGGAGGCGGTGGTGGCCACGCCGCTCTCGTTGTAGATCTCCACGATGGCCGGGAGGTCCTCATGACTGGCGGAGCGGATCACGGGAGGCATGGATTCATACTAGAGGTCCCCACAGACCCCGCAACGACATCTCGAAGTCGGCAACCGAAAACAATCGAGCACCCCCTCACCTGCGACCAGGACATTCCCATTCCCACCGGCAACGAGATGGACCCGAACAAACACGAAAGCCATCGTTTCCCAGGTTAACCTTTGGCCATTGTTGCCGCGCTCGTACGCACGTCTGGGTGCACCATGAACCCGATCACCGGCCTAGTCAGGCGACAGTGTCATCTCAAGCACGAGAAACCTCAGCACCCGATTCGCGAAAGCGAATTACCGGAAGCCCGAGCAGACCACCACACTGCGCATACAATGGGCTTGACTCGGAAAATTCACCACCAACTCCATGTCGCACACATCGAATTGGAGACCGAGCATGAAACAGAAACCACACAGGTTCCTCGGCATCACGTCAACACTTCTGGCGCTCCTGACGCTGATGCCGTCAGCCTACGCGGACCCCGCCAGCGAGACCCCAGCGCCGACTGCACCAGCCACCGCGACGACGAAAGATCCCGCACTCATCACCGAGATCGCCAACACCCTCAGGCGAAGCGATGCTCTGATGGCAACCTTCGCGAATGCCCCGAGCGAAGAAGTCACCCACCAGTACCTCGAGGCCTTCGCCTCCGCCATGACAATCGAGCAGGCAGAACAGTTCGTCGAGGTCACCAAGGACAAACATTTCGAGGTCACCGGCACCCGAGATGACGGACAACCGATGGTGGAGCTGACCGAAGGACCCCCTGAGGTTGATTCCACCAGCTCCGAGTCTTGCTGCAAATGCTGGCGAGCGCGAGTAGCCTTCATGGCTTGGTGGACCGCATTTTACTCAATCTGTGGCGGCGTTGGAGCCGAAGCCGGGGCAGCATTCCCGCCAGCTGCCGCGGGAGGCATCATTGCCGGCTGCAGCCTCGGAACAGCCATCATGGGGACCCTGCCCAATTTTGACGATTCGTGCACGTAGAGCAGCTGAGCGATGAAATTTTCCAGAGAAACAAGGGGCGACATCTGGGCTGTTGTGATAGCAATCGTTGGCTCCTGGGTTGCGATCGGCATTGTCGCATGGTTCGTTCCCGGTTTCTACCAGCCATTTTGGATCATGGTTTTCACACCGATCCCGGGCACACTGGGCTTGCTCCTCGGAATACGTTGGCGTCGACAACACTCCCAAGACACAGAAAACTCCAGCAAGGCCGATATTCCTGACAGCAAAAACGGGAAGCAATGATCTGCGATGCCACGTCTCCTGGGCTCCAGTTGTTCTCCGAGAAGACCCGTAAACATTTCCTTGGAGAAGATCTGATCCACCGCATCGGTCTCCGTGGCCCCCGGGATGACCGGGGACCACGGAGACCAGTTTTCTCCGGGCCGGGAGCAGCGCTCCCGCACAGGGTTATTCGGGGCGCAGCGTCAGGGTGTCCCGTGTCGCCGCGGCGACAGCTTCACGACTGAAGGGCCAGTCGAAGAACTCACCCGTGGCCCAGGCCTCGAGTTGGTCCGCGACGTGTGACGACCACGGGTGACCGGAGCTTCCCGAGGAAATCACCCGCCGGGCCCGGTCGACGTCGCTCAGATCCACCGCCATGCGCATGGAGGGATCCCCCCACCACCTCGTAGTCCACCTGTCCATTGTCCTTGACGCTCTCGTCATAGCTGTTTGCATTGGGAATTTCGGGCCCACCGCCGACTGCCCGTGGTTTCCGGCGGAAGTGGTCCCTGATGAACCCGGGAAGCTCCTCGCCTTCCAGGATCTGGTGCCTCGAAGTCTGGACGTGGAGGCCGCCCCACCGCCACGTGGTGTGATCCCGGCTCAATCGGGCGGTCAGCTCGGCGTCGGTCTCGGCGTAGGCGCGGCGCATGATCTGAGCTGTATCCTCCACCTCTGAGGTGTTCTTGTCATCCCACAGTGGGTTCTGGGGTTCTGAGATCAGTCTCCCCAGCAACCGGGTCGATGGGTACCCCCGTCGTCCGCCAAGGCCGCATTGCTGAGGTGCGAGAAGAGCGATGCCATGATCATCGCCCCGGCTCATCAACGGCGTAATGGCCGCCCCGTTCGTACCAGCGGGTCAGTTCCGATTGCAGTTCTTCGTGGCGTTCATCGTTCAGCTCCACCGCGGTCAGGGCGGGGGCGAGCTCCTGGGCCGGCGGTGCCATCGAGGAGCATGATCTTCGGTGCTTCCTCTAGCGTGACGGGGCCCTGCGCTGCGAGTTGCGCGATGGCGTCGTATATCTGCTGGGAACGATAGCCCGCAACATAGTGAGAACCGAGGTAGGGTCCGCTGGCCTCGGGCGTGATCGGCTGGTTTGCCGGGGCGATGATCCCGTCTGCCGGGTTGAGCACGACCGGCATGCCCGGGGGGGCGTAGAACCCCTACCAATTGTAGCTGGAGTCCCAGCCGGGGCGCGGCCATCGGCCCCAGGTTGTCCGCCTCGTGGGCGACAACCGCCCCGCCCGTCGGCTGGGGCCTTGACCGGTCTCACCGGGTACTTGCCCGGGGCCTGGTAGCCGATGTCACCAGAGGCAGTGGCGAACAGGATGTTCTCCGCCGGATTCGCCATCAGGGCCGCCGCTGCCGAGACCTCCTCGGCATTCGTGGCGCGGCCGAGCGCGAAGAAAGACTCACCGGTTTTGTCGGGCATCAGTGCGGTCCACTGCAGGGCCACCGAGAGATTCTCCGACGCACCGGGAACCGGCCTGAACTGTTCGTCCGGCGCGAGCAGCCCGGAGACGACGGGACCGTGCACCGAGGTCCGCACCCGAATCTCGACGTCCTCGCCGCCAGCAACCCGGATCGTCTCGGTACGGGTCTGATAGGCGAGACACCTGCCGTCGCGTTGGTAGAAATTCTCGCCGACGTTCTTCTCGACCACCAGGTCGCTGACGTCACCGCCAAGATTGGTCAGGCCCCAGACCAGGTCAGCATTGCGCCCGATCATGATTCCCGGTATGCCGGCCATGGAGAACCCGGAGACACCGAAGGTGCATTCCCCGTTCAGCTGCTCGCAGTGCAGACCGACCTGGAACCAGACCGAGGGGTAGGCGATCTGGAGGTGGGGGTCGTTGCCGATGACGGGTTTCCCGGAGGCGGTGTGCTGCCCCGAGATCACGAAGGAGTTCGATCCGACCGCCGGGCCGTCGCCCAGCAGATGCGGCATGGCCTCCATCGCCTGCTGGACGCTCTGGAGCGCCCCGATGGTGTCGCCGGAACTCATCGAGGGCGTTTCGCCGCCGGTCTCGGACGACTGCGAAAGGAACTGATCGGGCTCGGGACAGTCCTCGGGATTCGTTTCCTGGGTTTCCAGCGGCAGCGGATCGGCCACCGGATAGTCGGCACGTGGCCGCAGATTGTTTTCCGTCGTTTCCTGCCCGATGATCGGCCTGCGTTTCTCCTCCTCGGCCTTCGGAAACAGTTCCTCCACCGCCACCGGAGTACCCAGTTTCTGAAGGTACCCCATGCGTTCGACCTCGACCCCAAAGCTCCCGCTCAGGTCCCGGGCCATGGCTTTGAGCCAGACCAGCGAATCAATGCTGGTCCACGGCTCGATGTCGGCAACAGGCAGACTCAAGCCCAGCACGGCGTACTCATTGGCCAGCTGCCACGGTTGCTTTCCCGATATGTAGATAGGCCTCGTAGAATCCGCGGGCCTCATCCGACAGCAGTTCCCACTCCTTTTCCGCCACCTGGCGCCATCCCATGGTGCGCACCGTGATATCCGATTCCTTCCCGGACTCCCCCACGAGTTCCTCCAGTCGCCCTAAGGCCATGTGGCGCGACAGGTCCATCTGGAAGAAACGTTCCTGGGCATGCACGTATCCCTGCGCGAAAAACAGGTCGTGGTCGGTGGTGGCATAGATGTGGAGTACGGCCCGGTGGTCGCGCAACACCCTGATCTCGGCACGTGGTCCGCTCAGGATGACCTCGCCAGAGTGTTTCGGCAGAGGTCCTCTCAGCACCACGATCACAGCAACGGCCGCCACCAGGATCAGGGGCAACGGCAACTCCGAGCACGGTGAAAAGCACTCGGCGGAAAGTTCTCTTTTTCTTTGACATGTCTCGTCTCCCAGAGAGGTATCTTCGATCCCCTCCCCCGCTCCCCACATATGTGGCCGGAACCCACGAGAACGTTATTGTCTTCCGTTGTGGCCAGACATCCGCCCGTGGTCAACTACCTCGTCAGGGCCTTCCCCTACTTGCCCCGTACGGGTTCTTCACGTGCTGTGGCGAACGTTCGATGGTTGGAAGAAAAGTCCATTAGCGGTGTTGGTCCTCCAGACGCACTCCGCACGTTCGGTGATCCGTGTCCCGCCGCTCATCACCACCGACTACGCCTTCGCAGCCTTTTCCGCAGAGGCCCAGCCCGCCAGGTCGCCCCTGTTGATCGCGAGGGCGATCATCTCCGGGAAGGCGTCGGGGGTGCAGGCGAATGACGGGATTCCCATGGCGGCCAGGCTGCCCGCCACGTCGTGGTTGTAACCGGGGGTGCCGTCGTCGTCGAGGGCCAGCAGGGTCACCATCGTGACACCCTGCCGCTGGAACTGGCCCATCCGGCGCAGCATCTGTTCGGGGTTGAAGTCGTAGAGATCGCTGATGAGGACCATCACCGTCTCGCGGGGGCGCTGCACCAGGTGTTCGCAGTACGCGAGGGCCTTGCTGGTGTCCGTGCCGCCGCCGAGCTGGGTGCCGAAGATGACGTCGACGGGGTCGCTGAGCTGATCGGTGAGGTCCACGACCGATGTGTCGTAGACCACGAGGCGAGTTTTCACCGCCTTGATGGAGGCCAGCACGGCCGCGAAGATACTGGCGTAGACCACTGACGTCGCCATGGAACCCGACTGGTCGACCACCAGCACGATCTCCCGCTGGAAACCGGTCTGTTTGCGGCCGTAGCCGATGAGGCGCTCGGGCACTACGGTGTTCAGTTCGGGAAGGTAGTTACCCAGGTTCGCCGCGATCGTTCGTGACCAGTTGATGTCGTTCAGGCGGGGCCGGTTGGTGCGGGCGGCCCGGTTCAGCGCGCCCCGGACCGCTTGCTGCACCTTGTCGGCGAGTTTCTCCTCCACCTGCTTGACCACCCGGGCCACGACCTCGCGGGCGCTGGCCCTGGCCTTCTGCGGCATGACCCGTCCCAGGCCGGCCAGGGTGGCCACCAGGTGCACGTCGGCCTCGACGGTCTCAAGCATCTCCGGTTCCAGCAGCAGCTGCTTGAGACCCAGCCGGTCGATGGCATCGGCCTGCATCACCTGCACCACCCGCGACGGGAAATAGGTGCGGATGTCACCGAGCCACCGCGCCACCCTCGGTGCCGAGGCACCGAGCCCGGCATGTCGTTTCTGTCCGTCGCCGCTCTGGTTGTCGTAGAGGGCGGCCAGGGCGGCATCCATGGCGGCATCCTGCCGGGACAGGGTTTCTTCGGTGCCCTCCGGGGCGGTCCCCAGAAGCAGCCGCCAGCGCCGGTTGCGTTCGTCGTTCATCGTGCGCTCTCCAGAATCTCGTCGACGGTTGCGAGCACCGCCGCGAACTCGGTCAGGTCCAGTTCCTCCTCGGCCACCGGACAGGCTCCGTCGAGGTTCGCGACCTTCCCCGCCAGGGCCTGCCGTTCGGGCCGTTCCCAGCCGCCGAAAGCCCGCCGGACCACCGGGAGCACGTCGGTGAACGATTCATCCGACAACCCCATCACCCAGGTGTCAAACACCTTCAGCAGGGCCGGGGAGTGGAGCAGCAGCAACGAGCTGCCCGACAGCACCCCCTCGGCCCAGGCCGCCTGCTCACCCGGCGCGTGGCCTCCCGACAGGGCCAGCGACAGCCGCTGCTGCACCTCGTCGACTCCCAGGTCACCGCCGTCGAACAGCAGCCTGACTAGGCGTCCTGCCAGCAGACCGGGAAGGTCGTGGCGATCGGCTGCGGCCAGCAGCGTGTTCCGCCACAGCTGTTGGGCTTGTTCTCCGAGCAGCCCGACTGCGGCGTTCGCCTTGTCGATCAGCCTCCGGTACCGGTCGGCTGCTTCCGGCGCCAACCCGCCCAGGGCAACGGGAAAACCCGCGCAGGCGCGCCCCAGGAGGGCCGCGACCACATCCCCCAGGCGCCCGGTGTCGGTGCCGCGCACGTCACCGTAGCGATACGCCTGCACGAGATCGGGAAGCGCCTCCAGCAGCCGCGCGACGTCGGTCTCGGCCGCCGCCCGGACGTCCAGGAGCCGCAGCAGTTCGGGCATGGCCGCGGGCAGGTCGGCGGCCAGCGCCCCGTTCACGCCCCGAGTCACCCCGGCCAGGTCGCCGACGTCGTCCAGCAGCCGGGCCGCCGCGGCAGCCTCAACGGTGTTGCCCCAGCGCGACGCGTCCACCACGGCGATGGAGAGTTCCGGTTCCCACAGCAGACGCCAGGTTTCCTTGAAGGTGCCGGTGCCGGAACTTCCTGCGGGTGTGCCCCAGTCGATGCCGAGGATCCTCAGGCGCCTGAGGAAACAGGATCTGGCAAGACCGCTCTCCTTGCGCAGGTCGAGGTCGAGCTCCTTCTCAGCGGCCTCCTGTTTTAGCCTGAGCCGCCGCGCGGTCGCCGTTAGGTCCGCGTCGAACGGGGTGCGGGGCACGTCGTCGGGCACCTCCCCGAGCAGTTCACCGACGATCGCCTCCCGGGTGACCAGGTCGAGGGCCAGGTCGCTTCCCTCGCACAGCACCGCCAGGGTGGCCTCCTGTACCTCGGACAGCCCGGGCATGGGACGGCCGCGCAGCACTGCGAGGGCATCGGCCAGCCGGATGCCCTCGATGACGTGTGCGGACGAGGTGGGCAGGTCGTGTTCACGCAGCACGGCTCCGACGTGGGTCAGCCAGCGTTCAACGGGACGGTCGGGGGCGGCGAACAGGTGGTGGTACCAGCCGGGGGAACGAACCCCGGCCCCGTAACCGGAGGAGGCGGCCAGCCTGCCGTGGGACCACGGCACCCAGGTGAGTTGGGTTTTCACCTTCGGCAGCTGTTTCAGCAGCGCGTTGTCGTCGGCCACCTTCACCTTCGCGGTCAGCGCCGGGACGTGATAGGCCCCGCACACCACCGCGATCTTCTCGTGGGCGCGTTTCGCCGTTCGCAGCGCCTTGCACATGTGTGCCTCGCGCAGCAGGGTCTCCTCGTCGTCGCCACCGTTCTCGCGGACTGCGGCCATGGCCTCTGCGATCACATCGAAGACGTTCTCGTCGCGCTGCTCGACGAGGTCCTCCCACCAACGTTCCGGATCGTCGTACCCGGCGGCCCCGGCCAGCAGGCCCAGCGGATCCGATTCCACCGTGCGTTCCTCCCTGGAGCGGGCGAGGCCGAGCGAGCTGGGAAGGTCGATGAACGACGCGGCCCGGGAGTTGCGGGCGGCCCAGTCGAGGGCCTGCCATTCGGGTGAGAAGGTGGCGAACGGCCAGAACGCGGCCCGGGATGGCTCGCCGATCACCCACGCCAGCAGCGCTACCGGGGGTTTCAGACCGGCCACGTGGGAGACCATCGCGTCGGCGTCCGCGGGTCCCTCGATGAGGATCGCATCGGGGGCGAAGTCATCGAGGGCGCGCAGCAGCGACCGGGCCGATCCCGGTCCGTGATGACGGATCCCGTAGATCCGGATCTCGCTCATGGACGGTCCTCGATCACCGCGCCACCTGGCGGCAGGCCCGGTAGAAATCCTTCCAGCCGGCGCGTTCCCGCACCACCGTCTGGAGATACTCCTGCCAGATCACCTGGTCGGCCACCGGATCCTTCACAACCGCTCCGACGATGCCCGCCGCGACGTCCTCGGCGCGCAGCACACCGTCGCCGAAGTGCGCGGCCAGCGCCAGCCCGTTGGTCACCACCGAGATCGCCTCGGCGGCGCTGAGGGTGGCGGACGGGGTTTTCAGGGAGGTTTTGTTGTCCTCGGTGTGTCCCTGCCGCAGTTCCCGGAAAACCGTCACGACGCGCCGGATCTCGGCGATCGCGTCGGTGGCCTCGGGCAGCTCAAGGGAACGTCCCAGTTCGGCGACACGCTTGGTGACGATCCTGAGTTCCTCCTCGGCGCTCGAGGGCAGCGGCAGCACGACGGTGTTGAAACGGCGCCGCAGCGCGCTGGAGAGGTCGTTGACGCCGCGGTCCCGGTCGTTGGCGGTGGCGATCAGGTTGAACCCGGCGCGGGCCTGCACCTCCATGCCCAGCTCCGGCACGGGCAACGTCTTCTCGCTGAGGGTGGTGATCATGCCGTCCTGGACATCAGATGGCATCCGGGTGAGTTCCTCGACCCGGGCGATGGCGCCACGCCCCATCGCGGTCATGATCGGCGAGGGCACCAGCGCCGCCTCCGAGGGTCCCTCCGCGAGCAGGCGGGCGTAGTTCCAGCCGTAGCGCACGGCCTCCTCGGCGGTGCCCGCGGTGCCCTGCACCAGCAGCGTCGAGTCGCCCGAGACCGCCGCCGCCAGGTGCTCGGAGACCCACGACTTGGCGGTGCCCGGCACGCCCAGCAGCAGCAGCGCCCGGTCGGTGGCGAGCGTGGCCACTGCGACCTCGATCAGCCGCTGGTTGCCCACGTATTTCGGGGTGATCTGTGTGCCGTCGGGCAGGGTTGCGCCCATCAGGTACTGAACCACCGCCCAGGGCGAGAGCCGCCAGTTAGCCGGGCGCGGTTTGTCGTCGATCTTCGCCAGGGCGTCGAGTTCGTGGGCGAAGGCCTGTTCGGCGTGTGGGCGAAGCACGGTCTCGGTCATCTGGGCTCCTTGGTGTGGGCGATGGATTCGTGGATGCTCTGGCGCAGGGTCAGGGCGGCTACGGCGTCGCGTACGGCGCGCCGACCGGGCTGGGGAATGTCGGGGTCCCCGTTGAGTGCTGTGATGCGGGGCAGCAGTTCGGGAATGTCCCGGGGATCGGTCGAGAACGCCAGGAGTTGGGTTGCGGCCTGGTGGACACCGGACTTGGCTTTCACGCAGGCCCGGATGCCGTCCAGAACGGCACCGGCCGCCCCGGGACCGAGACGCAGCTCGTCCTGTTGCTGCAACCGGTGACACAGATCAGGGAATTGCTTGGGTGCGGTGTTGTGGATCGCATCCGCCAGGAAGGCGTCGCGGGTCGCGGGGGGCAGGAGCAGCGCGAGGGCCGGTTCGGGATGCTCATCGAGCAGCTCACGGGCGGCATCGGCATCACCCCAGCGGAGCACGGCGCTGGTCAGGGCCGGGAAGAGCGGAACCGGCTCGTCGTCCAGCAGCACACCGGGGGCGAGTTCGCGGACGCTGAGCCCCAGCTCCGCCCAGCATTTCGGCGGTACCACCGCAACGAGGTGCTGCACCCGCCCGGCGGGGCCCTTGACGCCGCTGATCGATGCGACAACGGCGTGGAGGTCGGCTGCCAGTTCCTTCTCGGGCGGTGCGACGGCGACGATGGAACGTTTCGGGGCACGCAGTTTCCCGAGCAGCCCCTTCCGGGGTTTCTCCACCCGGGTGAAGCTGGCGCGGGCCAGCCCGACCGCGCGGGCCAGGTAGGCCGAACCTTCGAGCTGGGCCAGCAGCCCCGCCGCGACCCCCGCAACCGTCTTGGAGCGGTCCTTCAGGAACCGCTCCAGCAGTTCCTCGTCTTCCGGTCCCAGACCCACTTCCAGGGCCGCGATGATCTGGGCCCGGTCCGCCGCCTTCTCCTTCCGGGTCTGTTCGACCAGTTCCCGTCCTGCAGCGGAATCGGCGGCGCGCAGGTGTCGCAGCCACGCGAGGCGCTCGGGGAGGTTTCCCTCGTCCCAGTCCGACGGTTCCGGTCCGGCCACGGCCCGGCCCCTCAGCCAGGCGTCGCCGAGCCCCACCAGCCAGCGGCCCCTAGAACCCAACACTGCGGGAAGCCGGGCCGCGATGTGCCGGTTGCCCTCGGCTATCTCGAGCAGCGGGACGATGAGCCGGGTGGGCAGCACCAGTCCCGCTTCGGCGAGAAGCTCCAACGCCTCGAGCAGGATCGGGTCGCGCATGGCCGGGGGACGGGCGCGAACCGCGTTCATCGTGGTGACGAACGCGCTCGGGGGCTGGTTGGGTTCCTGCGCCGGCGCGGGCGAGCGCACCGCCAGCTCTCGGGTGGGAACATGGGCGCGGTGCACGCAGGCCTGCCGGGCTGCGTGGTCGAGAAGATCCGGTTCGGGGCCACCCACCAGGGAAACGGCGATGAGCTGGGCGGGTTTCACAGTGGGTACACCGTCGCTTCCTGCAGATAGGCGATGGGTCGTAGGCCGTCGGCACCGAGTTCACCGAACACGGTGGCAGGGGTGGCGCCCAGCTCGGCGAGCAGGCGCCAGTGGTCGGTGGTGTTGCCGGTCAGGGGCACTGCCCGCCCCGCGACCAGCCACGCCCCGTCGTCCCAGGCCAGCGACCCGTGGATGGCCACCGGCCAGGCCTCGCACCATGGATCGGCGGCCACCGCTTCACGGAACCCGGCGACGGCGGTTGCGACGTCATCGCCCACGATGTCCCAGCCGTCCACCCGCCGGGACTCGGCGCGCCGGGCCCCGACTACCGCCCTCAGCCGGGGCCGCCCGGGGTGGAAGTGGAGGTCGGCGTCGATCTCGGAACCCGGATAGAGGCCGGTGTCGAAGCCGTCACCGGCCCGGGCGAAGAAAAGCACGAGAGCACGGGTGCCGGTGTCGCGGCCCCACAGCCAGACGCGCCGCACGCTGACCTGTTCCTCATCGGCATCGCGCATGCCCAGCACCACCCAGCGGTCCTTGATGCCGGGGGTCGCGAGCACGTCCTCGGTGCGGGTGCTCAACCCGATGCGGGATCGCACGGTTGCCACGAGATCACCGGGTAGTTTCTCACGTCCGGCCCATGCCCGGGCCAGGAGGTGCAGGGAACCGTACTCGTCAACGACGCGGGTGGGCCAGTCGCCCGACGACGGCTGGGCGGCGAGTTCCCGGAGCCGGGATGCGACGCCCGGGGCCTGCGCATCGACCATGCGCGCCGCCATGTGTTCCAGGCGCCGCGACCGTTCCCCGGCGTGGGTGGCCAGGCCCTCCCGGAGCTGGTCGGCCAGGAAACGATCGAGCTCGGCCAGGCCGTCGGTGATCCTCCCCTCGCGTTGCGCGGCCCTTTTGGCTGCGGCCGCCCGTTGTTCCTCGGTTCGTTGTCTCGGCTCGGTTTTCCTGGCAGCGCGGGCCTCGCGCGCATCCGCCCACTGGGAAGCGAACTCGGCCACCTCACCGGATTCGGAAACCCGACCCTGGGCCCACAGGAACAGCAGGGCGAGGGCGTGCTTGCAGGGAAACTTGCGGCTGGGGCAGGAGCACTTGTAAGCGGGTGAGGCCACGTCGACGCTCACCCGGTACGGTGTCCTTCCCGACCCCTGGCAGGCGCCCCACAACAGATCCCCCTGGAATCCGATCTCGGACCACGGGCCCGGGGTGGCGAGTTTGCGGCCCGCCTTGATCGACGAGGCATCGGGGGCGGCTGCTTCGACCCGATCCACTGTCCACGGTTCACCCATGGGTCCAGAGAGTAACGGGCCCCACCGACACGAAGCCTCCCGGGAATTGACCGGGATCAACGCTCCTTCGGCGGAAGGAGGAGCAGGAGGGCCCCGTTCCCGTGGGATGTTCGCCTCGTCCCCTCGGGGTCCGGGACAACCGAGGCCTTGGTTCGTCCGGCGTTCACAGGACCACCACCGATCGCAGGACCTCGCCCTGCTCCATCCGGTCGGAGGCCCGCTCCACCTCGTCCAGGGCGATCTTCTCACTGACGAAGGCGTCGGGCAGCGGGATCCGGGGCACCTTCTCGTCCGGGGTGGGCACCCCGACCAGCACGACGTTCTCGCCGCGCCTCATCTCCCCGATGTTGATGGCGGCCCCGAGTCCCGCCGTCACACCGCAACCCAGCAACCCCACCGCGGCCGGGCGCTCCTCGGAATCGACCTTGGTGCACTGCCCGGAGTGGACAAGGGTTTTCTCGGTGAAGGCACCGATCCCGAGCGCCGCGGGAGCACCCTGTGACATTGCATTCAGGCCACGCACTGTTTCCATGTCCTTGAGGCTATGCAGGGATCCGGTACCGTAAACCCCCCTGCGCTGGGTTCACAGGGAACCCACAGCCCGGGGATGCCGGTTCCCGGGAGCGCGAATCGCGGTTCCGGCTTCGGGAAGTAACGCACGACTCCCCTTCTTCGGCTTCGTGGGAGAATCGGAGACGTCATGACGAACCTCAGCGATCTCCTGCCCCGGGATCCCTCCCCAGATGTCCTCCTCGATGTCTTCACCGAGTGGGTGGAGTCCTCGGGCATTTCGCTGTACCCGCACCAGGAGGAGTCGCTGCTGGCAGTTCTCGCGGGAGACAACGTCATCGTCACCACACCCACGGGCTCCGGGAAGTCATTGATCGCGCTCGGCGCCCACTTCGCGGCCCTGGCGGAGGGTCGCCGCACCTGGTACACCGCCCCCATCAAGGCCCTTGTGAACGAGAAGTTCTTCGCCCTGTGCGAAGCGTTCGGGGCCGAGCGGGTCGGAATGGTCACGGGGGATGCCTCGGTCAACGCCGACGCCCCCATCGTCTGCTGCACCGCCGAGATCCTGGCCAACCTGGCGTTGCGGGAGGGGCGCGGCGCCGATGCCGGGCAGGTGGTGATGGACGAGTTCCACTTCCTCGCCGAACCGGAACGCGGCTGGGCGTGGCAGGTTCCGCTGGTGGAACTCCCCCAGGCGCAGTTCGTGATCATGTCGGCAACCCTCGGGGACGTGACGGCACTTGCCGATGACCTGACCCGGCGCACCGGACGCGAAACGGCCGTGATCGGCGGGGCGACCCGTCCCGTCCCGCTCACCTATCGCTGGTCGCTGGCGCCGCTTCACGAGACCATCGCGGAGATCGTCGAAACCCACCAGGCGCCCGTCTACATCGTCCACCCCACCCAGGGGGCGGCCGTCGAGCAGGCGACGGCCCTGCTCAGCCAGGGAGTGGTGCGCAAGGCCGGTGCCGCTGTTCCGGAGGAGTTGAAGCAGGCCATCTCGGGGTTTCCGTTCGCCGGTGGTTTCGGGGCGACGCTGTCCAAGCTGCTGCGCGGCGGGATCGGGGTTCACCACGCCGGGATGCTGCCGCGTTACCGGCGTCTGGTGGAGCAGCTGGCCCAGCGCGGGTTGCTGGCGGTGATCTGTGGCACCGACACCCTGGGGGTCGGCATCAACGTTCCCATCCGCACCGTGCTGTTCAGTTCCCTGACGAAGTTCGATGGCCGGCGCCAGCGGGTGCTGCGCAGCCGCGAATTCCACCAGATCGCGGGCCGCGCGGGCCGCGCCGGTTTCGATTCCATCGGTAACGTGGTGGCCCAGGCCCCCGAGCACGAGGTGGAGAACGCCCGGATCCTGGCCAAACACCAGGGAGACGAGAAGAAACTGCGGTCGGTGCGGCGCAAGAAACCACCGGAGGGTTTCGTCAACTACACGCAGGCCACCTTCACCAAACTGATCGATTCGTCCCCGGAGCAGCTGCACGCCCGGATGAGGATCAGCCACGCCCTGCTGCTGAACCTGTTGCAGCGGGACGAGGAGACCGGCGTCGCGGTCGCCCGCCTGATCGACTCCACCAACCCGGAACCGAAGGCACGCCGCGCCATGCTGCGCCGCGCCGCCGGGCTCGGCCGGTCGTTGCTGCGGGCCGAGGTGATCACCCGACTGCCCGAACCCACCCCCGGCGGTCGCCGCTACCGGTTGAACGTCGACCTGCAGCGTGATTTCGCGCTGAACCAGCCCCTGTCGGCCTTTGCCCTGGCGGTGGTCGAGACCCTCGACCCCGGCTCCCCCGACTACGCCCTCGACGTGGTCTCCGTGATCGAGGCGACCCTGGAGGATCCCCGGGTGGTGTTGCTTGCCCAGCAGTTCAGGGCGCGCGGCCAGGCGGTCGCGGAGATGAAGGCCGACGGCTGGGACTACGAGGAACGCATGGAGGCCCTGGAGGAGATCACCTGGCCCCAGCCCCTGGCCGAGCTGCTGGAGCAGGCCCACATCGAGTACTCGGTGGCGCATCCCTGGCTGTCGGAGACCCCGGTCAGCCCGAAGTCGGTGGTGCGGGACATGTACGCCCAGGGCATGACCTTCGGCGAGTACGTGGCCCACTACAAGCTGCAGCGCACCGAGGGGTTGTTGCTGCGCTACCTCACCGACGCCTACCGGGCGTTGCGGCAGAGCATTCCTGAGGGGCTGCGCACCGGCGAGCTGGAGGACCTGATCGCCTGGCTCGGTGAGATAACCAGGCTGGTGGACTCGTCGCTGCTGGACGAGTGGAACGAACTCGCCGCCCTGGCCGGGGTTCCCACCGAGCAGCGGGCCGAGGTGGCTCCCTCGGCACGGCCCGTCACGGGCAACGAACGCGCCTTCAGGGTGATGGTGCGAAACGCCATGTGGCGGCGTGTGGAGCTGTGTGCCGACGACGACGTGGACGGTTTGACCGCCCTGACCAGCGGAGATCCCATGACCCGGCAGCGTTGGGACGACGCCTTGGGCGACTACTGGGACGAGCACGAGGACATTGGCGTCGGCGCGGATGCGCGCGGCCCCGCGTTCTTCGTCGTCGAACCGAGACGGGGCGGCAGGCTCTGGGAGGTGCGTCAGATCATCGATGATCCCGCGGGCAACCGCGACTGGTCCATCTTCGCCACCGTCGACCTCGACGCCTGCGACGAGGCCGGGGAGCTCGTGCTGCGCACCTTGGACTTCAGCCGGCTGGATGGTTGAGCAGGGGCAGGATCCGCTCGGTGAACAGGGGTGCCCATCCGGGTTCCGGGGAGGCCGGATCCACGAAACGGGCCTCCTCGATCTCGGACCGCGGAACCGGGAGCCGGTCGAGGGACTCGGGTGCGCGGAAGACGTCGGCGAGAACGACGGTGTCGGTCTCATTGGCGGCCGCGGCGCGATGCCTTCCCAAAGGCAGCAGTCCCTCCGGGTCGAGTTCCAGCCCCAGCTCCTCACGCAACTCGCGGACAGCGCACTGCTCCGGGGTTTCCCCCGGTTCGGGTTTCCCACCCGGGTTGAGGAAGGCGTCGGTGCCGCGTTTGCGGACCATCAGCACCCGGCCCGCCGTGTCTGTGAGGACCACGGCGCTGACCCGGATCTCCGCCGGCCTTCGCATCCTCGTGTGCGGGATGCCCGCCTCCGGGTACTCCGGACCCACCGGCTCGAATCCGAATTCGCGGTAGAGCGGAACCACGTGGCTCTGCGAGTGGATCACGATCGGCTGCCCGCCGAAGCGTCCCAGCACGGCCGCAACCAGTGCGCGCGCCAGGCCGTCGCCGCGCCTGTCGGCCCTGACGGCCACCCTCCCGAAGGAGCGGGTTGCTCCCAGTTCGGGTTCGCCGAGCAGCACCGTGCGCAGATATCCCGCGCAACCGGTTTCGTCGGGGATCCACCAGTGGAGGGTCCCGGGATGCCTGTCGAGGTCGTCGAGGTCGGGAATGTCGATGCGTTGCTCCACGAAGAACACCTCGGATCTCAAGGACACGATCTCGAAGAACTCATCCCGGGTCAGTTCTTCCCAGTTCCTGACCTGTATCGAGGTTTCCACGATGTCGCCTGCTCCCTTCACCCCACCACGGGAAACCCGCGGGAACCGCCCGGCCCCCGTTTTGGTGGTGTGGCGTAACCTGAGGGTACAGGGCGCTTTCTAGGAGTGATTTGCCGTGAGCCTTGGTGGCTTGATGATCATGATGATTGTGGCCGGGATGATCTTCCTGGCTCTCAGGGGTTCGCGCGCGTTGAACAGGGGTCAGCAGCCGCAGCAACTCGGCGCGGGACCGGTGCGATACGGCGAGACCCCCCTCGGGGATGCGGCACGCGCTTCCTTGGATGCCGACATCACGCGTTTCGGCGACGAGTTGCGCGATCTCGACCTGGACGTGGTCGGTATCGAGTTGAGCGAGGAGGCCCGGGCGAATTACTCGGAGGCTCTCGACGCCTACGAGAACGCCAAGCAGGCCATGAACCAGGCGCGCTACGAATCCGACGCCACCGCCATCGCCCACATCCTCGAGGAAGGGCGCTACGCGATGGCCTGTGTGAAGTCCCGCGCCCAGGGCCAACCGGTGCCGGAACGCCGCCCGCCGTGCTTCTTCGACCCGGCCCACGGGCCCTCCACCAGGAACGTCACCTGGGCTCCCCCCGGCGGCGCGCCACGCGAGGTCCCGGCCTGCGCGCTCGACGCGGCCCGCGTCACATCCGGGGCGGACCCGCACATCCGTATGGTCCAGCAGGGCTACCAAGCGGTTCCCTACTGGCAGGATCAGGGGCACGCCGCCTACGCGCGTGGTTACTACGAACCCTACGGGCTGGATCCGGTGGTCCAGGGACTGGCGAAGGGTGCGTTGCTGTTCGGTGGGTTCTCCCTCCTGATGGGGCTCCTCGACGACTGACCCGTTCGGCACCGGTTTTCCGGTGCCGGCAGCCCATGGCCCCGGGGACGCACAGGCCCGCCCGGTGGCGGGAGGCCCGGCCATGCGGAAAAATGAGGCACTCGTCCGATGAGGTAGGCGGTGCACGTGTTCAGGGAACTTCGAGAGGGGATCGGTGGATTCCTGCGATCCGCCGGCCTCATGTTCCGGTATCTGATCGTAACGAGCATCCTCCAGGCCACGGTCCTCTTTCCCCTGTTCTGGTGGGCCGCAAAGTACCTGTTCGCGATGCGGGGCCTGGTATCCCTGAACAACGCCAACGCGAGCCGGTTCCTGCTCTCCACCCCGGGGGCGCTGTTCATCCTGCTCGCCCTGACGATGGTGTTGTTGACGACCCTGCTGGAGGTCGGCGGGTTCGTGAAGCTGAGCGCCATCGCGATCGGGAGCGACACAAAACCCTCCTACCTCACCGTCATCGGCAGTATCCTCCGTTCCCTGTTCAAGATCGCCGGGCCGGGCCTGGTCCTTCTCCTGCCGTTCGCGCTGGTGGTGCTGCCGTTGACGGGGTCGGCGCTGAACCCGAGTTTCCTCACCAAGTTTCGCATTCCGAATTTCATCACCGCCGCCATTTTCGCCAATCCCCTGTACGCCGTCGCCTACTGGTGCCTCGTGGCCCTGATGTACGTCGCGGCCCTGATGATCGTCTTCGTCTTCCACTTCATGCTGCTCGGTGATCTCAAGACCCTCGCTGCAATCAGAGCGAGCATTCGCCTGATGAAACCGAACGTGCTGCGTTTCGCGGCCTTCATGTTTCTCGCGATCCTGTTCTTCGCCATCCTCGCCGCGCTCGTCATCGGAGCGGTCGCCAGCCTCCATCTCCTGAGCATGATGGCTGTCCCGGAGGGTGCCACCGCCCTCGCGACCTTCGTCGGTTCCGTTTTCGTGATCCTGCTGGCCCTGGTGGTCGGCCTGATGGCCAGTTTCGTGGTGCCGCTGGAGCTGTACCTGCTCACCAACCGCTACTACGCCTTCCTGCGGAAATTGCCCGATTCCGATCCGCTCAGGCCGTTGGCCGACGTCGTGCCCACCATGCCCCCCAAGAAACGCCCGAGTCTCCTCGACCGCGCCCTGGGACACCGGATCGCACTCAGTTTTCTGGTCGCGGCGTTCGTGGTCAGCATCGCTGGTCTCTTCACCATCACCGCCGACGAATTGACGGCCGCACCCGACATCGCAGTGGTGGGGCACCGCGGCGGACCGGATGACACCGCGGTGGAGAACAGCATGGAGGCGGTCGAGCAGTCGATCGCCGCCGGGGCCGGTTACGTCGAGATGGACATCCAGCGCACCCGGGACGGCCAGTACGTGGTCTTCCATGACGAGGATTTCTCGCGGTTCACCCATGAACGCCGCTCGGTTCACGAAATGACGTTGGCCGAGATCCGGGAGCTGGATCTCGGCGAGAAGTCGAATGGCAGGTTCAGCAACGTCAGGGTGCCCACCCTGGAGGAACTTCTGGAGAGAACCCGCGGGCGCATCGGGATCTTCCTCGAACTCAAGGGCCGCAGCGCCGACCAGCAGATGGTCGACGATGCCGTTGCGGCCGTGAAGCGCCACGACATGCTGGACCGCGTGGTGGTGATATCGCTCAAGTACGAGTTGATCACCGGAATTGAGGAACGCCACCCCGAGGTGACGAGCGGTTTCATTTATTTCCTGTCCTTCGGGGACACCGCGCACCTGGTCGGCGACTACTTGATTCTTGAGGAGGACGCCGCCACCAGTGACACGATCACGCAGATCCACGAGGCTGGTAAACGCGCCGCAGTCTGGACCGTCAACACTGAGGAATCAATGCAGAAATTCGTCAACTGGCCGGTGGATGCCGTGATCACCGACCGGGTCCGGCAGTGGCAGGCCGTCGCGGAGGAACGCCGGCGGGCCGCCCCGCTGGATGTGCTGATGAGTGAGCTCATCGAGTAGGAGGCTCCGGCGCCGTGGCGCCGGAGGATGCCGCGGAGCTGGGGTACGCTTCGGGGCCGTATGACTTCCTCCGCGTTCGAACACCTCTCCCCCGCGTTCCCGCAGCGCGCCGCCTGGGGCACCGCGCAGAGTCTCCGGGCCTGGCAGGTGGCCGCCCTCGAGCTGTACGCGACCAGCCAGCCCCGCGACTTCCTGTGCGTGGCCACCCCCGGGGCGGGCAAGACGACCTTCGCGTTGCGTGTCGCCCATCAGCTGTTGCACACCCGGACCGTGAAACGCGTCGTGGTGGTGACCCCCACCGAGCACCTCAAGACGCAGTGGGCCGATGCCGCGGCCCGGGTCGGTATTCACCTGGATCCGGGCACCGGAGGGGTGAGGCGGGGACGCTCCAGGCAGTTCGACGGGTCGGTGGTGACCTACGCGGGGGTTTCCTTGCGCGCCTACGCCTACGAGGCACTGTGCAACCAGGTTTCCACGCTGGTGATCTTCGACGAGATCCATCATGCGGGCGACACCAGGAGTTGGGGGGACGGCATCCTGCAGGGTTTCTCCGAGGCCACCCGCCGCCTGGCACTAACCGGCACCCCGTTCCGCTCCGATGACAGCCCGATCCCGTTCGTGACCTATGAGGAATCCGAGTCGGGGGTCAGGATCTCGCGGGCCGACTACACCTACGGCTACCGGGAGGCTCTGGCGGACCACGTGGTGCGGCCCGTGATCTTCATGAACTACGGCGGGCAGATGCGTTGGCGGATGCGCTCCGGGGAGGTGCTCGACGCCGACCTGGGAACGATACTCACCAAGGACCTGACCGCCCACGCCTGGCGCACCGCCCTGTCGCCGACGGGCGAGTGGATCCCCGCCGTGCTGCGGGCCGCTGACCAGCGCCTGACGCAGGTGCGTCGCGCCATCCCCGACGCGGGCGGCCTGGTGATAGCCACCAATCAGTCCGTGGCGCGCTCCTACGCGAAGATCCTGACCGGGATCACGGGGAAACGCCCCACCGTGATCCTCTCCGACGACGCCAGGGCCGGCGGGAGGATCGAGGAGTTCGCCGCAGGCCAGGATCGCTGGATGGTGGCGGTCCGGATGGTCTCGGAGGGGGTGGACGTGCCACGGTTGGCTGTCGGGGTCTATGCGACGTCCACCTCGACTCCGTTGTTCTTCGCCCAGGCGGTGGGCAGGTTCGTGCGTTCGAGGCGGCGCGGCGAGGTGGCGACGGTGTTCCTGCCCACCGTGCCGATCCTGCTGGCCCACGCCGCGACGCTGGAGCGGCAACGCGACCACGTGCTGGGACGTCCCCGCTCCGGGGAAACCGACATCTGGGCGGAGACGGAGGCCCTCATCGATGCGGCCAACCGCGAAGAAACGGCCTCCGATGACCTCCTGGGCGAGTTCGAGGCCCTCGAATCCCAGGCCACCTTCGACCACGTGCTGTTCGAGTCCCAGGCCTTCGGGATGCACGCCGAACCCACCTCGCAGGACGAACTCGACTACCTGGGACTACCCGGTCTCCTGGAACCCGAGCAGGTGAGCACCCTCCTGGCCGAGCGGCAACGCCGCCAGCTCAGACGGCGCGAACGCAGGGATCCGAAGTCGCAACCGGAGGTGCCGCTGCACCGGGCACTCGCGAACCAGCGCAAGGAACTCAACTCCCTGGTGGCCCAGCTGGCTCGCCTGGAACAACGCCCCCACAGCCACGTACACGCCGACCTGCGCCGCGAGTGCGGCGGCCCGCCGCTGGCCCAGGCGACGACCGAACAGGTTGCCGAACGCATCGCCAGGGCAAGGGCCTGGCTCAGGCGCTGAAGAACCCGCAACCTTGGCTTCACAACAAGAAAAGCTAGTGATACTCTCACTCATCAAAGGTTAGTTTCGCTTAAGTGAGGCATTCGAGAGGTCGTACGCGTGGACGCTGACACTACGAGGCCGACGCTTGCCCGGGCCCAGGGTCACTGCCCACGGGCCTTCCTCTGGGGTCTGCTTCTCGCAACTGCCTTGGTCATCAGCGCAGTCACCACCATCAGCATCGGCGTCGTCTCCATCCCGCTCCACGAGGTGTGGGACGTGCTCCTCGGCAACCTAACGGCAGCTCCTGACGCGCTGAGTTCAAAAAATGCAGTGATCATCTGGAACGTGCGCACACCACGGATGCTGCTGGCCCTCCTGGTCGGGGCTGGCCTTTCAGTAGCCGGAGTAGCGATCCAGGGCGTGCTTCGCAACGTCTTGGCCGACCCCTATCTCATCGGCATTTCATCGGGCGCATCGACAGGTGCAGCTTTGGTGCTCCTAGGATTCGCTTCAGCCACATCCTTGTCCCTGACAGTCGGTGCCTACCTTGGATCCTTGGCGGCAATTCTCTTGGTATTCGGAATCGCTCGCAGCGGAGGCTCAATCACTTCAGAACGATTCATTTTCGCCGGAATAATTGTTGGCTTCGCCATGACCGCCTTGACGAATTTGCTTATATTCCTCTCAGGCAGCGATCATGGCGCCCGCTCGGTGATGTTCTGGATGCTCGGGTCATTGAATTTGGCAAACTGGGATTCCTTGTTAATACCATTCTTGGCCCTGCTCGTCACCCTCACGCTCATGATACTTTGGGGGCGCAAGTTCGACGCTATATCCATAGGCGATGACACCGCCCGGACACTCGGCACGAATCCCGATCATTTCCGGACGCTCTCACTTGCGATCATAGCCGCGTGCGTAGCCACCTTGGTTGCGGTTTCAGGAGCCATCGGCTTTCTGGGACTAGTGGTTCCACACATCAGTCGACGCATGGTCGGCGCTACGCACCGCGGAGTTTTCGTCATATCGGCTCTGCTCGGCTCGGTACTACTCATGTGGTCCGATGCTTTGGCCCGCACCATGTTCCAACCCAAAGAACTTCCCATCGGAGTGCTCACCGCCTTACTTGGGACCCCACTCCTTTTGTTCCTGATGCGTCGGCTATACGCAAAATAGAAACGGTAATCATTCTTAACGGAAAGAGTATAATGAGCAAGTTCAACAAATTCTCCCTCACTCTCTTGTGCAGTGCCACGCTGACGATCACCACGATGACCGCCTGCTCAGCAGGAAACAGCAACACCAGCACCTCACAGGAACAGGGTGGGACGGGGAGCGGCACGGGTTTCCCGATGGAAATTGATAACTGTGGTCAGAAACTCGTAGTGGAAAAGCGTCCAGAAAAGGTTTTGACCATCGGGGCCGATCCGCTCGCCCAAATGTCCGCAGCAGGAGCAGGAGACAAAGTTGTGTCCTATTCAGCTCTGCTCGGGATGGAACTCCCCGAGCTCCCGGGGGTGACCGCCAAGGAACTGACCAGCGAGGACCCGAGTACCGAGCAGATCCTCAGCACTGGGGCCGATTTCTTGGTTGCCAATGCCTACCTCAACACCGACCCAAAAACCCTGAAGGGGAACGGCATCACTTCATGGGTGCCGTCAAGCGCGTGCGACCACTTGGTTGCCTCCAGCGGCGAAAAAGCTGAAGGAACCGTCTCAGACAAGCCGGCCCTCACGAAGGTTCAAGATGATCTGAAAACAATGGGCCGGTTGTTCGGCACCAGCGAAACGGCTGATAAAGCAGCAGATGACCTCATGACCCGAGTGAAAAAGATCGCCGATCAGAATCCCGGGAAAGGTCGAAGCGTCGCCCTCTTGTACTACTTCGATGGCAAGTCTGCGCTGGGAGCCATCGGAGATGGCGGAATTCCGGCAGAGTTTGCAAAGAACTTGGGACTGAAGAACGTGTTCGCCGACCAGAAAGAAACCTGGATCAATGACGTGTCTTGGGAATCCGTTCTTCAAAAGGACCCCGACATCATCCTTCTCATCACCGAGATGACGCCCGGAATGGATTTCGAGAAAAACAAGGAGCGCCTGTTGGCCGAGAAAGGGGTAGACCATCTCAAGGCTGTCAAGAACGATTCCTTCATTCAGATGAAGTATCAACAAGGCATCGCTGCCCCCTCGTCCGTTGAAGGACTCGAGAGCTTGGCGGGACAGTTGAACCAGTGAATCCGTTGACCCTGGAAAATATCCGTTTCCGGTATTCATCGCATTCGAAGGGCGTCGTCCGCGACATCCTCAAGGACGTCACCCTTGACGTACCTGCCGGTAAGACGTTCGGGTTGATCGGCCCGAACGGTTCCGGGAAATCCACCCTGCTCCGGTGCATATACCGAGCGCTCCGCCCCCAGGGCGGTAGGATTTTTCTACTAGGGCAGGAGGTCCAGCGGTACACATCCAAGAGCCTGTCGCGCGAAGTTGCGGTGGCAGTCCAGCAGGAGGAGGTCTCGGTACCCCTCACAACGATGGAGTACATACTCCTTGGCCGCTCCGCGGTAACCTCCGCATGGAGATCTTACTCGGTCAATGATCGTTCACGAGCAGAAAAAGCCATTCGAGACTTCGGCCTGGAAAACATGAAAAATCAGTCAGTTCTTGAACTATCAGGTGGTGAATGCAAACGCGCCATGTTGGCACGCACCTTGATTCAGGACACACCCGTTCTGCTGCTCGATGAACCGACAAATCATCTTGATATCCGATTCCAACATCAGATCCTCCGGCTAGTAAAATCCTTGGAAAAGACCAGCGTCATTGTTCTGCATGACCTCAACCTGGCGGCCAGGTACTGCGATTACCTAGCACTGCTGGATAATGGCGAGCTCGTTGCTGTTGGGGCGGCCGAAGAAATTTTGACACCAGAATTACTGGAACCAGTTTACGGATTGGACGTTCACTGCATGGACATAAACGGACACCTCCAACTCCTCATGGCCCCTCAAGAAGAAGATTCGACTATTTTCCCAAGAGTCTCATGATGTTTGAAGCCATCCGATTCTCAGGGCAGCCAGTGACTGCAAGTCTAACGCGGGCATAGCACCCTTTTCCGCATCGACGCCGACACCGCAGGGCGATGCTATGGGGTCGTAGTAACAGTGCTTGTCAGGGAGGGGGCAGTCGCTGCGGCGTATGTTGCACGCTTGCGGAACCGAGCGACTATCGCGAAGGAAACGGCAGGAAAGATGCTCGCTGCGGCAGACCACGGATCTGATCGTGTGGATCGGTGTCGAGGGTCTACCCGGAGGAATAACACCACACATGACGGGAAGTGCGAGCATCAGCCCGTGCAGCGAATCGATGCAAACGCACCTGAAACGCACGACCCTGACCGAAAAGCCCGCAAGATCGATGCCGCATCGGATCCCCAAAAGTTCCGGATGCAGGTAGACCCCGAAACGTTCCAAGACACCCCGTCAAATCGCCACGGGAACCCCAAGATAGGACTGGCGATGGCAGCCCAAGAAACCACTGTAGAGGATCCCCCAACAACTCGAGAAAAGCAGCTTGATCGTTCCAGGAACTTCGTCCACACATTAGAGTTTCCATGTCCTCGTGGCCAAGGAAAGATCTGGCTCGCCTCGCAGGAGGCATGCCTATGGCCCAAGTATTCCCGGAGACCATACTGCATCAGGCGCTGACACACATCACGCACCCGGAACCAATAAACCTCTTCCCTGATAAGCAGTATTTATTACCACGTCGCGTGGCACCGCTAAATTCTACAAGAACCAAAGTATATCCACAGCCACCCTCAAGTTCGCTTTGCAGAGGAGTTCGCTGACCAACAGACTGCCTGTGAAGTAACTTCGCCCCTATCTTGCAACGTCTGTCGATGAGCCATTATGCATGCGGCAAAGGCATTCGATTCATCCGAAATTCATCTAGCGGGGATTCTCGCCATCCAAGTTCAACAGGAATATCAAATACCCTTCCCCGACCCAGCAGTGGGTATGCAGCAGCAGCATTTCCTAGCAGTCCGGGGATCAAGGCCCGCACCACGAAGATTCCGAGAGACTTCACATCTGGAGGGGTAATGTCAACAGAAATTATCTCGTACCCCCTTGCCTCAATCAAGGCACGATACGACCTCAGACTACGTTCTTCCACGCATGCCACTGAGTTCAGATCAACGGTGGCTGGAGTGTCAATGAGATGCGCTACCCTCTTCTGGCTTCTAGGATCCAGATAGATTTGTTGCTGCACCATAAGATCAGTACAGTCCGAGAAATCGGGTTTAAAATCATTCAAGTAACATC
The DNA here is from genome assembly GCA_905372155.1 of Propionibacteriaceae bacterium. Lineage (GTDB taxonomy): Bacteria > Actinomycetota > Actinomycetes > Propionibacteriales > Propionibacteriaceae > Arachnia. Next base: position 69,131 of record CAJPNZ010000002.1, read on the forward strand.
TATCATTTCGATAGGGTTTCATTGCCCCGGCAGGGATGATACCAGACTTAATTGCTTGAAGATGTTTGCTGTCAACCGTCAAAAGATCCCTCGACCCCTCTTGTAGGGTGATCGCTTCAGTCCAAGCCTTGAGCGCAGCATCTTTTAGATTGCTTCGAGCCGCAAAACCGATATTCAACAGTCGCGCTCTTCGCTCTCGAAGAATACCTGCAGCAACAGGAATATCAAATTCATTGGGAAGCTGTATCAGGGAAGCGTCTTGGTCTTTACAGCCATCCCACAGGGCAGCAAGTTCTGCCGGAAGCTTAACACGATCAAGAACAGCGCCATTCAGCCACCACAGCATTGTTGCATGTCGCTCAACAAGCTCCTCAATCGCTGAGACGAGAGCAAATTCTCTAGTCGGGCCAGCTGCGACGCCAGCAAACGGAGAAATATGGATCAGCGGTTCGTGAATCCGCTCTCCCTTGCGCCAGTTCGTATAAACTAGAGAAGCTGGGACAAATATCTCTTCCTCAGTGGTTTCGCTCACCCCTTTGATCCAGGTAAGTTCGGTATCTCTCAAAAAAGGTTCCGCCGGAAAAGATGGGGCAGCATATTGAGCGTCTGAGTACAGAATCAGCGATTCAGGTGAAACAGCCCTAAACCCTTGCCGACGCAAGCGCTCATAGGTAGAATGCACCGCAGAGCGCGTATCATGCATGTTAGCCGAATAACGTTCCGCTGTCTCACCCAATGCCGCCAGGCGCGCACTTTGTTCGTCATTCCAAGCAGACCCTTGGCAAGAAATTACGTTATCCCATTGGGAAATGCGATCCATACAGGCAACTTCTACCTGTATTGTCAGCAAGCTTGCTGGAATGCTCGCGTGATGCTCGATCCTACGTTCCCGTGTTATGATCCCGCACTCAGATGAAACCAAATCCTCCAGACAATGTCGCTTACGAATTACGTCAGGATTGCGAGGAATTGGCAGAATCACATGATCTACCATCTCTCCTGTACCAATATGCATCTGACACAGCAGATCTGGAGCGCCCAAGACCCGCCCTATCGCTGTCGCAATTTTAGCCTTCCACTTCACCAAATCTGCAGGGATCGCCAGAATGTTCAAGGGTTGCTCACGGAGAACGCGACCTATCATTTCGTGATCTGCAGCAGCGATTCTTCGCTCATGAAGATCTTGAAATTGAGCTCCCTCACCGGGTTTCACCAATGGCCCTATCCACAGATGATCGCGTTCAACAGAAAGCGGAATCCAGTCCACACGAGCCTGAGTAGCCAAACGCCCAAAAAAGCCGAGACCAACATCATCAGCACTAGGCAGACATTGCAGAACGATGGCTTCGGCTTCTTTAGCAATGTCTAAAGTACGACCATATTCACCCAAGTAGATCGAGACGTCAAATTTTTCTGGAATAATTTCCCTAACCACCTGCGAGATCAAATTCGCCAAATCGCTATCGCCCGTGATGAGAACGTTGCGCGCGCCTGAAAGTTTCCCAAGAGAAATATCAACTTCAGAAGACGAAGAGACAGCACACCTTTCAGAAATTGCCTCCTTTTCAAGAATCCCCTCTTCAGCCTTTAGTAACTCATACAGAGGCCGCGAATCTTCACGCCAACTTGACGGGAGAAGCGAATTAGGCTGTCCCGTGAACCATGCATCGATGATCCGAAAAAAATCTGCCACCCCAATGCTCAGGGAGTAGTGTTTCCCGTTCTTGAAGGAGAGCAGAGTATGGTGATCGGGAAGTGGGCGAACCTCAGCAACTAGTTCATGGGTTTTCATCACGTTTCCTTTCATCTGGAAGCTGGTGGGGACAGCCAGCCGGCCGTCCCCACCAGCCGTTCATCACTCAGAAGGTAGTCTGATGATGGTGGCAATGAGGTGCCACAATCTGTCCACCGAGGTCGTTCTCAGTGATCTCGCTGATCCTGATGGCCATGATTCCCCCCTTTCATTCATTCCGATACCTTGGCCGCCTGCTGATTATCTTCACGCGGCCTCAATTGGTTGGCAAGAATCTCGGCGTATCGAGGATTCGCGCCAACCAAGTCTTTATGAGTACCAGCTTGAGCGATCACGCCATCATCTAGAAGCGCAATCATGTCAGCTCTTTCGATTGTACTCAATCTATGGGCTATGATCAACGTGGTACGCCCTCGCAGAAGGCTAGAGGTAGCGATGTTCAGTTCGAGTTCCAGCTCGGGATCCAGATGAGACACTGCTTCATCCATGACAACAACAGGAGAATCACGCAGGAATGCCTGTGCAAGATTCAAACGCTGTTTTTGTCCGCCAGACAAATTCGAGGCGCGTTCACCAAGCAAGGCGTCAAGCCCCTCTGGAAGCGCTTCGATCACCTCACGCAGCCTAGCCGCCTCCAGCGCTGACCACATCTGCTCATCAGTAGCATCAGGCGCTCCTAAAGAAAGGTTGTAGCGGACCGTACCACGAAACACATAAGGGCTTTGGCTTACCAAAGTCACGTAGTTACGCAGATCGTTCCTGGAAACCTCGCGTATATCTCGGTCACCTATTTGAATGGAACCACGATCCACATCCCAAAGTCTGAGGAGTAGGCTAGCAAGTGTTGTTTTCCCGGATCCGGACTGTCCCACTAGGGCCACTGTCTTGCCGGGAGGGATCTCAAGATCAACTCCTCGAAGTACAGGCTTTCCCTCCGGGTAGGAGAAGTGAACATCCTTGAAACGGATGAACGAATCATCTGATTCCATGAGCATCGGGATTGGATCCGGAACATCTGTAACGGTGGCGGGCGCGTCATTGATGAGTAGAAAACGAGCGGAGGCCGCAGCGATCTCGCCCAGTTTTCTGAGCATTCCCGCCACCGATATCACAACTCGCAGAACTGCACTAATTCCAACTTGAATGATGGGTATCAGTATTAATGAGAGTCGACCATCCAAGTACTGCTGCAACATAATCAGAAGCATTCCGATGGTCAGCAGTGTCACCACAACATCTTCCATCGATTTCTCAAGACCTGACCGAAGAGCATACGAACGATTCGCTCGCTGCACATGATCAGTGTTCTCCTGGGTTTCATGAACGAATTTTTCAGTGAGGCCGAGGCAAATAATATCTCGTATCCCTTGAACGCCTTCCAATGAAGCTGCTTTAAGGTTTGAGAGGTTTTCACGCAGTCTAACTCCCTGCCGCATCTGAATGGGAAGAGTCAACAGAGGTAGCGCCAAGATCACCCAAGCACCGGCCAACGGAAGCAATCCTGCAAGACCCAAGACCATGACCAGCGGAATTGTCAACAACATGGAAGTTACAAAAGACGCAATAATATCTGCAATAGTGTGCGCATAGAACCATTCAGTTGCTTCTAGATCAGCCATGGTTGCAGTTGCGAGGTCCCCGGTTCTACGTTTCTGCAAACCCGCTGGATTGATCCGGGCAATTGCGCTGTAGATGTAAATCCTCAGACGGGCAATTATCTTGTATGACAGCAAATGAGCGTACCAGCTGTTGAGCCACATGAATACCCCAGCTCCCAGTACTGCTGCTCCAAGGCAAACAAAAATTGGAATCAGATGAGATCCAGCATCTACCTCGGAAACCATTTTCGTGACAGCCCAGGCACTGGCAGCAGAAACAAGTACAGCGGACAAGTGGTACAGCACCATAGTGATGAGTGTGACAGCAAACAGCCCTTTGAAGGGAGCAATGAACGGTACAAGACGAAAAATCGGAGCAAGAATCTTTCGATAGGTCAAGTTCGCGTCCGAAGAATCGAAATCAGTTCGAAGGTATGAATCGCTCACGATTTCACCAGAGTTTCGTTAGCGGCTCTGTACATGGCGGCGTAGCGACCTCCACGATTCAGCAGGTCTGCATGCGTTCCCATTTCAATGATTTTACCGGAGTCCATCACAAGAATCTTATCCGCCGTCTCTACGATATTCAATCTATGAGTCACCATTAGCACGGTCATAGGCGTGCTATCACTGCGGCGTCTGTTCTCACGTATCTGATCGATCAAAGCATGCACACGCGCCTCAGTTTCACCATCCAAGGATGATGTCGCCTCATCGAGCACCAGAACGGGGGTTTTCCGCAACAGCGCCCTGACTATGCAAAGACGCTGACGCTGTCCCCCGGAGAGCAACGCGCCTCGTTCCCCAACGTCGACTTCAAGAACATCGTTATCGGAAGGCGCTACCATGTCCAGCCCCAAGGCGGTCAAGTATGTCTGCATTTCAGCTTCCTGAGCATCAGGCGCCACCAAGGTAAGATTGTCACGGACTGTCCCAGTGAATAGCACGGTATCCTGTGGAACCAAAGATATCAAACTGGTTCTCTCACCTTCGTCAAGAGCTCGGAGGTCTTCGCCACCGATGGTTATCGCCCCTTCCTGCGGATCTCCGAGACGAGAGAGAAGACCAAGCACAGTAGATTTCCCACAACCTGATTCCCCCACAATAGCGATCTTTGCCCCCGGTTCGATCGTCAAAGAAAATTCATCGAGAATTTTGCGATCACTCCCCGGGTAGGAAAATGCGACATTTGAAAATATAATTTCGGGCTCCAATGATTTTTCGACTCCCTGCTTTTCAACAGTAGCCAGCGAAGGCATATTAAGAATCTCGAGAATGACTCCACCAGAGGCGCGTCCCATATAGCCAAAATGCCAGGCCGAGGCCAAATCCAAAAGTGGGCGAAATACTTCAAAACTCAAAAACAGTACCCAAAACACATCGCCAGCTGCCAGCGATCCCGAGGTTAATCTTATGGCAGCAATCACAAGAGTGATAGCAGGCCCCAGCATAACCACAAAAGCATTAATTCCCGATCTCAGCAAAGAAATCTTCATCTGCTGCATGGTGCTACGAAACAATCCTTGAGCCGTTTCATTCATCTCAGTTCGTCTGCGCTCTACGGCATTGTAGAGACTCAAGGTGGTCATGCCCTGCATAGAATCGATAACTTCGGAGTTCAGAGTATTGTACATCTCCCAGTTGTTGTACCCGCGGCGCGTAAGAGTACGATCCCACAGGGTCGGAATCAATGGGGCCATCCCGGCCGCGACCAAGGTGGCAAGACCAATAAGAGGATCAATTACTACCATCAGGATCCCGGTTATCACCATCATTATCGCTGACACGAACAACTGCGTAACATAACGGCCGAAATAGGGTTCCAGATATTCCGATCCATCCGTCAGGCTGCTTTGGATAGATCCGCTCCGATCCTTGGCTACCCTGAAAGGCCCCACATCACGTAGCTTACGAATCATCGAAGCTCGGACATCAGACTTTACGCGCGACCCGATTCGAAAGACATTTACTTCCCTTAGCAACAGCACAACAGGACGCAGCAACAGCACTATCCCCAAGGCGATAAGAAGTGATGGAATCCGGGTTAGATCACCAGTCACAAATAGCGTAGCGAAAACTACTGACAGCAAGTATGCCTGCATGACATACGTACCGTTGAGCATCAACCCGATGCCTACGCCAATACCTATGTCCATCCGGGCTGCACGCCCGAGGGAAACGATTCGAGGGATTCTCATGGCATTCTCATCGCTTCACTGCCAAATAGCCTTCGAAATTTAAATATTTCATTATGAGAGAGACCTGAGCGAATCCACTTGACTTCAACATATTTTTCACATTTTTTCGAGTTTCTGGCTTGATTACGCCGTACACGCTTTCAGATTTCAGCGCGATCTGTTCATGAGTCAGTCCATGAAATCGCTTGAATCTCGAATACAAGAGCCCCACAAGATCCTGCATGAACCCATCAGTTTGCAGCGTTTTCTCATAGATAAACATAGCCCCACCCTCGCGTAGGCTCTTGAAAACTTTTCCATACAAATTTCTTCGTTCCCAACGAGTCAGGAACTGCGCGGTCAAGAAATCGATAACAAAATCGCAGCGCTCAAATTCGAACTTGCGAATATCGTCGCATACAAGTTCGATGTTGTCGAAGGAGCGACAAGCTTCACTAGCCTTCTCTATCATTTCAGGTTCACAGTCTATCCCGACCCAATGAGCCGAGGCTGTTCTCGCATTATGGGAAGCCAGCCGACGGACGAGTTCCCCTGTGGAAACTCCTATCTCATATCCGCAACCGCCAGGCATCATGAAACAGCTGGCCAATTCCGCTGCCATAAAATGGCCCATATCATACAGCGGAACTGATTTACGCACATGCGAAACAAATGAGTCGGCGACGCCATTCCCAAAATTCCAGACTCCATCAGCCACGCGAATCTCGGTATCCACTTCGCGCAGAGTAGACCCAGAACGTGGAAGGATGTCAGACATGCGATCCCGCTTTCCGATACACCCTGATCATTGAAGGCGATGAGTCCATGAGTGGGGAACACTTCCAGTCGGAATAGGCGTTTTCCATCACCAAACCCACAGAAGCAGCGATCTCATCCAACCTGCTGGTTGCGATATAGTGAGAAGCCGTTGTGTGTACGCGCGGAGATTCATTATCAACCAAGAAGATCAAACTGTTCAGAACCACCTGCTCCCAAGGACGATGGATCTCTCCATTAAGAATGGTAGTTGCGCGATCGATCTTCAAGGTCCCCAATCCGCCGGAGCTGAACGGATATCCCTCCGGATGCATGCCTTCTATGATAAAACGCCCTCCCGCTTGCAGATGCTCAGCAGCACGCTCGAAACAGCGAAGCTTCAACTCTTCTGAAAGCAACATTTGAAGGCCCCAAGAAATGAAGTAGACCAGATCGAATTTCAAACCTTCGAAAGTAAAATCTGTGACATCACCCAAGGTAGCTTGTACCCGCTCTCCCCCCTCCTTGGCGCGCAGTTCCCGCAGCATGCCTTCGGATGTGTCGATGCCGTGAAGAGTTCGACAATATGACGCGAGCGGGATAGCGACTCTTCCACTCCCAACTCCCAACTCCAAAACATCGCCACCATCTGCCCAGCCCGCCAAGCACTGAACCGCCAAATCCGTGTCGGGTCTTTTTGCGAAGTAGATCTGCCACAGGCGCGACCACTCATCACCGTAGACGTAGTCATTGATCGCATGAACGTCAACGTGCGGATCTATCACGATTTCCCCCCAGGACGATCCAATTTATTAGGCATGCCTGACCATAGCGCTATAGAGGATCGTTGTCAACATCACGATGACGCTCCCGTGCAGTCTCCGGAGGGGTAGGGGTCGTGCCTCAACATGGCTCCCCCCCCGGACGTGGTGGGGACGGGCCAGGATGGGGGATGAACACGAAGGAACTGTCGTTGGCCGCCAGGGTCAAGATCACGAAGAAGTACGCGCAGGCGTGTGCTGCTGCACCCGGGAAGGATCAAAACAGCGATCCTGGATCAGGTGGCGGAGGTCACGGACTGGAACCGGGACCGTACCCAGCAGCAATTTGCTCGCCCAGCTGAAACAACCTCCAGGCCGGGCGGTGACCACCACGACGATGATCGATCAGCGGAAGACACGGGGCCATGAGCGCTCCTCCGACGCACAGCCGGTGCTGCAGAAGGCTTGGGCCGTTTCGGATGATAGTTGCAGACAGTACCTTGCAGCGGCGATGACCGACTGACTCGACGCGATGGAAACCGAAGAAACACTGACACCCGGAATCTGTGCCCGGTATCTGCGCCCCGGAGGACCCACGCCGAACCCGGATTCTTCGAGGTCGACACCGTGGCTCACTGCGGCCCCGCCCTGAACGGCCTGCTGGAGCGTGTACTTCGCCGACATGCGCACCGACCAGGTGTTCACCACCGCGATCCGTAACAATGCCCACGTCCACATCCGGGTCGTGTTCGACTCGTTCGTCGAACAAATCCCCTACCCGGTCACCGGTATCGACTGCGACAACGGCTCCGAGTTCATCAACCATGCCCTCATCGGCTGGGCCGCCACTCGTGTGGGAGTGACGGCGCACGGTGTTGTAACGAGTCAGCCATTTGAAGCTCTAACGGCGGCAGGTAGCCTCGTCGGGCCAAGTGCGCTGGCCCATGAAAACCTCACGTTTGAAGGTGGCATTGAAGGACTCGGCCAGCGCGTTGCCCGCGCTGGTGCCGACGGCTCCCATGAACTGGGTCACACCCAAGGCCTTGCAGGCAGCGGCGAAGGCCTTGGAAGTGTAGATGCTGCCGTGGTCGGAGGCCTCGGCCGTGAAGTCACCTTTGAACAGGTCGGGGTGTTTCACACAGGTTTGATCCAGCACGGCGGTGCGTACCCTGGGTTCCCGCCGGTAGCCGGTGATACCCCGCAACACGCATCAGACGAGCGACTCGTTATACGGTTCATCCACCGGGAGAGCTCCCGGAACCTGCCGTTGAGTTCGGCGGTGATCCTGGGCGTCCCCATGGCCGGGGCGGTTTCGTGGACCACGCGTATCTGCTCAGTCAGGGCCGCATCAGCAACTGCCCGCCCCTGACGTTTCGACCCCCTGTCGTAGTAGGACGAGCGTCCCACCTCCAGCAGCTCACACAGCCACTTCACCTCACAGCTGTCCCGGTGGTCCTCGACGAACCGGAAGCGGCTCACCACTTCGCCTCCCCCGCGGATGGAGTGCTTCGCCGCTTCAGGACTGAGGGTCGCTTACACGCAAGCCTGACAATCGACACAAGCCTCCGCTGCGGTCGCGCTGAACTTCCAGGTCTCGGAGTTTCGCAAGACCTTGCCCGGCGATGACCCTGCCCAAACTGTCTGAGCAGTCGCTACGACAACGGTCGGAACAGATCCACGGCCTGTTGGCCGCCAAATGCCAAACGCTTGGCCTGTCAAATGATACGCACCGATGATGAGTGGACATCAGATTGCGGAGCAGTGTTAGCTGCGATGTCTGAGGCTGTTGCTTCCCAGTACGGGCAGCCCTCGCCGTATCTCCAAGAACTGATACGACGTTATCTCTGCCAGTCCATGCCTTCCATCCCTTTCCAAACAGTTCAGCCCCGCGCCTCTCCGCTGGCCCAGGCGACGACCGAACAGGTTGCCGAACGCATCACCAGGGCGAGGGCCTGGCTCAGGCGCTGATCGCCGGCACTGGACCGGTCGGCGGGCCCCGGCTGACACGGCCGGGAGTCGCGTCTTTCGGCTCGCCCGCCACTACGCTTGGGGCATGAGCGATGACCCCAAGAAGATGGCGCGCGAGGCAGTCGAGTTCCTCTACTCCCGTTTCGACGTGGACCGCATCGACCTGGCGCTGGTGCTGGGTTCCGGCTGGTCCGCCGGGGCCGGTCAGCTGGGTGAGGGACTCGGTGAGATCACGCTCGGCGCGGTGCCGGGTTTCAGCGCGCCCGTGGTGAAGGGGCACGATGGTGTCCTGAAACTGGTCCGAACCACGGGCGGCAGGATTGCCGCGGTCCTGACGGGACGCACCCACTACTACGAGGGCAGAGGGGTCGACCCGGTGGTCCACGGGGTGCGCACCGTCGCCGCCTGGGGAGCATCCACTCTGGTTCTCACCAACGGTTGCGGCGGGTTGAACCCGGCTTGGGCGCCGGGCACCGTGGTGCTGATCCGCGACCACATCAACCTGACCGGGGCCACCCCGCTGAGAGGAGCCACCTTCATCGACATGACCGACGCCTACCCGGACCGGCTGCGTTACCTGGCCCGGACCGTTGACCCGGGACTTCCCGAGGGCGTCTACGTGCAGTTCCGCGGCCCCCAGTACGAAACCCCCGCCGAGGTGCGGATGGCGGGGTTGCTGGGGGGAGACCTGGTCGGGATGTCGACCGCGCTCGAGACCATCGCCGCCCGAGAGGCCGGGCTGGATGTGCTGGGGCTCTCCTTGGTGACCAACGCCGCCGCGGGTTTGACGACGGCGGGACTCGACCACGCCGAGGTGCTGCAGGCCGGGCGCGACGCCGGGCCGCGGCTGGCCTCGTTGCTGGCGGGAATAGTGAGTGTGTTGTGACCGCCCGGGATGCGGCCCGTTCCTGGTTGGCCGCCGACCCTGACCCGGACACCCGCGCCGAACTCGAGGAACTGCTGGGGGCGGCCGATTCCGGGGATCCGGGAGCCTCGGAAGCCATCGAGGACGCTTTCCTTGGCCCATTGGTCTTCGGCACGGCCGGACTCAGGGGCCGGATGGGGGCCGGACCGAACCGCATGAACCGCCTGGTGGTTGCCCAGGCCGCGATTGGCTTGGCCGACTGGCTGGAGGAACACGGCCACGCCGGCGGGCAGGTGCTGGTCGGCCACGACGCCCGCCACAAGTCCGAGGAGTTCGCCCGCGACACCGCGGAGATCCTGGCCGGGGCGGGTTTCAAAGTGCTGCTCACGGGAACACCAGTCCCGACCCCCCTGGTTTCCTTCGGTATCCGCCGATACGGCTGCGTCGCGGGGATCGTCGTGACGGCCTCCCACAACCCGGCCGCCGACAACGGCTACAAGGTCTATCTCGGTGACGGGTCGCAGATCATCCCGCCGACGGACACACAGATTGCCGCCCGCATTGCCGCCCACCCCATCGATTCTCTCGCCCGGCTTCCGCGCAGTGACTCGTACAGGGTGATGTGTGACCAGATCACCCGCGACTACGTGGCCCGGGGCGCCGGTCTCGTCCCGGAGGGGGCCGCCCGTGAGATCACCTGGGTGCACACCGCGATGCACGGTGTGGGGGCCCGCACCCTCCGGGAACTGACCAGAGCGGCGGGGTTCCCTCCCGCCCACGAGGTTCCCGAACAGGCCGAACCGGATCCGGACTTCCCCACCGTCGCCTTCCCGAACCCGGAGGAACCGGGTGCGATCGACATGGCCCTGGCGCTGGCCGGGAGAACCGGGGCCGATCTGGTGGTGGCGAATGACCCCGACGCCGACAGGTGCGCGGTCGCCGCTGTCGTCGACGACCGGTGGCGGATGCTGACGGGCGACGAGCTGGGCCTGCTGCTCGCGGACCACATGATCCGGCGAGGCGCGAAGGGGGTGCTGGCCAGTTCGGTGGTCTCCTCCGGCGCCCTCGCCGCACTGGCCGCCGCGAGGGGACGAGATCACGTCACCACCCTCACGGGTTTCAAGTGGATCGGGAGGGTTCCGGATCTAGCCTTCGGCTACGAGGAGGCCATCGGCTACTGCTGTGATCCCGGAGCGGTCCCGGACAAGGACGGCCTGACCGCGGCCCTGATGGTTCTCGAACTGGCCGCCGGGTTGCGGGCCGAGGGCCTCACCCTGGCTGACCGGTTGGACGAGCTGACCGCCGAGCTGGGGCTCCACGCCACATCCCAGTTGGCGATCCGCGTCAGTGATCTCTCCCTGATCGCCGACGCCATGGCCAGACTGCGCGAGAACCCACCCACTTCCCTCCTACACGTGCCCGTCTCCTACCGCGACTTGGCGGAGGGCACATCCGGGCTTCCCCCGACCGACGCGGTGGAGCTGTCCGGCGACGAGGTGCACGTGGTGGTGCGCCCGTCCGGAACCGAACCGAAGCTGAAATGCTACCTGGAGGTGCGGTTCACACCCGAGAGGTCTCGGGTGGGCGCGGCTGCCAGACTGGCCGCCGAGATCCGGATGATGGCGCTTCGGGGGCAGATGCAGTCCGTTCTCGGCCTGGGCTGAGGGACTCCACCAACCCCGAGGCACGGTCCGCCTGCACCCGGAGACCTCTACTCTGGGAATCATGCGTAGGTTGTTCAGAGGGTTGTTCCTCGTCATCACGGTGGTTCTCGTGGGACTGGCGAACAGCCCACAGGCATGGGCCAAGGAGTCGGCTCCGGTCAACTGGTGGAAAGTGAACGTCAACCTCACCAGCGACGGGGTGGCCCACGTCGAGGCCGAACTGGAAATGGATTTCTCCAAGGTCAATGGGCGGGGACCCGTTTTCTCCTTCACCGAGAAACAGCGGACCGGCAACGAGGGTGAATGGTTGAATTTCGGAATCTCCAACATTCAGGTGAGTTCCCCCAGCGGCGCCAACTCCGAAACGAAAATCACCCGTGGGAATGGAACGTTGGGCGTCCGGGTGGGTGAGAAGGACACCGTGTACTCCACCCCACAGACCTACCGGATCAGCTACGAGGTCACCGGTTTGATCGCCACCAACCATGCGGTGAGCGGTCTGGACGAATTCAACTGGAACGTCATGAACGGCTGGGAGTCGGAGATCAGGAATTTCCAGGTCACCGTAACCGGCCCGGCGACAATTTCAAAGGTCGCCTGCTGGCAGGCCAAGGAACTGCACACACCCTGCGAATCCAATTCCAGCGGCGCCAGCGCCTCATACACGGTGGACAGGATTCCGGCCGGCAATCCGGTCCAGGTGGTCGCGGGATTCCCGGCAGGCACCTTTCCCGGGGTCACCCAGAAAGTGACGAAGGACCCCACCCTCTCGGAGCTCCTCTCCGAGACGTACTCGCTCACCCCGGCCACGGGGATAACCACCACGCTGCTCGGGGCGGGAGCCGTGGCGGGGTTGTTGTCAATGAGAAACCGGAAAGCCCGCGACGAGGTGTTTCTCGGTCTCACCCCGGGGCTGACCCCGGCCGCCGGGGCCGCCGCCGAGGTGGGCAAACGCCGCGGCAGGGCAAACGTCGCCGTCGCCTTCCAGCCGCCCGAGGGAGCCCTTCCGGGAGAGATCGGCACCCTTACCGACGCCACCGCGGATGCCGTGGACATCTCCGCGACCATCATCGATCTGGCCGTCCGCGGCTATCTCGTGATGACCGCTCTCCCGGGCAGGAATCACCAACTGACCCGCAGCAAGCGGAAACTCGATGACCTGACGAACTACGAGAAACAGCTCATGGTCGACATCTTCAAGGCCGGCAAGACGGTCACCCTGGATCAGCTTCGGAACAAACGCTACGCCGGGACGCAGAACAGGGCGCGAAACAACCTATACAAGCGGGTGATCTCACGCAAATGGTTCCACGACGACCCGCAAAAGGCACGTAAATCCGCGCTCAGGCTGGGTATTTCCCTCACCGTCGCGGGGCTGGTGGGCAGCCTGTTCGTGGGGTTGGCAACCGGTTGGGGTCTCATTCTCCTGCCGGTCGCGCTGTTCGGCATCGGGCTGATCTTCTTGGCTCCCCGGTTCGGGACCCGCACGGCCCAAGGTTCCGCGGTGCTGGCCCAGGCACGAGGTTTCGAGCTGTACCTGCGCACCGCAGAGAAGGAGCAACTGCGATTCGAAGAAGGCGTCGACATCTTCAGCCGTTACCTTCCCTATGCCATGATCTTCGGCATCGTCGACCGCTGGACGAAACTGTTCGCCAAACTCGGGAACGAAGGCAGCTATCAGGTCGACACGTCCTGGTATCAAGGAATGGATCTGTATCACTCGACGGGCATGTTCTACGCGAGCCTGAACAGTTTCTCCCACGACTTCTCACGTTCCCTGTCGTACGCCACCTTCGCCGAGAAGGCGGCCCAGAGGGCTCAAGCAGCGCAGTCGTCCTCAAGCGGTTCCTCCGGGGACTCGGGCTTCTCCGGGGGTGGCGGGTTCTCCGGCGGCGGTTTCAGCGGAGGCTCCTGGTGACCGGAAGGGATCGGTTGGGCATGAAACGACACGGATTACAAGGACTGCTGGCGCTGGCCATCGTCCTGCTCACGGCCTTCCTGGCCGCGCCTCAGGCGTGGGCCGACGAAGCGGCCCCCATCAACCACTGGAACGTGGACGTCAACCTGTCACTGGACGGGGTGGCGCACGTGAACGCCCAACTCGAGATGGACTTCTCCAAAACCTTCGGGCGCGGCCCGGTTTTCGTCCTGCCCACCCGGCAACCGGGAGGGGAGGACGGCCAGTTCTACCGGTACAAGATCTCCGACATCCGGGTCAGCTCCCCCACGGCCCCGGCCCAGACCCACACCACCACGGACAAGGAAGGCAACATCCAGGTCCGGGTCGGTGACGCGAACCGGTACCTTCACGACAAGCACACCTACCAGATCAGCTACACCGTGACCGGGTTGATCGCCCCCAACCATCCGAAGAGCCACCTCGACGAGTTCAACTGGAACGTCATAGGCAACTGGCGGGGCAGAATCAACAACCTCACGGTCAAGGTCACCGGCCCCGAAGACGTGTCGAAGGCCGCCTGCTGGACCGGAAACAACTACAAGCAGTCCTGCACATCCAGCAACAGCGGGAAAACAGCCACCTACAGCCTTTCCTCGATCAGTCCCGGAACGCCCGTGCAGGTGGTGGCGGGATTCCCGGCAGGCACCTTCCCCGGGGCGAAACAGAACGTGGAATACCAAAGAACCCTGAGCAACGCCTTCTCGTTGACGCCGGTCACAGGGGCGGCGACTCTCGTGACGACCGCCGGGGCTGCCTTCGCCATCATCAAGATCCGCAACCGGTACGCGCGGGACGAGGCCTACCTCGGGGTGACTCCCGGTCTGAGCCCACACGCCGATCAGAAGGAGCACATCGGTTTTCTCCCGGACGACCTGAACGTCGCGGTCCAGTTCCATCCCCCGAAGAACGCCACCCCGGGCGAGATCGGCACCCTGATTGACGCGAACGCCGACTTCATCGACGTCTCCGCCTCGATCATCGACCTCGCAGTTCGCGGCTACCTGGTGATCACGGCACAGAAGGACGGCGATCACCTACTCACCCGAACCGAGAAGGACCAGAGGGAACTCGCCTACTACGAGAGGAAGCTGCTGTCGAGGCTTTTCCAGTCGGGCGATGAGGTCACCCTGAAGGAACTCGGCGACGAGAAATACGATGGTATGGATTCCGAGATCCGGGAGCTTCTCTATCAGCGGGTGGCGGAGCTCGGTTGGTTCCGTGAAAACCCGAAGTCCATGCGCTGGACAGGGGGTGCCGCCGGCTTTTTCATCATCGTCATGGGATGCCTGCTCTCCGGGGTCCTAGGGTACGGTCTCGGTTGGGGCTTGGTGGGTCTTCCCGTTGTGATGATCGGCATAGCGGTGCTCGCGATGTCCGGAAAGTTCGGGAAACGCACGGCCAAGGGATCGGCTGCCCTGGTGCAGGCGCGTGGCTTCGAGCTCTATCTGAGCACCGCTGAGGCGGACAAGTTGCGCTTCGAGGAGGGCGTTGACATCTTCAGCCGCTACCTTCCCTACGCCATGATCTTCGGCGTGGCGAGGCGGTGGACGGAACTGTTCTCCCAGCTCAAGCAGATGAACCGTTTCAAGGCCGACACGTCCTGGTATCAAGGGGTCAAACTCCACGCCTCGAACAACGCTTTCTACACCAAGTTCAACAATTTCTGCTACAACTTCTCCGACGCCATGTTCACGGCCCATGAAGCCGCAAGAGCGAGCAGCTACGATTCGAGCTCCTTCTCCTCGTCCAGTCACATCTCCTCTGGAACCTCGGGAGGTTCCGGATTCTCGGGCGGCGGCGGGTTCTCCGGGGGCGGCTTCAGCGGCGGATCGTGGTGACGCGCAAGGTGGGTCCAGGATTCCGGGACCCACCTCCTCGTCGAAACGCTCCGGGAACCGGTGCTTTCGCCGCGGTTCTCCCCGCCACCGCTACGCCCGGATCGGCGCCCAGCTCGGGCCCTCCGTCGCCAGCTTCTCGTCGAGTTTGCGAAACAACGGGCTGGGTTTTGCCAGCGGGGTGCCAGCAACGACGGGGCGGCGTCCCCACACCGCCTGCTGGGCCGCGTAGTCGCCGGTCAGGATCGGATAGGTGATCTCGCCGTCGGTGACCTCCCTGAGCTCCGGCTGGGCCGCCCACACCCCTTCGTTGCCGAGGGCCTCGAAGACGGCCTGGGCGGAGTGTGGCAGGTACGGGGTCAACAGGGTGTTGCAGTCGGAGACCACCTGCAGCGCAACGTGCAGCACGGTGTCGCGGCGGGCCGGGTCGTCCTTCAGCTTCCAGGGTTCCTGATCGGACAGGTACTTGTTCGCCAGAGAGACGATCCGCATCGCCTCGGTGATGCCGGCCTTGAAGCGGCGGGCCGCGATGTGTTCCCCCACCGTCGCAAAGGACGCGGCGGAGGCGTCGAGCAGTTCACGATCGGCCTGAGTCAGTTCCCCGGCCCGGGGGATCGCGCCGTTGTTCTTGTGTGCCATGGAGATGGAGCGGTTGACCAGGTTGCCCCATTCGTTGGCCAGTTCGAAGTTCACCCGGCGCACGAACTCCTCCCAGGTGAAGTCGGTGTCCTGGTTCTCGGGGCCGGCCACCGCGATGAAATACCTGAGCGCATCGGGTCCGAACTCATCCAGGAAGTCACCGACGAAGATGGAGGCACCCCTGGAGCTCGAGACCTTCGAGCCGCGCATGGTCATGAACTCCGACGAGACCACTTCCGTGGGAAGTTGCAGCTCCCCCAGGGCGGGTTTGATCTCACCGCCGACGGCTCCCTGCCCGTTGGCTCCCAGCAGGATGCCCGGCCAGATGACGGAGTGGAAGACGATGTTGTCCTTGCCCATGAAGTAGAAGCTCTGGGCGGTCTCCTCGTTCCAGAACCTCCGCCAGGCGTCCGGGTCCCCGCTGCGCCTCGCCCATTCGATCGAGGCCGACAGGTAGCCGATGACCGCGTCGAACCACACGTAGATGCGTTTCATGGGCGCGTCCACCCATCCCTCAAGGGGAACGGGAACCCCCCAGTCGAGGTCGCGGGTGATGGCCCTGGGGCGGATCTTCTCCAGCAGGTTGTGGCTGAACTTCAAGACGTTGGGCCGCCAGTCCTCGCGGGAGTCGAGCCATGTCGTCAGCTGCTCCGCGACCTTCGGCAGGTCGAGGAAGAAATGCTCGGTCTCCACGAACCGCGGGGTTTCGCCGTTGATGCGGGAAACCGGGTTGATCAGGTCCGCCGGGTCGAGCTGGTTCCCGCAGTTGTCGCACTGGTCGCCGCGGGCCCCGGTGTAGTCGCAGATGGGGCAGGTGCCCTCGATGAAACGGTCGGGCAGGGTGCGTCCCGTGGACGGGGAGATGGCTCCCATCTGGGTCTGGGCGATGACGTAGCCGTTGTCGTACAGCGCCTTGAACACCTCCTGCACCACCCGGTAGTGGTTGGGAGTGGTGGTGCGGGTGTACAGGTCGTAGGACAAGCCCAACCCCTGCAGGTCGGAGGCGATCACCCGGTGGTACTTGTCTGCGCATTCACGGGCCGTCAAACCCTCGGAGTCGGCCTTCACCTGGATTGCGGTGCCGTGTTCGTCCGATCCGGAGACCATCAGCACGTTGTGCCCCGCCATGCGCATGTAGCGCGCGAAAACGTCCGAGGGGACACCGAAACCGGACACATGACCGATGTGGCGGGGACCGTTCGCGTAGGGCCAGGCAACCGCCGCTAGAACGTCAGAACACATGGCCCGCATCCTATCGGGTGCTGCTCGACCCCGTGTCCTGCTCAGGCCCGTGCGATACGGAAACCTCCCCAGCCTCCCCAGGCGGCTCCTACCAGCATCAGGATCACCCAGCAGGTCCCGACGATGAACGCAACCAGATCGAGCCCGACGAACAGGGGCCACAGCACCAGATAAAACAGAGCCACCGCGGCTCCCCATCCCAGGACGGCGACAACCGCTCCACGCCACCCATAACCCAGCCAGAGCGCGCATCCCAGCATCAGCAGGGCAACGATGGGCAGGCCGTAGAACAGAAACAACCCCTCGGAGCGACCGGCATCCCCCTGCCCCGTGGTCAGCCGAGCGATGCTGCCGATGATCTGCCAGAGCATCGGCAAACCGACGCTCAACGCGACAAGCATCGGAAACACCCGTCGCCTGTCGTGTCCCAGGGCGACGGCGAAGCGCGCTCCCCACAGCCACAGCAGCGGCACCGTCGCCAAGCAGACCAGGAAAAGCACACCGGCCGGTTCCTGGACGTTCTCCCGCCGGAACGTGGCGACCATTGCAACGTCCGCCAGCCACGGAACGGCGGGCCACCAGTAGCGCCACGCGAACCGCCCACCGATGGCGGACAGCACTGCACCGACGTCTCCGTTCATCGTCACTTCCCTTTCTCGACGTCCACCTGGGCGTCACGTCTGGGGCCTATCAGGAGGTCGGCCAATTCCCGAAGGCTCACCGGTTTCGCCGGCAGGTCACCTTCCGACCCTTTTCTCACGACAGCGCTGGCCCATGCCCCCTCCCGATCCAGCCGTCCGAGCCTGGGAAGCGCGTCCACCTCCACGATTGGCCCGCTCACCCGCGTGAACGAGGTGATCATCCCCCTCACCGTGTCAGCCGCTGTCACCCGCCCGCCCTCCATGAGAGCCACGTACTGGAACAGCGGTTCGGCTTCGTCGACGAGATGCGTGGAAATCAGCAGGGTGCGGGGAAACATGCGTAACTCCTCCAGTAGAACCCTCGTGAACCGCTGCCGTGCCGGTACGTCGAGGCCGTTGTAGGGCTCGTCCAGCAGGGTCAGTGGGGCACGAGCCGCCAATGCCAGACTGAGGAAAGCGGCCGTGCGCTGTCCCCGGCTGAGGGCCATGGGATGGCGGCTCTCGGGGACGTCGAACCAGGCCAACAGCTCGTTGGCGCGTTCCATGTCGAAATTCGGATGCACCCGGGAGACGTGGTGTGCGAGGTCGCGCAGGCGTTGGTCCCCCCCGAAGGGCCAGTGTTCCGCGGTCAGGTAAACCGTCCCGGATGCCGCATCGGGGAGCTTCCTGCCGAAGACCTGTGCCTCACCGGTGTACCGGGCCTCGCGGCCGGCGAGCAACCGCAACAACGTGGACTTGCCCGCCCCGTTCCGCCCGATCAGGCCCGTCACCGAACCGAGGGGCGCCGACAGGTTCACCTGTTGCAACACCGCCCGCGACCCCAACCCAACCTGCACATCCTTCAACCCGAAGGCTGCTTCACCTTCCACGTCGTGCCTCTTTCATCCGTACCGGGAGCTGTTCGGCCCACCAGTCGAGAATTGCTTCGAATCTTTGCCTTCTGTGCCACGGTGTTCCGGATCGCGAGAGCTCGTGATTCTCACCGGGGAAAACCAGCATCCTGGTGGTGACCTCGTTGCGCCGCAGCGCGGCGAAGTAACGTTGCGCCTGTTCCAACGGGCACCGCAGGTCCCGCTCGGAATGAATGACCAGTGTCGGGGTCGTGACCTGCCCGACCCGCGCCATGGGCGACTGCTGCTCAACCCCATCCGGATCGACACCAACATAGCCGTCCGAGAAAAACCATCCGATGTCGCTGGTCCCGACGAACGCGGCGGGATCCAGGTAACCCCGCTCGACGACGGCGGCGGCGAACCTGTCGTCGTGCGAGGTGATCCACGCGGTCAGGTAGCCCCCGTAAGAACCTCCCATGATTCCCACCCGGTCCTCGTCCAGGCTCTTGAACTGTGAACACGCCCCATCCAGGAAGGCCAACACATCGGCCATGTCGACCACGCCCATACGTTCCTTGACCGCCCGGCCATGGGCCTGCCCGTAGGATGCGGAGCCCCGAGGGTTGCACTGCACCACGGCATATCCCGCGCGGACATAGACCTGGGCCTCGTCGAAGAAGGCCCAGTTGAAATTCGAGAACGGACCTCCGTGGATGTTCAACAGAACCGGGTGGAGTCCTCGCCCCTTGGGCACGAACACCCAGCCATGGATGTCATTGCCGTCCTCGCCCTGCACGGTCAGTTCCCTCGGCTCCACCGGGGTCGCAGCAGCAATGAGAGGTCGCGCGAAATCGGTCAGCCGGACAAGCCTTCCCTCGGCGAGACGGGCGAGTTCCATGGGGTGTGTGGCCTCGCTGACGACCACCACGGTCACACCTTCACGTTCCGCAGCGGCACTGACCACTCTCGGCCCCCTGACGAGAACATCAATCCGTCCTTCGGGGGAAATCGCATGCAGTTCCCCGCAGCCCCGGACCCTGGCGGGGGCCAAGACGGATCCCTCCCCGAAGGGCTCCAGGAAACTCCACGGAGCCTCGTAATCGCTGGTAACCGGATCCGTGAGGACCCGGGGTTCGGTGCCGGAATTCGCTTCGACATCCAGAGCGGCGACGGCCGTGGCACGTCCGACGAAGTCGAGCCCGCTCTCACCGAGGTGCTCCGTCAACAGGAACAGGGTCCTGCCGTCACGGCTGAACCGGGGTCGTGACCAGGCCTGTGGCGATTCAGGACCACCGACCACGAGAACCGGCTCGCCACCGGCCACGGGCACACCGTGGACCATCGATCGAAGATCCGAGTCCTCCCCGGCGTGCAGCGCAGCGGTGAAGTAGACACGTTCCCCATCCGGGGTGAACTCCGGTTGGTGGCAGTCGGCCTCCAGCGGGGTGAGCAGCCGCGCCCGGGGGATTCCGCGTCGTCCTCCGAGAACCGTGTCGTCCCTGGGTTCTTCATCGGTCCCCGTTGCCGCGCGTCCCCGGGGTTCCAGCCAGGGTTCCTCGTCGAGGGAGGGAACTTCGAGCAGGTAGATCCCCCGGGGACGGTCCCGGGTGTATCCGAGACCGTTGGCCTGGTATTTGTTGCCCACGATCAGTCTGGGATCCTCGCGGTCGGCGGGAACGCCGTCAAGGGTCCCGTACCGCCCCTCCTCGGGCATCCTGGCGACGAAGGCCAGCTTCCCCGAGTCCCTGGACCACACGAACTCATCCACCCCCAAGGGAGCATCGGTGATGATCCTGGGTTCCCCGCCCTCGGCGGCGACGATGGCGAGCTGCGGTTTGACATCGATGCCGCCCCGGAGGAAGGCCACCGTCTGCCCGTCGGGGCTCAGCTGTGGCGCCAGGTCCGATGTGCCCCGGGTCAGGGGCCTAGGACGCCCCCTGCCGGCCGTGGCCACGCTCCAGATTCTCCCGACGTGGTCATCGACGACGAAGGAAGGGTGTCGCGCAGCAAAAACCGCCTGCTCACCATCGGGGCTGAGGCTCGGGGATGACAGACTGACCAGCAGGTCCAGGTGGCGTGGTTTCACATCCCATACCGTACGGCTTCATCGCTTCCAGGCGCCACGCGAACCCGGAGGACGGATGGGCCAGGGCAACTTTCGAATCGGAACCGACATCGGACGTGCCATGGCCGCACCCGCGGCGACACCCGCGGCCAGGATGATGCCCACCGCGGCCGCGGTCATCAGGTCCTGCTGGCCGTCCACGAAGGACGTCTCCCCCGTCCCGAGAGCCAACTTCAACACTCCGGACCACGTGACCAGACCGGGCAGGATCGGCACCACGGCCGATGCCGAGATGGAGTCCAGCTGCACCCGCAGCAGGCGTGCCGCAGCTGCGGATGCCGCCCCGACCAGCAGGGCGGCCGCTCCGGTGGCCGCCACCACGGGCCAGCGCTGCGCCAGCAGCCACAGGAAGAACCACCAGCTGGCCGCGCCGATCAGCCCCGCGCTGACGATCGCCCGCCGCGATGCTCGGGTGCAGAACGCCCACGCCGCGGCCACGATCCCGGACCAGAACACCGAGACGGGACCCAGCAGGCCATCGATGCTGAACTGTGCGTTGATCCACACCGGGATGCCCAACCAGCTGGCGCCCGCCACCACGACACTGGCACCGATCACCAGTCCGATGGTGACGATCAGCCCGTGGATGGCGTGGGCGGTGCCGGTCACGTAGAGACCTGAGATGGCGTCCTCCGAGGCGCCGAGAATGGCCAGGCCCGCGAGCATCGAGATGATGGCGCCGATGACTATCAGCCCCGGTTCGATCCCGGCCAGCCCCGGGACACCCCACCCCTTGGCCAGGGCGACGCCGACCGCGGCGGCCGCGGCCATCGCCCCACCGACGCACTGCTGGAAGAACACCGAGACCCGTCGCTTCGAAAGCCACACCTGGGTCCGGTGGATGCTCCAGGCAACGATCAGCGCCAGCAGGCCGACGATCCACCGGGCCCCGAACATGAGCGCCGCCGCGCTGGAAACCGCCCCGAAACCCAGCGAGACGTCAAGCCCTCCCCAGCGTCCGTGACGCCCGAGAATGGCCTCGATCCGGGCCCGGGAGTCCGGGATGCTGTTGTTCCGGGCCTCGGAGGCCACCTGCTGAAGCATCGTTATGAGCTCGAAGTCCTGATGGCCGATGGGAACCACCCGCATGGCGGTCAGGGGTTCGCCGTCGGTCTTTCCCCTGACCGAGACGATGATCATGTTCCCGGTGACGTCGGTGTGGTATTCCGCCACTCCGAGGTCCCGCATGGCGTGCCGGGAGGCCCGGATCGCCGAGGACACGGAGGCGCCGTGGGCCAGCATTCCGCAACCGATCTCCAACCCCAGGTCCAGTACCTCCCGGGGATCGGCGGTCATGCCCGCTCGCCGGGAAGCTCGAACAGCGCGAGCTGTTCGGGTGCATCGTCGCGCGGCGGTTCCGGTCGTGCCGGTTTCTTCCCCACCCCAGGGAACCCGGGTCCCCGGGCCACGGGGGCACCGTCCCGATGGGCGGTGGCGGCGGCACGTGCCCGTTCGTCGGCGGCCTCGTTCAGGGGATGGCCCGCGTGTCCCTTGACCCATTCGAAACGCACCTGCCTGCCCTGCAGGGCGCGATCCAGTTGCTTCATCAGGTCGGCGTTCAGGACGGGTTTGCCGTCGCCCTTCTTCCAGCCGCGGCGTTTCCAGCCGGGAAGCCACGCGGTCAGGGAATTGATGACGTACTGCGAATCGCACAGGACCAGCAGCTCCTCGTCCGTACCCGCCGTGGAGTTCAACAGATCCAGCACCGCCATCAGCTCCCCCATGTTGTTGGTTCCGTGGGGCCATCCCCCAGCGGCCCATCGGTCGTCGTCGATGTACCAGGCCCACCCGGCCGGGCCGGGATTTGCCAGCGAGGACCCATCCGCGGCGGCCGTGATCACGCCCGCGCCTCGCGGCGGGCGGCGTGGAAGGCGGGGCGGATCAGTCCGTTGACGAGGGTCTCTCGTTCGTCGTGGTGCAGGAAGGCCGCGCGCATGGCCGCCACGGTCACGGCCTCCACCTCGGTGAGCCCCCATCCGAAGACCTCGGAGAGCTTCGCGAACTCCTCGGACAGGGATGTGCCGCTCATCAGGCGATTGTCGCAGTGGATGGTGACGTTGAAACCGAGCTCGGCGAGTCGCCCGACAGGGTGCCGGTCGAGGGACTTGACCACACCGGTTTGAAGGTTCGAGGTCGGGCACACCTCGAGCGGGATCCGCTGATCCCGCACGAAGGCCGCGAAGCGCCCGAACCGGGGCCGGGCCTCCCAGAAGTCGTCGATGTCCTCGCAGATGCGCACACCGTGGCCGATGCGCTGGGCGCCGCAGAGTTGGACGGCCTCCCACATCGACTCCGGTCCGTCGGCCTCGCCTGCGTGAATGGTGAAGTGTGCGTTGTTGCGTCGCAGCAGGTCGAAGGAGGCCTGGAAACGGGTGGGGCGGAAGCCCATCTCGGCGCCGGCGATGTCGTATCCGACGACGGAGTCGTCGCGATAGGCCAGGGCCAGTTCGGCGATCTCGGTGGTGGGTTCGTCGACGTGACGCATCGCCGTGACGATCTGGGTGGCGACGATGGCCCGTCCCGCGGCCTCGGCCTGCGCCATGCCCTCGGCCAGGCCGTCGCGGACCGCCTCCACAGCCGTCTCCAGCGTCAGTCCCTTCTCCAGGTGCTGTTCGGGGGCCCAGCGGGCCTCGGCGTAGACGACGCCGTCGGCAGCCTGGTCCAGCACGAACTCCCGCGCCACCCGCACCAGCTGGTCGCGGGTCTGCATGGCGGCGGTGGTGTGGGCGAAACCCTCCAGGTATCGCACCAGGGAACCGGAATCGGCGGACTCGAAGAACCACCTGCCCAGCTTCTCCGGGTCGGTGGTGGGCAGTTCGTGCCCGTTCTCAGCGCAGTGCTCGATCACGGTCGCGGGCCGCAACCCGCCGTCGAGATGGTCGTGGAGGGCAACCTTGGGCAGGGCGCGTAGTTCTTCCGGGCTCAGCATGAGGACATCCTAGAGTTGCAGGTCGGGGTCAGCGGGCATGGTCCAGATCGGCGGGTCCGAAGGCCTGCGGCAGCACCTCCGACATCGGCAGCACCCCGACCGGGGTGTCCACGAGAAGCCTGTTCCCACCGAACTCGAACAGCAGCTGCCTGCACCGTCCGCAGGGCATGATCCTCTCCCCCAGCTTGTTGCAGCAAGTGAAGGCCACCAGCCGGCCGCCCCCGGTGGCGTTCAGCTGCGAGACCAGCCCGCACTCGGCACAGAGCCCCACCCCATAGGAGGCATTCTCCACGTTGCAACCGACCACGATACGGCCGTCGTCCACCAGTGCGGCCGCACCCACCTGGTAGTCGGAGTAGGGCGCATAGGCCCTTTCCGTGACCTCCCGCGCCGCGGCCCGCAGCCGCTTCCAGTCGATGCCGGTCATGTCAGTGGGTCTTCACGAAGTGAGCGCCGTCGGCGGCGGGCGGGCGGACGCGGCCGACCAGTCCCGCCACGGCGATGATGGTGGCGACGTAAGGCAACATCTCGATGAACTCGCTGGGAATCGGGAGGTTCATCAGCTTGATGGACTGCGCCAAGGCTCGGGTGAATCCGAAGAACAGGGCCATGCCCGCCCCCAGGACGGGATGCCAGCGACCCATGATCACCGCGGCCAGGGCGATGAAACCGTTTCCGGCCGTGATGTTGTTGTCCTGGAAGGCTCCGACGAAACCGACCGTGAAATAGGCCCCGCCGAGACCCGCGAAGATCCCGCCCAGCAGCACGGCCTGGGTCTTGGTGGAGATCACCTTGATCCCGACGGTGTCCGCTGCCCGCGGGTGCTCGCCGACCGCCCGGACCCGCAGCCCCCACTTGGTGCGGTGGAGCAGGAACCACACCAGCGGAACCGCCAGCAGGGCCATGAAGGTCAAGGGGCGTTGGGTGAACAGGATCGGCCCGATGAACGGGATCTCGCTCAGCGCGGGAACGGCGAACACCGGCATGGGGCTGACCACACCGAAGGTCTTGAGGTCGCGGGCGACGAGCTGCTGGAAGACGAACCCCGTCAACCCGGTGGCCAACAGGTTCACGACCACGCCGACGATGACGTGATCCACCAGGTATTTCAGCGTGAACAGGGCCAGCACGGCCCCCATCAGGAGGCCTGCGACGGCCGCCGCGGCCAGGGCCGCCAGGAAGGACTGGGTGACGGAAAACCCCAAGGACTGGGTGATGGAGAACATCACGGAGGCCGCGAAGGCCGCGGCCAGGAACTGGCCCTCGATCGCGATGTTCACCACGCCGGCGCGCTCCGACAGGACGCCGGCCAGCACCCCGAACAGCAGCGGCGTCGAATACGCCAGCGTGAGGTTCAGCTGGCTCGTCAGGGTGAACGGAACAGCGGAGGACGCGGCGGCCCAGACAACGAAACCGGCGAGGATGCTGAACCCAGCGATCACTCCCGCCGCGGTGCGGCAGCCCTTCGGGAGCCTGCCGATCAGGAACACGGCCCCCGAGGCCAGGGTGAGCAGGGCGAGGAACAGCAGCACCGGTGGGCCCGGCACCTCGATGGTCGGCAACTGCACATCCGCGAAGGCATCCGACAGGGCGATGTTCCCGGTCGGATTGGCGGTGAACGCCATCACCACCAGCAGCAACCCGAGCAGGGCGAGGAGAATACCCGCCGCTATGCGCGTGGAACGCCCCTCCGGTGATTCGACGACCTTCCTTTCCGGAGCGTCGGCACCGGGAACGATGATGTCGGTGCTCATGCCTTGGCCTCCTTGGGAACGGTCCGGACGGCCCCGCGCCTGCGTTCCTTGAGGAAGGGCAGCAACCATATGACGAAGGCAGGCGCCGCGACGAGCAGGACGATCAGGGCCTGGATGAGATCCACCAGCTGCTTGGGGGTGTTGGCGATCGTGACCATGGCGGTGCGGCTCGCTTTCAACGCGCCGAACAACAACCCCGCAAACACCACGCCGAGGGGGCGGGAACGCCCCAGCAGGGCAACCGTGATGGCGTCGAACCCGAGGGTGCCGATGATGCTGACGGTCAGCTGTGACGGGTAGCTCGTCAGGATCACGGGGGCGGTGACGGTGATCAGGCCCCCGAGACCGGCCAGGCCACCGGCCAGCGCCATCGTCGTGAAGGTGACCCGACCCACGGATGTGCCCGCGGTTGCCGCTGCGTCCGGGTTCAACCCGACCGCCTGCAGCCGGAGACCGAACCTGGTGCGCTCCAGGAGCCACCAGCATCCCAGGGCCGCCAGCAGCGCCAGCCCGAATCCCAGGTGCAGGCGGGTACCGGCGACCCGGGGCAGGGTGGCGCTCCATTCCAGCACGGGGGCGATCGGGTTGGTTGTCCCCGGTTGCCGCATGAACGGCTGCTTCAGCAGAAAGGAGAGGATGTTCGCGGCGACGTAGTTCATCATGATCGTGAGGATCACCTCGTGGGCCCCGGTGCGGGCCTTGATGAGACCGACCACGCCGCCCCAGAGCGCCCCCATGAGAACACCCGCGAAGATCACCAACGGAAGATGCAGGAAGATGGGGAGCCCCTTGATGCTGAAACCGAGATAAGCCCCGACCAGCGCCCCCATCACGGCCTGACCCTGGGCGCCGATGTTGAACAGCCCGGCCCGGAATGCCAGCGCCACCCCGAGGCCGGCCGCTATCAAGGGGGCCGCCTCCGCGGTGGTTTCGGTGAGGGCGGTCGCCGACCCGAGGGAACCCACGTACATGGCCTCGAAGGTGATCGCGATCTTGCCGAAGGTGGCGTCCAGGGCGTCGCCGGGCCGGGCGATGAAGTAGGCGTACTTCGCCATGATCTCCGCGTCGGTAACCACCATGATGACCATCGCGACGGCGAAGGCCAGGATCAGGGAGGCCGTGCTCACCAGGGCCGTGTTGACCCAGGCCGGGCGGCCACGGGTTTCGGTGTTCATGCCCGGTCCTCCTGCTCCGTGATGGCGGCGGCGTCCTCGTGGTCGATCCCCGCCATCATGAGCCCCAGCACGTCGCGGGGGGTGTCCGGCCCGACGACACCGACGATGCGTCCCCGGTACATGACCGCGATGCGATCGGCCAAGGACTCCACCTCGTCGAGTTCCGTGGAGATGATGAGCACAGCGGTTCCCCTGTCCCGTTCGGCGACGATCCGGTTGTGAAGGAACTCGATCGCGCCCACGTCGACGCCCCGGGTCGGCTGGTTCGCCAGCAGCAGCGACAGCGGGCGCGACAGTTCCCGGGCCAGCACCACCTTCTGTTGGTTGCCGCCCGACAGCGACCGGGCCGGTTGCGCGTAGGAGTCGGTGCGGATGTCGAACTCCTCGACCAGCTTCGCGGCGTGCTGGTTGATCTGCCCCAGCTTGAGGTTTCCGCCCACGCTGAAGTGGTCGAGGTTGTCCAGCACCAGGTTCTGGGCGATCGAGAAATCCCCGATCAGGCCGTCCTTGTTCCGGTCCTCTGGCACGTAGCCGAGGCCCGCCCTCAAGGTTCTGGCGGGACTGAGCCGCGTGACGTCGGCACCGTCGAGGGTGATCGTGCCACCGACCGGAGTCATGGTGCCGAGCAGTGCCTCGGCCAGTTCGCTCTGCCCATTGCCCTGAACCCCCGCGATCACGATGATCTCGCCGCCGCACACCGTCAGGTCGAGGTGATCGACGGCCACCGCCCCGGATGCGCTGGCCACCGTCAGCCCGGAGATCACCAGGCGTTCCTCCCCGATCCGCGGCGCCTGTTTGGTCACCTTCAGCTCCACGGAACGCCCGACCATCATGGCGGCCAGCTCGGCCTCGGTGCTGGTGGGCTCGGCGCGCCCGACGACCTCGCCGCGCCGGATGACCGTGATGTCGTCGGCGACCTCCAGCACCTCGCGGAGCTTGTGGGTGATGAAGACGATCGCGCGACCCTCGTCGCGCAGCGCGCGCATCACGTCCATCAACTCGCCGATCTCCTGCGGGGTCAGCACCGCCGTCGGCTCGTCGAAGATCAGATAGCGGGCGTCCAGGGCCAAGGACTTCAGGATCTCGACCCGCTGCTGGATGCCGACGGGCAGGTCCTCCACGAGGGCATCCGGATCGACCTCCAGGCGGTACTGCTTCGAGAGTTCCCGGACCCGCCGCCTGGCCTGGTCGATGTCGAGGAGCCCCGCGGAACCGGGTTCGTGTCCCAGCACCATGTTCTCCGCGACCGTGAACGGGGGAATCAGCATGAAGTGCTGGTGCACCATGCCGATGCCTGCCGCCATGGCCTGCCGGGGATCCCCCAGCCTCAGTTGCTCCTCCCCCAGCCAGACCTCACCTTCGTCGGGGGCCAGCAACCCGAAGAGGATGTTCATCAGGGTGGATTTTCCCGCCCCGTTCTCTCCGAGCAGGCAGTGGATGCGACCCGGAACGATGTCGATGCTGATGTCGTTGTTGGCCGTGAGGGGACCGAAACGTTTCGTGATGCCTTCCAACGACAACACGGGAGCGGCCGGGGGCGACGAAGTCACTGTTCCTCCTTCATCAGGCGGGCCCACTCTACAAGCGTTCAGTGGGGCAGGGACATCCACAGGGGACGTCCCTGCTCCACATTTCATTCCATCTGCTTCAGCATTTCATTCCATCTGCTTCAGCATCACCTGACAGTGGTCTCGACGGTGATCTTCCCGGAAATGATGTCGGCGCGGATCTGTTCCAGCTCCGACTTGGTCTCGGCCGAGACCTTGGAGTCGAAATCATGGAACTCGGAAAGATCGACACCCTTGTTCTTGAGGGTTCCGACGTAGGGGTCGGAGGAGAAGGAACCCTCCTTGGCGGCCTTGATGACGTCGAGGACGGCCACGTCCATGCTCTTCACGATCGAGGTGATGATCACGTCCTTGTACTCGGGTGCGGAGACGTAACCATCGGTGTCCACCCAGATGGCGTTCGCCTTGCCGTTGGTCTCCTTCACGGCGGCCAGCGCCCCCAGCCCGGAGGGACCGGCGACCGGAAGGATGATGTCGGCGCCCTGTGCGATGAGCGTGTTCGCGGTGTTCTTGCCGCCGGCGTTGTCGTCGAACGGGCTGGCCCCGCCGATGAACTGCCCGTCCTTCGTGGCACGATCCCAGCCGAGCACCTGAACGCTCTTGCCCTTGGCCTTGTTGTAGTACTCAACGCCCTGGGCGAAACCGTCCATGAAAATCCGCACGGTCGGGTAATCGGCCCCACCGAAAGTGCCGACCTTCCCGGTCTGGCTCAGCGAGGCGGCGACATAACCTGCCATGAAGGCGGGCTGGGCGGTGTCGAAGATCAGTCCCTTCGCGTTGTCCACCCCTTCGAAGGATTCATTGTCGACGATCGCGAACTTGACGTTCGGGTTCTGCTTCGCGGCGGCTTCCGTGGCATTCGCGAGGGCGAACCCCACCGTCACGATGACACCGCACTTGGCATCGATCATGGACTGGACGTTGCGCGCGTACTCGGATTCCTCCTTGGACTCGATCTGCGCGGTCTCGACACCGAGCTGCTCCTTCGCCTGCAGCAGGCCCTTGTAGGAGGTCTCGTTGAAGGACTTGTCGTCGAAACCACCGAAGTCGGAAACCATGCAGGCCTTGAAATCCCCTGAACCAGCGGTGGCGCCGCCGGCGGCACTGCTGGCCGGGGCGGAACCGGCCGGGGATGAGGAGGGTGTCGTCGTCGGTGCCTCGGCGCATGCGGACAGCAGCAGGGAGCTGACGGCGGCGAGGGAGGCGAGTTTGAGCAGGGACTTGGTCACTTCGAGCTCCAAACTTCGGAAGGTTTCCTGGGTGCCATGACCATATCGCGCGCGCATCGCCAAGGCGCGGTACCCCGCCGAATCGTTATCAGCCCGCAACTTGCCTGACCAGTGCCAGGGCGGAGCGAACCATCTGCCTGGTGGATTCCTGCCAATTCGGTTCCTGGCTGCGGTAAGGACCGGTTGCCAGGGAGATGACAACGGCCGCCGTCCGCAGTCTCAGCTCCACCGGGTCCACGCGCCTGTCGAAGACCGGCACCCACCGTGCCAGCAGGTCTCGTACCTTGGCCTCCTGGGCGGGGTTCATGCGTTGGATGGTGGACAGGTGGGCGATCAGGCAGGCCAGGTCGTCGGCGCGCCGACCGGGTCCGATCGTGTCCACGTCGAGGATCCCGACCACACGCCCCGCGGCCACGTGCACCTGGCCCTCGTGGAAGTCGCCGTGGGTGGGTTCGTTGCCGCATGGGATCCCCGCGAGGCCGATCTGGATCCGTTGCGCGGCCCAACCGAGGTCACCGCGCACCTCGGGCAGAGCCGAGGAAACGATTTCCGCATAGTGTTGAACGGCGTCGCTCCAGGGTGGGCGGCGTTCCAGCTGTGCGACACTCGCGGGCATGGAGTCGAGCACCTCGATCAGCTGCTCGGGGGTGCACGGATCACCGGGCTCGAAGATCGCACGTGCCAGGGGCCTGCCCTGCAGCGCATCGAGGATCATCAACTGATCGCCGGTGGTGTGAGCGACGTGGGGAGCCGGCACCCCTGCGGCGGTCAGCATCCGATGCCTGAAAAGCACGTCGTCGAAGAGCTTGGCGCGGATCGCCTTGATGTAGAAGGTGTTTCCGCCCGTGGTGAACCGCACGACCGCGCGACGGCGAGGCCGGTAGCCGATGATCTTCAATTCGAGTTCGTCCCCGGTCACAGGGTACGGCAGCAGCCGGGCATCGTTGACCAGTTCGGCCAGCAAC
Source organism: Propionibacteriaceae bacterium (assembly GCA_905372155.1). Taxonomy (GTDB): domain Bacteria; phylum Actinomycetota; class Actinomycetes; order Propionibacteriales; family Propionibacteriaceae; genus Arachnia. The sequence continues at coordinate 99,568 of CAJPNZ010000002.1, forward strand.
TCGGGGTAGGCCGCCCGTTTCAGACCCGGAAGGTCGGGATCGGCCGGATAGATCCACACCGCCACCTCGCGGTTGCCGTCGCCGAAGACCTCGGCCCCCCGGTCGGTCTCGGACAGTTCCCCGCGGCGAGCGGAGACGCCCAGCAGTTCGGTGCGTTCCCCATAGGGCCAGGACACCTTCGCCAAGTACGTGGCGGTGGTGGACTGGTTGGGGTTGGCGTCCACGTGTTCCAACGTCCAGCTGAGCAGCTCCCCCCCGGCATGACGAACTGCCGCGCTGAGCACGGGACCTGCCCCGGGCCCCGTCAGCAACCTCGATCCGTCATCCATCGCCAGCTCCTGAAACCCTGCGCGCGGAAATCCAGGAAGCGCGCCGCCCATCCATCTCCTCGACCCTGAACACCCAGGTCGGCGCCACCGTATCCTCCTTCGTCGGTTCACACGGGGAGAGCTCCACGTCCGCCTCGTCCCCGACCGCGGGCAGACGCCCCAACCTGGCCATGACGTATCCCGCGACGGTGTCGTAAGGACCCTCGGGGATGACGTACCCGGAAATCCCTGCGAACTCCTCGATGGTGGTCAACCCGTCCAACCGGGCAAGGGGATCGATCTTCGCGGGCGATGTGCCGTCCACCACGTCGTACTCGTCCGTGATGTCGCCGATCAGTTCCTCCACCAGGTCCTCCAGCGTGACGATTCCCGAGGTGCCGCCGTACTCGTCGCGGACGATGGCCATGTGGGCCTTCGCGGCACGCATCGCGGACAGGGCCCGCAGCAGCTTCACCGTTTCCGGGAGGTTCAGTACGGGACGCACGATTCCGGACAGCTGACCGCCGCGTTCCCCGGCGTCGAGATCCATCAGGTCCCGGACGTGGCAGAAGCCGATCACCTTGTCGACGGAGCCGTCCGTGACCGGATAGCGGGAATGGGGCGCCCCGCGCACTTCCTTGTAGGCCAGCTGGATGGGCATGTCGGAGGGGAGGAACTCCACCTCGGTGCGGGGCACCATCACCTCGCGGAGACTGAGTTGGCCCGCGGCGAAGACCTCGTCGACGATGCTGCGTTCCTCCTGCCCCAGGGTCGTCGATCCCGAGACCATCTCCCGTAGTTCCTCGTCGCTCACGGCGTCCTTGGACAGTTTCGGATCGCCGCCGAAGACCCTCACCACCGCATCGGTGGAGGCCCCCAGGAACCAGATGACGGGCCGGGCCAGGGACGCGATGCCGGACACCAGCGGGGCCAGCGCCAGCGCGAACCCCTCGGCCCGTTGCATGGCGAGGCGTTTCGCGCTCAGCTCCCCGATCACTATGGAGAAGTAGGAAATCACGATCGTGATGATCACCAGGGCCAGCGGATCGGCCACCGAGGCGGGAATCCCCCAGCCCTTGAAGACAGGGGCGAGCCCAGCCGCCAGGGTCGCCCCGCCGAAGGCCGCTGAAAGGAACCCGGACAGGGTCACGCCGATCTGCACGGCGGACAGGAAGCGATTGGGGTCGCTGGTCAACCGTTCGATGGCCCGTCCCCGTTTGCCCTTGGCCGCGAGCTGTCTGATCTGCGACTCGCGCAGCGTCACCAAGGCCATCTCTGCGGCCGCGAAGGTGCCACCGATCAGGATGAACAGCGCGATCAGCGCAATGTCAGAGACCGCCGACATCAGCGGAAGATCACCGTCCTGTTCCCGTCCATCAGCACCCGGTGCTCGGCGAACAGGCGCACCGCCTCCGCCAGGGTCTCCGATTCCTGGCCCCTCCCCTTGCTGACCAGTTTGCTGACCCCCATGGTGTGGTCCACCCTGACCACGTTCTGTTCGATGATTGGTCCTTCGTCGAGATCGCTGGTGACGAAATGGGCCGTGGCGCCGATCAGTTTCACCCCGCGGATGTGGGCCTGCCGGTAGGGATTGGCCCCCTTGAAACCGGGCAGGAAGGAGTGGTGGATGTTGATGGCGCGCCCGGCGAGGTGATCGCACAGCTCGGGGCTGAGGACCTGCATGTAACGGGCCAGGACCACCAGGTCCACCTTCCGCTCCTCGATCACGCGCCGGACCTCGGCCTCGAAGTCGGCTTTGGTCTCGGGAACGACCACCCGGTGCGTGAACGGCACACCGTAGAAATCGGCCAGCGACCCCAGGACTTCGTGATTGGCCATGACACCGACGACGTCGATGGGCAGGGTTCCCGCGCGCCACCGAAACAGGAGTTCGTTGAGACAGTGCCCCGCCTTCGAGGCCAGCAACAGGGTGCGGGTCGGGCGTTGCGTGCCGTAGATGTTGAACTCCGCGCCGAGCCCCTCCGCCACGGGACGCAGGGCGCCCATCAACTCATCACGTGTGGGCCCGACCAGGGCGATACGGGTGAAGAAGCGTCCCGTGTCGGCGGAGGCGAACTGCTGGCATTCGGTGATGTTGCCACCCAGGGAGACGACAACTCCGGTGAGGGCGTGCACGATGCCAGGACCATCCGGGCATCGCAACGTCATGACGAGGTCCTGCATGAGCCCCAGCGTAGGCCATGTGCACCGAGCATTTCGCTCTCAACCGTTGATGAAACCTCAACCGTTGGGAAACGCTCACCCGGCTGCAGGAACGCTAGGCTTGGCTCGCCTTCGGGCTCTGGAACCCGGTGTGGCTCCGGGACAGTCCCGCCACTGTGACGCATCCGCGAAGTCAGGAATACCCCGCAGGCGCCTCAACCACCCGAACGTGGATCCTGACGGAGGGCACCTTGACCAGAATCGCGCTGCTACCGACCTGTTCAGTGCACGCGCGAGTCAGGCCGACTACGTGTACGGCAATCCCGTGAAACTCAACGTCGGCGCGGTGAAGAAATTGGTCGATGGCGCGGAACTGGTCGTGTTCCGTTTCCTCGGTGGCGAGGAACAACTGCCCAAGACCTTCACCACGTGCGTCGAGTCGGGCCTGCCGCTGGTGGTTCTCGGTGGCCAGCACACCCCCGACGCCGCGTTGATGGAACTCTCCACCGTGCCGATGGGGGTCGCGGCGCAGGCTCGTTCCTATTTCGTGCAGGGCGGCCTCGACAACCTCCGCACCGTGCACGCCTTCCTCGCCGACACTGTCCTGCTGACGGGCGACGCCTTCGAACCGGTCTCGATGATGCCCGTCTGGAGTGAGCTGCTCCGGCCGGATGCCCCCACCGACGAGCCCGCCGGGCATCGCCGTCCCAGGATCGGCGTCATCCTCTATCGGGCCCACTACGCGGCAAGCAACATCGCACACATCATCGCCCTGGCCGATGCCCCCGCATCTTCGGTTCCAATCCCGGCACCTACGGTGCCGGGATGCTGGAGCTGATCGGGTCCGGGAACTGGCGATCCGACGAGGACCTGGCCGAGGTCTGCGCCGCCTGAAGTGGCTTCGTCTACGGACGCGACCTCGACGGCACCCCCGCCCGCGACGACATGGAGAACAACTACCGCCGCATCAAGGTGGCCGCGAAGAACGTCGACTCCCGCGAGCACGACATCATCGACTCCGACGACTACTTCCAGTACCACGGCGGCATGGTGGCGACGGTACGTGCCCTGACCGGCGACGCTCCGAAGGCCTACGTTGGTGACACCAGCATCCTCGACGCGGTGCGTACCCGGTCCCTCGCGGAGGAGACCACCCGCGTGTTCCGGGCGCGCGTGGTCAACCCGAGGTGGCTGGCGGCGATGCGCCGCCACGGCTGCAAGGGAGCCTTCGAGATGGCCGCCGGCATCGACTACCTGTTCGGTTTCGACGCCACCGCCCAGGTGGTGGGTGACTGGATGCACGAGTCGCTGGCGAACACCTACCTGCTCGACGAACAGAACCAGGAATTCCTGCGTCAGACTAACCCGTGGGCGCTGCGCAGCATGGTCGAACGCCTCCAGGAGTCGGTGGACCGCGGAATGTGGGAGAACCCCGACCCCGAACTGATCAACCAGCTCCACGAGCTCTACCTGGAGGTGGACGGCGACCTGGAGGAGTGAGGCCTCCCGGCCATTCGCCCCATTGGGGTCACGGAGTACGCGCCCCGAATCTTGGACGACAACCTCGATGAGCTGCTGCCGCACCTGCCGGCAGTGGCTCTCGAGGGATCGGGAAAACCTCGACCGCGCAGCAGCGAGCAGCCCCGCCCTGCGTGCTTGGCTCACCGCTTACGCCGCGGCGAACAAGGATGCGTTGGCTGAACCATGAGCTCGGGGAACGCGTGACCGATCTCGTCGTCCTACCCACGGGCCCCATGCCTCCCGCCGGACCGACGGCATTGCGGTGGTTCCGCTGGGGCTCCTGGCTCCCTGACGAAACCGCCTCGGTACCGTCCGCGCCCCGGCGGTGGCGTAGGTTCCGCCGGGGCGGTCATTGGCTGATGGGCAAGGGGCGGTTCCAGGCGATGTACGCGAAAACGCAGCCGGTCCCGGTTTCCCCACGCTTCGCGCCGGGGCCGGCTAACCCAGGACCGCGAAGCCGGTCTGGCTGCGCAGCACCAGATGTCCTGAAAGCGCCATCACTTCTTCGTACCCGCTATACCATGCCTGCCACAGATACTGCTCCGTCCCGGGTTTGATGGCCGCCGCGTATAGACCTGATTCCCCAGTGCCCTGACCGGCGACCACGAGTCTTCCATCAGCGGTCAGCATGATGGCTGCCGGTGCAGGGGTTTCACCATGAGAGGTAAAACTGGGACGTCCAGTTGTCACATCCAACACGGCGGTTTGCAGCATCTCGTGGGTCCTGACCACGATGACCTTCCCGTCGATCTCTGCCAGCTCGCTCCCCTCGCCCCAGGTTTCCTGCCACTGGGGGTCGCCGCTGTCCAGGTCGACCCGCCACACCAGGTCCTTTCCTCCCAGGATCACGGAATCTGCGACGTGATGGGCCCATTCGACCTTCCCCGATTCGCGGAACCAGAGCTTCTTTCCGGCGCCGTCCAGCAGGGTGTAGGAACCTCCTTCATCGATGACGAGTTTCTTCTCACCGATCCGCAGGAACCTCGAGCCGGCGGGAAGCCAGTCAGCCGGGCTGCCATCCGAGAGCGAAACCGAGACCGTGCACAGGCCCTCCTGCCCGAGCCTGTTGAACTCACAGAATTCGGCTCTTCCCTCTCGCTCCAACACCCGCGAGTTCGTCGCCAGTTGCCCGGCGTTCAAGGCGCCGGTCCACTGCGGGGAGCTCGCCGCCAGCGATTCGAAACGGGACAGTCCATAGGCACCGCTGTCATCACTCCCAGCCACGTAGAGGGCACCGGATCCGGCCTCCAGAACGGCTCCGTGGCGTCCAAGCACGGCACGCCCCAGCAATGCGCCGTCCTTGGCGTCCCTGATCTGTTGCTCGACCCTGTTCCTCGTCAGAGGAACGGTCACGGGAATGTGTCCGGCCGGGACGGTGTCCTCGTAGTACTCCTTCTGCAGGAGAAACCCGAAACCGCCCGAACCTTCGTCGACCGGGATCCGCCACTTCCCGCTGCCGTCCTCCCAAGCGTGCAGGGACAATCCGGCTTCATCGCCACCGGCATTGCTGATGAGGAGTCCCTCCGGTACACCCGCAAGAGTGGTTGAGTCGTCAGTGAAATTCCCGGGCCCCTGCCAGAGGATCTTCGCCTCGGTGAGATATGCCGAGGCGGGCACTTTCGTTCTCGCCCCCGTCGTCTCCGACGGCGATGGACTGGGTTCGGGCGCGGACTGGCTCGAGGAGGCGCCGTTCTCGCCACCCGACGGCCAGCATCCTTGGAGCATCACCATCGACAGCGCGCAAACAACTCCCAGCATTCGGTACTTCACGGGGCTTCTCATCCGGTTCTCCCTTGATCCGATCTGCTCTTTCTCTATCACAGATAGGGCATCACCGAACCCGGAAAACCAAAAATCATTCCCTTGGAGGACATCACCCAGCTTCAGGGGATTCCGGGGTCCGGGGCCCTGCGGCGGGTCTCGCCGGCCGACACCTCCGGTTACAGCTCCCCGGAGGCTCAGGGCACGGTTCCGGCACGGTCCATTCGCTGACGCGAACGGGCCGGTTCAACCGGTGATGCCCGCCTTCACCTCGCCACCTCCAGCAGCGCCGGCACGTCCAGGTTGTCCTCGCAGGCATCCGCGAGTCTGTCGATCATGGCCTCCCGCTGCTCGGCATAGCCAGGGGCGCCCTCGCTGGGCCGCCAGTCGCTGCCGGTCAGTCGTGCGATCTCCTCGAGGAAGGCCCGGCGGAAACCGTCGGACTCGAAGGCCCCGTGCCACATGGTCCCGAAGGTGGCGCCGACCTGCCGTCCCTCGCAGAACCCCTCCCCGCCGGAGGCGTGAACCCGCCCGTGGTGGATGGTGTAGCCCTCCACCGGTTCTCCCCGCCAGGTCCCGGACGGCCTGCCGAGCACCTTCGCCTCGCCGAAGCGCACCTCACCGGGAAGCAAACCCAGGCCTGGGATGTCGCCGTCACCGGACTCGAGGTCGTCGATGATACGGTCGGTGAGCATCTGGTAGCCACCACAGATGCCGAGCACGGGCCGCTGCTGGCGGGCGCGGTTACGGATCGCCTCCGCCAAACCTTTCTCCCTGAGCCAGGTCAGGTCCGTGACGGTGGCCCGCGACCCCGGCAGCACCGCGAGATCGGCCCGGGCGACCTGATCGGGTGATGCGGTGACGACCACCTGGACGCCCGGTTCCGCGGCGAGCGCATCCACATCGGTGGCGTTCGAGGTGCGGGGGAAGTGCACGACGGCGACGTGAAGCACCCCGGTGCCGGGACGCAGCGCCCGCGACCCGATGGTCAGGGCGTCCTCCCCGTCCAGCCACACGTCCGCCAGCCAGGGCAGCACACCGTAGTTCCTGAGACCGGTGCGCCGGGTCAGTTCGTCCAGCCCCGGGTCGAGCACCGCCTGGTCGCCGCGGAACTTGTTGATCAGGTATCCCGCCAGCCGCCCGCGGTCCTGTTCGGAGACGATGCCGTGAGTACCGAAGATCGCCGCCAGGGCACCCCCGCGGTCGATGTCGGCGGCCAGCACCACGGGCAGCCCGAAACGTTCCGCCAGGCCGAAGTTGACGTAGTCGCCCCGACGCAGGTTGATCTCGGCGGGCGACCCGGCTCCCTCGCACAGCACCAGGTCGTGGCCGGCGGCGAGTTCCTCGTAGGCGTCGAAGGCGGCCTCGGCCAGGTGTTTGCGTCCGCTGGCGTACTCCCCCGCCCCGAGCTCCCCCGCGGGGCGGCCACGGAGCACGACGAAACTGCGCCGGTCGCTGCCCGGTTTCAGCAGCACGGGGTTCAGCAGGCTGCTCGGCTCCACGCCGGCGGCCTGCGCCTGCAGGTACTGGGCGCGCCCGATCTCGGTGCCGTCCGAGCAGACCATCGAGTTGTTGGACATGTTCTGCGACTTGAACGGGGCCACCCTGATCCCGCGGCGCCGGAACGCGCGCGCCAGGCCCGTCACGATCAACGACTTGCCCGCATCCGATGCGGTCCCCGCGATCAACAACCCGGTCATTTCCTCCCACCTCCGAACACGATCAACGCCCCGGCCAGCAGCCCCGTGGCGGCGGCGGTGACGGCGGTCACCAGTGTCGCGGCGCGGCGCACCTGCGGACCCGTGGGGCGGGGGCCGGTGCCCTCGGGGTGCGGCTGGGCGGGGAGAAC